>NZ_JASATG010000001.1:0-437148 GCF_038440195.1 Pseudoduganella sp. OTU4001 | reverse complement strand
CCCCCCCCCCCCCCCCCCCCCCCCCCCCCCCCCCCCCCCCCCCCCCCCCCCCCCCCCCCCCCCACTTCTATCGCTCGGATGTCAGATCTGGCCCCGAATTGCGCGGGCGGCTTCGATGGCGGTGGTGGGGGGGCGCGTAGCGCGCACCTGGTTGCGGCCGTCTTCCTTGGCGACGTACATGGCGCGGTCGGCGGCGACGAAGAGGGATTCGATATTGTCGCTTGGCGTCGGGCACAGCGTGGCGACGCCGATGCTGACGGTGATGAAGGGCGAGGTTGCGGAACGCGGGTGCGGAATGCGCAGCGACTCCACATGGGTGCGGATCGATTCGGCCATCTGGAAGGCGGCATCGGCGTCGGTCTCGGCAAACAGCAGCACGAATTCTTCGCCGCCGTAGCGCGCTGCGAGGTCGGTCACGCGCAGTGCGTGGCCGCCGATGGCCTGCGCCACCTGCTGCAGGCAGACGTCGCCCTGGGCGTGGCCCAGGGTGTCGTTGTACAGCTTGAAGTGGTCCACATCGAGCACCACCAGCGACAGCGGGGCGCCGGTGCGCATGGCGCGCTGCCACTCTTTCTCCAGGAAGGAGTCGAAGTGGCGCCGGTTGGCAATCTTGGTCAGCGGGTCGATCATCGCCGCGCGCTGCAGCGCGTCTTCCGACAGCTTGTGGTGGGTGATGTCGTGCAGCAGGCCGATGAACAGCGGCTGGCGCAGGAACATCGGGGTCAGGGTCAGGTCCATGCACACCGACTTGCCGGTGCGGTGGCGGATGATCACTTCGCGCGTGCCGTGGCTGTGCGCCGTTTCCGGATTGGCGGCGTAGCGGGCGAAGTATTCCAGGTATTCGTCGGCCACCAGTGGGTTCAGCAGGTCGGAGATCGACTTGCCTGCCAGCTCGTGCGCCATATAGCCCAGGTGCTGGTCGCAGGCCGGGTTGGTGAACTGGATGCGGCCGTCCGCTTCGATGATCAGCAGGCCCTCGGCCATATTGTTGACGATGGTGCGCAGGCGCTCCGACTGCTCCTGCTGCGTTTCGGTGGCAAAGCGGATCTGCAGCTGGGTGCGCACGCGGGCGCACACTTCGGCCATGCGCAGCGGCTTGCCGATGTAATCGACCGCGCCCAGTTCAAAGCCGGTCACCACGTCTTCCTGCTCGTTGCGGGCGCTCATGAACAGCACCGGGATGTCTTCGGTAGCGGGGTGGGATTTGAGCTGGCGGCAGGTTTCGAATCCGTCCATGCCGGGCATGATCACGTCCAGCAAGATCAGGTGCGGGTGCACGCGGCGCGCGATTTCAAGCGCGCGTTCGCCGGAGTTGGCGACGTACGTCTGGTAACCCTGCTCGACCATCAACTTGCGCAGGACGGAGAGGTTGTCCGGCGCATCATCAACAATCAAAATCACGGCATCCCGCCGTGGGGAAAAGCTGGTACCGCCTTGATTCATGCTGACTAGGGGTGAGTAGGATGTGCTTTGGATGATACCGTGTTGCCAACTGGAATTGTGAAAATTCAAGGAAGGTTTTGCTGAAATAAGACGAAGAATTAATGATAGTTGGTCAAAGTTTCCGACAAGCTAAGGGGTTTTGTGACATTTTGTGATCATTGCGCGAGCGCGTTGGCAAAGAATTAACGGTAATTTCCGTGATTTTTCTATGATTTTTTTGTGTTGGTAAAGCAATAAAATGCAGGCTCACTTAACTCATTGAGAAAGATCATGAAAAAAATTGCGCTGCTGATGGTTCCTGCCCTGTTTTCGGTTGTTGCGCTGACAGGCTGCAAGGTGATCGACACCGGCGAAGTAGGGTTGCGCGTCAACTTCGACAAGACGGTGGAGGCGGAGGAGCGCGTGGCGGGCAGCTTTAACCAGACCATCGTGGGTTCGATCCTGACGTTCCCGATCAAGGACGTCAGCGTCGATGTGCGCGACCTGATGCCGCTGGCGGCCGACAACTCCACCATGAAGGACTTCGACCTGGCGGTGATCTACAACATTACGCCGTCGGCCGTGTCGGACCTGTACATCAACAAGAGTCGCGCCTTCCACACGCAAGATGCGAGCGGCGACATCTACCTGATGCACGCCTATATTTCGCAGACTGCGCGCAATGCGGTGTACAAGGTGGCGCGCAAGTACGAGGCGCTGAACATGAACGACAACCGGACCCAGATCGAGCAGGAGATCCAGGCTACCATGATCGCCACCCTGGCCGATGAAAAGCTGAACGGCATTGTGATTTCCCAGGTGCGCGTGGGCAGCATGGTGCCGAGCGATGCGGTGAAGCAGAGCGCCGATAACCTGGTGCGCGCCAAGAACGAGGAGAAGACCAAGGAAGTCGAGGTGCAGATCGCGAAGAAGGAGGCGGAACGTATCGCTGCCCTGAACGCGAATGCGGGCGCCATCTCCTACATGCAGGCGCAGGCGCAAATGCGGATTGCTGAAGGCATTGCTGCGGGCAAGGTGCAGACTGTGGTCATTCCGTATGACTTCAAGGGCATGGTCAACATCACCAGCAAGTAAGCCTGCCGTGTCATAATCCCCTTAGTGCAACCGGCTAAGGGGAAGCAGCATGCAGTTCGTGTCGCGTAGCTTGTGCCGCCTGGCGTTGGCGGCTTTTGCATTGCAGGGATTGTGGCTGCCGGCGTGGGCGCAGAAGGGCGGTGCGCCGGCCTGCCCGGCGCGGCCCATCGTCGTCGGCCTTTACGAATTCGGGAATTTCTACCGCTCCGGCGTCGGCCTTGATAAGGACCTGGCGGACGAATTGAGCAAGCGTAGTGGCTGCAAATTCGTCTCCAGGGTGATGCCGCGGCGCGCGATCTGGACCGGCATGCAGGCCGGTACAGTCGATATGACCCTGTCCGCCGCCGCCACGCCAGAGCGCCTGGTGTTCGCATGGGCGGCGCCGTATATGCTGGTCAAGAATGTGGTCGTGCTGCGCAAGGATGCCGACCCGAATGTCCATTCCATGTCCGACTTCATCGCCTCGCCCGAGCTGAGGCTGGGCTTCGGCCGTGGATTTGCGGCCGGCCCGGCGTACGAGGATTTTGTCACCCAATTGCGCAACATCGGCCGTGTCGAGGACGTGGACGAGGGCGACCGGCTGTATGCGATGTTCAAGGCCGGCCGTTTCCAGGCCTTGCTGGCGCCAAAGATGGTCTACGCCCATTACCTGAAGGACGAAATCATGGCCGGCGCCATCCGGGTGGAGGATTGGGGCAATGGCCGGCAGCATGGGCCGGCCCATCTCATGATGGGCAAAAAGCTGTTCAGCGCCGAGGATGCGCGGCGCTGGGGTGATATGCTGAAAGCCATGACGGCGGACGGCACCATGGCGCGCCTGCTGGCGCAATACGTCGGCAAGGACGATGCGGTGAAGATGCTGCTGACGGCGCCGTAGTTATTGGCGTAGCGTGGGGGCTTCGTAGCTGCCCAGCAGCGGCAGTTCTTCCGCAGTGAAGCGGCGCGAGCGTTCGCCGGCGCAGTCGGATGCGCGCGTTTCGCAGGCGGAGCGCAGTGCTTTCACGCGGCGCTGCCACTCGGATTCGGCCGCTTCCATCGCCGCCAGCTCGATGGCTTGCGCTGCGGGCAGCTGCGCGGCACGCAGCCGGTGGGCTTCGTTTTCGCCGCGCCCGCTGAGGCGCGCCTGCCGCACCTGGACTTCAACGGAATGGATGGACGCTGCTGTCTCGGCGGCTGCTGCGGCGGCAGTGGCGCCGGCCGCTGGCGTGGCGGCGCCGGCGCGCACCGGCGATGCGGCCGGCTTGAAGGCCGCTACGGCAGCAGGGACGCTGCGTGTCCCGCCATCCCCCCACAGTGCAATCACAATGGCGGCAATCGCCGCAATGGCAAGCACGAGCCGCATGGTCAGAGCCTCGAGAGGATGGACAGCAGGTTGTCGTAAATCGGATAGACCGCCCATGGCGCGGCATCCCATCCGATCACATCGAAATGGTCGTACTGGTCGTAGTAGCCGATGTAGTTCCAGCTGCCCTTGGACGGCGTACCGTCGAACAGGCGTTGCGGCTGTCCGTCCGGTCCGCGCATGCTGCTGGTATTGACCACGCCATCATTGGCATACCAGTCCGGTGCGCGGTACGAGCCCATGCCGCGCTGCAGGATGGACGGCACCACCCATTCGCCCGCCGTGTTCTTCAGGAAGAAGATCATGTCGTTGCGCGCGTACTGGTAGGCGCTGCTTTGGAAGGGTGCAATCACGCGGTCGGTGTTGTTGCAGCACCAGTGGCCTTGCTCGGTAGCGCGCGAACCGATCGAGAAGTAGTAGACGTTGGGCGATGTCTTCACCCATCCGTTCAACTGGGCGGCACCATCGGGGCCAAGGTCCCATTGCGCCGCATCGTGGTTGGCTAGCTGCCAGAACGGTGCGCCGCGGGTGCGGCCGATATAGTCGCCGATGGATTCGGCCGGCCCCTGCGCCAGGCCGTATTGTTCGAGCCGGAATTTATAGCCGGTGCCGCCGGAGCCGCCCAGTCCCGCCACTTCGACGATGCTGCCGGCCAGCTCGGACACCTTGGGCACAAAGTCCACCACCACATCGCGCAGGGTGGTGCCATTGTGCGGCGACGAGATGGTTGTCGCGCTCTTGACCCAGCCCGTCTTGCCCCCGCTATACAGCGTGCCGCCGCCTTCGCTGCCGGCGCCATTGGGCGGGCCGTTCTCCAGCAGCTGGATCAGGGTGCGCACAGTCTGGCCGCCCTGGCTGTGGGCGACGAGATGCACCGGATGCTGGGCATCCCATTGCGGATAGAGCGCGAGCGGATAGTTGTTCGGGTTGTTGGCAGGATCGGCCGCCCAGCATTTGCCGGCCGGCTTCTGGATATGACCCGCGGCCGCATGGTCCGCCGTATGGCGCACGCCATAGTCGGCGCAGCCGCCCTTGATCTGGTAGTACAGCTCCACTGCGCGGTCCCAGTTCGAGCTGACCGGACCCATGGCGGCCGTGAATACCGGGCGCTGGGTGGCGCGTATATGCGCGGCGACGTCGTTGAACCCGCCCCAGTATTTGAAGCCGGTGGCGGCGAAGGTGTCGGGGCCGAAACCAAGGAAGCCATGGACCAGGACAATCGGGTCGTTGTTGGCGGCTTGGACGGAGGAGGCGGCCAGCACGGTGGCCAGGGCGATGGAAGTGAGCGTTTTCATGGGCTCATTTCATCACGGGGAGAGAGCGCACGGTTGCATGACAACCGTGCGTTTGGAGCCAATCGCATGCCGCGGCGAGCCACGGCTACGGTCGCGCCCGTGTCTCGATTTCGCCCCTAGGGGCAACCCCAAGGTGGACACGGGCTGGGCTGTTGTTACATGCGGGCTTTGATCAGCTTGCCCAGCACTTCGATGCCGGCGCGGATGCGCTCTGGCGGCACGGTCACGAAGGACAGGCGCAGGGTGTTGGTGGCTGGTTCGTTGGCGTAGAACGGGGCGCCTGGTACGAAGGCGATCTTGTTCTTGATGGCTTCGTCCAGCAGTTCCATGGCGTTGATGTGCTTTGGCAGCTCAACCCAGATGAACATGCCGCCGTCCGGCTTGGTCCAGCTGGCTTCTTTCGGGAAGTGCACGTCCATCGCGTCCAGCATGGCCTTGCATTGGTCGCCGTACAGCTGGCGGATGGTCGGGATGTGCTTGTCCAGGAAGCCGTCCTTCACCACTTCGTGCACCACCATCTGGGTCAGCTGGGCGGTGTGCAGGTCGGCGGCTTGCTTGGCCAGCTCGAGGCGGCGCACCATCGGCAGCGGGGCCACCACGTAGCCGAGGCGGATGCCTGGGGTCAGCACCTTGGAGAAGGAACCCATGTAGATCACGCCTTCCGGATTCATGGCGATCATCTTCGGGCTTGGCTGGCCGGAGTAGGACAGCGCGCCGTATGGATCGTCTTCGATCAGCGGCAGGTTCAGGCGGGCGCAGGTCTCCACCAGTTCCTGGCGGCGTTCCACCGACAGCGAGCGGCCGGTCGGGTTCTGGAAGTTCGGCAGCGCGTACAGCAGGCGCGCGCCGTCGGCGATCGAATCCAGGGCGGACGGGATCAGGCCGTGATCGTCGGAAGGGACCGAGTGGAACTCTGGACGGTACACCGAGAACGCCTGCAGGGCGCCCAGGTAGGACGGGGTCTCGACCAGCACCTTGCTGCCTTCGTCGATCAGCACTTTGCCGATCAGGTCCAGCGCTTGCTGGGAGCCGGACACCATCAGTACCTGCTCGGGGGAGATCTTGGCGCCGTTCTGCGACAGCGAGTCGGCGATCCATTGGCGCAGCGGCATGTAGCCGTCGGTCGGGCCGTATTGCAGGGCGACTTTGCCGTTGGTCGACAGTACTTTGTCGAAGGCCGCTTGCATGATTTCGACCGGGAAGGTGGCTGGCGATGGCAGGCCGCCGGCGAAGGAGGTGATTTCCGGCTGCTGGGTGACCTTCAGGATTTCACGGATGAAGGATGCCTGCATGCCTTTGGCGCGCTCGGAGAAGTTCCACTGCAGTGGGTTTGGGGTCTCGATTTTCATAATAATTTCTCAGGTTTAAGCGATTTCGGCGATCAGTTCAATTTCTACGCAGGAGCCGCGCGGGATTTGCGCTACGCCGAAAGCGGAGCGGGCGTGCTTGCCGGCGTCGCCGAACACTTCGCCCAGCAGCTCGGAGCAGCCGTTGGTGACCAGGTGCTGTTCGGTGAAATCAGGGGTGGAATTCACCAGGCTCATCACCTTGACGATGCGCTTGACGCGGGTCAGGTCGCCGCCGCAGGCTTCCTGCAAGGTGCCCATCAGGTCGATGGCGATCGAGCGTGCTGCCTGTTTGCCTTCTTCGGTCGAGATATTCTTGCCCAGCTGGCCCACCCATGGGTTGCCGTCGGCTTTCTTGGCGATGTGGCCGGAAATGAACACCAGGTTGCCGGTCTGTACGTACATGACGTAGGCGGCAACCGGGGCGGCTGGCGGGGCCAGGGTGATATCGAGCGACTTCAGTTTTTCGTAGACAGACATGTGATTTCCAAGAAAAAAGGTTCCGTGAATACGCTATTGTACTCTGCGCATTGCCGAATTCGTCACGGTCAACGGGCCACTTTCATGCGTTTTCCTGCGCCGACGACGGCAATAACGGCAAAAGTGAACAGAATATGCTCAATATGCAAAGTTTCATTCAGGACCAGGGCGGCGCCGGCCAAAGTTAATCCGGGCTGCACCAGCTGCACCTGGCCGACGCGCGCCACGCCGCCCAGGGCCATGCCGCGGTACCAGAAGAAGAACCCGATGAACATGGAGAACACGGAGACGTAGCTGAAGCCCAGCCAGGCGCTGGCTGGTGCGGCAGCGATCATGGCCCAGTCGCGCCACAGCAGCCAGGCGGTGGCGGGAGCGGCGACCGGCAGGGACAGCACCAGGGCCCAGCCGATGACCTGTTCGCCGCCCATGGTTTGCGACAGGCGTCCGCCTTCGGCGTAGCCCATGGCGGCCAGCAGCACGGCGGCGAACACGGCCAGGTCGGCGCGGTGCAGGCCGCCGCCACCCTGGCGCAGGGCGAAGCCGATCACCAGGGCGCTGCCGAGCGCCGCCATGGTCCAGAAGCCGGCGGAAGGGCGTTCGTGGCCGCGCAGGGCGGAAAACAGGGCGGTGGCCAGCGGCAGGATGCCGACCAGCACCGCGCCGTGCGAGGCGGGCAGGGTGCGCATGGCGATCGAGGTCAGCAGGGGGAAGCCGATCACGCAGCCGACGGTGACGGCTAGCAGGGTAGGCAGCTGGGCTCTGGCCGGCAGGGGCGCGCGCTTCCAGCGCAGCCAGGCGATCGAGAGCAGGGCGGCCGCCAGTGCGCGCGCCATGGCGACGAAGACCGGGTCGAGGTGGGCCACCGCCAGCCGCGTGAACGGGAGCGTCAGGCTGAAGATGGCGACACCGATCAGGCCGAGCAGCATGCCGCGCGTTTCAGGGCTGGCGGGGGCGATGCTGCGTGGCGGCCACGATGCGCCGTCGTGCGAATGCGGCGTCATGGCAACACCTCCGATAAAACGCGCATCACCTTCTCCGCATCCAGATTGGCGCCGGTCAGCGGCAGCCCGACCTTTTGGCCGGCCACGCGCGGATCGTGTTTTAAGCGCAGTGCCGCCGCCAGCGCCGCCGCGCCCGCACCCTCGGCCAGGTTGTGCGTGGCCCGGTAGTACAGGCGGATGGCACGAGCCACTTCCTCATCGCTGACCGTCACCACGTCATCGGCATAGCGCTGCACAAGCTCCAGCGAGCCCGGGTCAGGCCGGCGGCAAGCCATGCCATCGGCCAGCTGGGTGCTGACCGGCGACTCCCGTAATTCACCGCTGCGGAAGGAATCCAGGTAGCCGGTCGCATGGCTCGATACCACGCCGACCACACGCGTGCGCAGCCCCAGCGCCTCACGCGCCGCGATGGCAGCGCAAAAGCCCGAACCCTGGCCGATCGGCACAAACACCGTATCCAGCGCCGGCTGGCCATGGAACAGTTCCATCCAGTAGCTGGCCACGCCCGCCACCAGGTCCGGATGGCATGGCGGCA
Source organism: Pseudoduganella sp. OTU4001 (assembly GCF_038440195.1). Classification (NCBI taxonomy): domain Bacteria; kingdom Pseudomonadati; phylum Pseudomonadota; class Betaproteobacteria; order Burkholderiales; family Oxalobacteraceae; genus Pseudoduganella; species Pseudoduganella sp. OTU4001. The sequence continues at coordinate 428,632 of NZ_JASATG010000001.1, read as the reverse complement.
CCATATGCAAGCCGTGCTTGCGCGCCAGCGCGTTGGCGTATTCGCGGCTGGCCTGGAAGTCGTCGCCGTATTCGATCAGCTCCGCCCCCATGCCGCGCATGGCCGCGTTGGACTCGGCGCTATTCCCATGCGGCACCACGATGGTGGCCTTCACGCCGTGGCGGCGCGAGGCGAAGGCGATCGATTGCCCGTGGTTGCCGCGGGTGGCCGAAATCACGCCGGGCAGGCCGGGCTCGCGCTGCAGCAGGCGGTTCAGGTATACCAGGCCGCCGCGCACCTTGAAGGCGCCGGTCGGCGTGTGGTTTTCGTGCTTGACCCAGGCTTCGGTGCCCAGGGCTTCGTTCAGCAACGGCCAGGAAAACTGCGGCGTGGCGGGCATGGCGCCGTAGACGATGGCAGCGGCGGCGTCGAGGTCGTTACGGGATGGCAGCAGGTTCATGGCGCGGTTTCCTTTTTGGGGTAGATGGGTGTATCGTAGAATAAGTAACCAGTACAGTACCAATACACTTGCACGGATAATTTCACGCACTGTGATGGTGATATGACCAATACAATCCTGTTATCCCGCGAAGGCGGGGAGTCGCTCAGCGACCAGATCGTGCGCAGCGTGGCCGCCCGCATCGATGACCGCGTGCTGCGCGCCGGCACGCGCATGCCGTCCATCCGCCAGTTCGCCACCAGCCACGGCGTGTCGCCGTTCACCGTGGTGGGGGCCTACGACAAGCTGGTGGCGCGCGGCTACCTTGAGTCGCGGCGCGGCGCCGGCTTCTTCATCCGCGACCGCGCGCCGCTGCAGGCGCCGCAGCCGTCGGCCAGCGCGGCCGGCCTGGCGCCGCCCGACAGCACCCACTCGCTGGACGTGGTGTGGCTGGTGCGCAATATGTTCCGTACCGTGCCGCACCAGTACATGCCCGGTACAGGCGTGCTGCCGGCGGACTGGCTGGACGGGGTGGCGATCGGCAATGCGCTGCGCGCTATCAGCCGCCAGCACAGCAGCATCCTGCTGAATTACGGCGTGCCGCAGGGTTATCTGCCGCTGCGCCAGCACCTGCAGCACAAGCTGGCGGAATTGGAAATCGGCGCCGCGCCGGAACAGATCGTGACCACGGCCGGCGTGACCCAGGCGCTGGACATGGTGGCGCGCGAGTTCACACGTCCCGGCGATACGGTGTTCGTGGACGATCCGGCCTGGTTCCTGATGTTCGGCTCCTTTGCGGCGCTGGGGGCGCGCGTGATCGGCATCCCGCGCCTGGCCGACGGGCCCGACATCGCGCAGCTGGCCGAACTGGCCGCCATCCACAAGCCCAAGCTGTACGTGATCAACTCGGTGCTGCACAACCCCAGCTCCACCTCGCTGTCGGCAGCCAAGGCGTTCCAGATCCTGCGCATCGCCGAGGAGCACGGCATCACCATCGTGGAGGACGATATCTACTGCGACCTGCACCCGGGCAGCAGCGTGCAGCCGGCCACGCGCATGGCGGCGCTGGACCAGCTGAAGCGCGTGATCTACCTGGGCGGCTTCTCCAAGACCATGGCGGCCAACCTGCGCGTCGGCTTTATCGCCACTTCGGAGGAACTGGCGCTGCGCCTGGCCGACCGCAAGATGCTGCAGACCCTGACCACCAGCGATATCGGCGAGCGGGTGGTGCACAAGGTGCTGTCGGAAGGCAGCTACCGCAAGCACACGGAGCGCATGCGCGCGCGGCTGGACGGCCTGCGTGCGCGCGTCGTGCGGCAGCTGGAAAAGACCGGCATGCGCATCGCCAGCGCGCCGCCGGCGGGCATGTTCGTGTGGGTGGATGCGGGGTGCGACACCAATGTGCTGACCGAGAAGGCCATGGCGGAGGGATTGCTGCTGGCGCCGGGTAGCCTGTTCTCGCCAAGCCAGCTGCCGTCGCGCTACATGCGCCTGAATATCGCCGCGCTGCAGGCACCGGAAATCTGGCGGTTCCTGCAGCGCGAACTGGGCCGTACTTAATCGATGTTGCGCGAGGCGGAGGTTTGGACTCCGCTTGGCGACGTCACCGTGACGATGAAGCGGCCCGGGTTATCGACTAGTGGACAGCTGATGGTGACGTTATATGTCGGGATCGACAGCGGCTGGCCAACTCCAAGCACCACGTTCGGTACGATCGCTCCGGCCGGGAAGGTGCCGCCACCGTTGGTCGTTTCAAACTTGATGGTGGAGCCGGCCGGCATCATGAGGCCGTTCAAATCGCTGACCAGTACCACGACGTCGACCGCGGCGCCAGGCGAGCAACTGATCGTGGTGGCTGGCGCGATGGCGATATTTGCGCTGCTGGTGCTGAATTGCTGCACCAGCGCCGACGATACATACAAGGTCTGGTTGCTCGGCTGCTGCGGCGAGCGCAATACGCCGTTGTAGACTCCGTCGCCGGCCGTGGTGCACAGGCCGTTGGAGTTGGGGCCAACGCAAGCCTCGCCGGCATCCCAGCGGCCGTTTTCATTATCGTCGCGGTAGATGTCAGGGCTCTTGTCGAGGAAGGTATCGCCGGCGTCGTAGGTATTATTGCCGTTGTTGTCGATCAGGTTTTCCTCGCCCAGCGCGAAGGCCATGATGGTGACGCGGCCGCCGGTCGGGCGCGGGTTCGCCGAGTACAGCGGCACCGTGCAGAGGCCATCCTTGGTCACGCAGGAGGCGCCGATATTGCCGCCTTCCGCCGTGAAGTTGACCGCCGTGCCATCCGGGACCGGGTTGCCGAAGTGGTCGCCCAGGATGACTTTGACCGTGCTGCACAGCTGGTCGATGACCCAGCCTTCGCAGTTGCCGATGGCGGTGGATAGCGAGAAGTGCGCCTGGTCCGGCACGCCGTTCGATACCACCAGCAAGCTGGAGACGGTGGTCAGCGGCGGATTGCTGTTGGCGACCTTGGCCACCACGCGCACCGATGTAGGCTGCACGCCATTGCTCACCGTTGTGGTCACGGTGCCGTCGGCGGCGGAGACGACGGCGGCTGGACTGAGGCTCAAGCCGCCGGTCGTGGTGGTGGTGCCGCTGTCGGAGAAGGTGAAATTGACCATGCGTCCCGACAGGGCCGAGCCATTGGTGTCGAACAGCTGGAATTTGACCGTGGCCGATTCCGGGCGGCCCGGGCCGCCGGTGCCCTTCAGCGCGATATTGGCGGTGTCGACGCCGACAAACTTGATCGAACCGACCGATGGCGGCAGCACCGTCACGTTGCCGCTGGCGCTAAGGGTGGCGTTCGGCAGGATGGCCGTGGCGGTCACGGTGTCGGTCGCGGCACAGCCTTTGTCGGTATAGCTGGCGATGGCGACACCGCCTTGCGTGACGACCGGCGTGCCGATGGTGGCTTTGCCGGAGGCGACGCAGGAGGAGGTGAAGCTGACGGCAACCGGCTGGGTATATGGCGCACCGCCGCTCTGCAAGGAGATGGTGATGCTGGCGTTGCCGCCGGCCGGCACCGAGGTGGGGTTGAACGACATGGTGCTGAAGCTCACGACCGGGAAGGTGACCGTGTAGCCGCTCGATACCCTGAGATTGCTGCCACTGACGGTCGTTGCGGCGCTGGCGGTAAAGGCGCCAGCCTGGCTGCCGGCGGCCAGCTGCACGCTGGCGACGCCGCTGGCATCGGTCAGCGCAGTGCCGGTGGCGGGCGAGAATACCCCCGACAAATCGGTGCTGGTAAAGGTCACCACGGCATTAGGCACCGCCAGGCCCTGGTTGTCGCGGACGGTGGCCTGCAGGCGTGCCGGCCGCGTCGGGGTCAGCGCATTGAAGGCGGCGCCGCTGTTGTCCAGCATGGCCAGTACCACGGTAGGGGCGTTGCTGCCGCCCGGCAGGCTGACCGTATAGTTGGCCGAAGCGCGCGCGCTGCTGCTGCCGCTGCCGTAGCTGGCGTTCAGGGTAAAGGCTCCGGCCAGTGCACCGGCCCCCAGCTGGGTGCGCGCGACGCCGCTGGCGTCGGTCAGGGCGGTAGGGGTGTTCAGCACTGCCGTGCCGTCAGTGCTGCTGAAGGTGACCAGGGCGCCGGCAATCGGCAGGTTCTGGTTGTTCTTCAGCGTGGCGCTCACGCTGGCGCCTTTGGATGGCGTCAGGGCGTTAAAGGCGGCGCCGCTGCTGTCGGTCATCGCCAGCGCCATGGTCGAGGCGCTCTCGCTGCTGCCGGCGAAGCTGACCGTGTAGTTGGCGCTGGCCTTGGTGGCCGGCGCGCTGGCGGCATAGGTGGCGGTGACGGTATAGGCGCCGGCCTGGGTGCCGGCCGCCAGCTGGACGCTGGCCATGCCGTTGGCATCGGTCAGTGCGCTGCCGGAGGTCGGCGTGAATACGGCGCTGCTGTCGGTGCTGGTGAAGGCGACGACCGCGTTGGCGATGGCCTGGCCCTGGCTGTTTTTCAGCAGGGCGGTCAGCTTGGCGCCCTTGGATGGCGTCAGGGCGTTGGTGGCGGCGCCGCTGGTATCGGTCATCGACAGCGCGATGCTGGGGGCGTTACCGGTCGGGAAGGACACGGTATAGCTGGCCGTGCCCTTGATCGTTGGCGTGGCGCTGTAGGTGGCTGTGATGGTGAATGCGCCGGCCACGGTGCCCGCCGCCAGTTGCACGCTGGCGGCGCCGCTGGAGTCGGTCAGCGCGGTGCCGCTGCTCGGCGAGAACACGGCGCTCGGGTCGGTGCTGGTGAAGGCGATCACCGCATTCGCCACAGCCTGGCCCTGGGCGTTTTTCAGCACCGCGGTCAGTTTGGCCCCTTTGGCAGGTGTCAGCGCATTGAAAGGCGCTCCGCCGGAGTCTGTCATGGCCAGCGTCAGCGTGCCCTCGGTGGTCGGCGTGCCGCCAGTGCCGGGACTGGTGCTGCCGCCGCAACCGGGCAAAGCGCTTGTGCGCGACGGGTCGATGTTCTGGCATCCGTCGTTGCTGCCGCCACCACCGCATGCCGCCAGCACGAGTGCCAGCAGGCAGGCGACCAGGAAGTTCATCAGGCTGTTCGTCCTCAATTGCGTCAACATGTGCGACCCCTTTTTAGTTGTTGTCGTCGTCGTGCAGGGCTACCAGCGACAGGCCGGCGGCTTCGGTAGCTGCGGTCAGGCTTTGGCTGGCATCCTTGCCCAGCACCAGGCGTACGTCGCTGGCGGTCAGCTGTTTGCTGGTCAGCTGCGCCTTGCCTTGCAGGGCTTTCTGCAGGCTGGCGGCCTGCTTTTCAAAGCCCGGGCTGTACTGGATGGTGGTGGCGACCTGCTTGTATGGCTTGTCGTTGCTCAGGCGGTCGACCGGGATGCCCATGGCGCCCAGCAGGTGGCGGAAGCGGCGCGCCATGCCGGTGACGCCGTTGCCGTTGGAGACTTCCAGGCGGGCCATGCGCAGCTTGGACGCTTGCGGCACGGCTTGCGCGGCAGGCTTGGGTGCGGCAACGGCCAGCGCCGGTGCGACAGGGGCGGCCACAGGTTCGGGCGCGGGGCGGGTCTTCAGCTCGAAGACGTTGGAGGCTACCTTGACCAGTTCCATATGGCTGCCGATCTCGCGGGCGGAGCTGGGGATGACGGTCAGCAGCTGCGGTTCCTTGCGCGGGACGGCGGCGACAGGCGCCGTGGTCTGCGCATCCGCCGCCGGGGTCACCGTCGCCACGGCAGGCGTGGCGGCGGCCGCGGCGGCGGTTTGCGCAGGCGGGATCGCCGCAGAACGTGCGGCTGCTGTTTCGGTTACCGTGACAACGCCTGGTGCGCTGGCTACGACCGCTGGCGCAGCCGCCGCGGCCGGTGCGGCGGCGATTTGCGGCTCGTCGGCGGCCGGCATTGGTGCGTTGCGCAGCGAGGCTTCCGCCAGCTGCAGGTTCTGGAACGCTTTCGGCCCGGCGCCCAGCGCCATGGCCCGGCGCAAGGTCTTGGCGGCCCCGGCATGGTCGCCCATCAGGTGCTGGACATAGCCCAGGTTGGTGTGCGGCTGGGCTTCGCCCGGATAGTCATTGACCAGCGCCACCAGGGCGCGCCGGGCCGACTCCAGGTTGCCCTGCTGCGCCTCCAGCACCGCCACCGCGTTGCGCGCCTCCAGCTGGTTCGCATCCAGCGCCAGCGATTGCGCATACGCCCCCAGCGCCAGTGCCAGCTGGCCGCGTTCGTGATGGAAGCGCGCCAGCCGGTTCCAGCTGGCGGCCTGGTTGCCCGGCATATCGCCGCGCACCACCGGCGATACGGCCAGCGGCCGCTGTGCGGTAGGAGCATTGCACGCTTGCAGAAGGCCGCAACCCACTACGGCCAACGCGATTGGCTTGAGCTTGATCATGGCGAATCCTTTCTTAGCCGTTGCCGGCCATCGTTGGCAACAGCACGCGATAGATGGAAATGAAGGCAGGCCCCATCAGTACCACCAGCAGCGATGGGAAGATAAAGAAAATCAAAGGGAACAGCAATTTCAAGGCAATCTTGGCGGCGGCTTCCTCGGCACGCTGGCGGCGCCGTGTGCGCAGCTGGTCCGACTGCACGCGCAGCGAATCGGCGATGCTGGTGCCGAAGCGCTCGGCCTGGATCAGCATGGCGACCAGCGCATCGACATCCTCCACCCCGGTACGCAGCGCCAGGTTGCGCAGCGCGCGCTCCTTGGCCAGGCCGGCGCGCAGTTCGAGCGTCACCAGGTGCAGTTCATCGGCCAGGATCGGGCTCTTGATGCCGATCTCGTCGCCTACCCGCAGCAGGGCCGCGTCCATCGCCAGGCCGGCTTCCACGCACACGGTCAGCAAGTCCAGCGCATCGGGGAAGGATTCGAAAATTTCCAGCTGGCGGCGCTGGATTGCATAGTGCAGCAGAATGTTCGGCAGGTAATAGCCGGTGCCGGCAGCCAGCAACAACCAGAACATCAGGCTGTTGCCAGTCATGCGAGAGTTCATCAATACCAGCGCACCATACATAGCCAGTGGCAGGATAATCGCCAGCGTGGTTTTCGCCGCGAAATACAGCACACCCATCGACGAATGGCGCAGCCCCGCATTCATGAAGCGTGTGCGCAGCGCAGACTTCTCCCATTCTTCCGTTTCGGCGCCGGACAGTTTGGCGATCGGCGCCAGCATGGCGGCGATGCGCGCCAGCAGGTTTGGATTGATGCGTTCGCGGCGGCGTGCCGTGCTTGGCCGTTCCGTCACCTGTTTCAGGCGGCCTTGCACCGGGTCGGTGCTGAAGCGCGACATGACCAGGTAGGCGCTGCCGAACACCAGCAGGAACACCAGGGCGAGGAAGGCGATTTGAATTAAAGTCATCTCAATCTCCTAGACGCGAATCCGGATAATCTTGCGCATGACGAATACGCCGGCAATCATCATCATGATGGCGGTGGCCACCATCTTGCGACCGGCCGGGTCGGTGTACAGCACCGACAGGAAGCCGGGGTTGGTGAGCTGGATCATCAGGCCCGCGCCGAAGGGCAGCAGCCCCAGTACCCAGGCCGACATTTTTCCCTCGGCCGACAGCACGCGGATCTGGCCCAGCAGCTTGATGCGCTCGCGCACGATGCGGCTGATGTTGTCCAGCAGTTCGGCCAGGTTGCCGCCGGTCTCGCGCTGGATCAGCACCGCGATCACGAAGTAGCGCAGGTCGGTGCTGGGCACGCGCGTGGCCAGGTTCATCAGCGCGTCGTGCATGGAGATGCCGAAGTTGACTTCGTCGAACGTGATGCGGAATTCGTCGGCAATCGGCTCGCTCATTTCGTCGCCCACCATTTTCATGGCGGTAGGGAATGCATGGCCGGCGCGCAGGGCGCGGCCGATCAGGTCCAGCGCATCGGGCAACTGATGGTCGACTTTCTGCAGCCGCTTGGTCTTTTGGTTGATCACCCAGAGCAGCGGCAGGCTGATGGAAAAGGCCATCAGCCCCAATACGGCAAACAGCGGCAGGTTCAGATAGAGCGTCAGGCCGCCCACCAGTACCGGGCAGATCACGGACAGCACGATCAGGTCCGATACCGTCCAGGTCAGGCCCGATTGCTCCAGCAGGCGGTCGACCTGGCTCACGCGCGGCATCTGCAGTAGCAGGCGCTGGAGCAGCGGGGATTCGCTCAGCAGGCGCTTCTTGATCATTGACTGGTTTTCGCCGCCCGTGTGGCCGCCGGCCGACATCATGCGCAGGCGACGCGCGATGCGCTCGGCCTCCGGACCCTTGGCCGAGTTCCAGGTCAGGTACATGCCCTCAATCAGCAGCACCACCGCCACGAACACCAGGATGCCGGTAATGTAGTAGAGATAGTCCATGACTTACATCCTCTTTTGCATGGTAGGGTCGAACATGTCGTCGGCCAGGCTGACGCCGAAAGTGCGCAGGCGTTCGCCGAAGCGCGGCCGCACCCCGGTGGCGCTGAAGTAGCCCTGCACCGAGCCGTCGGCGCCGACGCTGGTCTGCTTGAAGCAGAAGATCTCCTGCATGGTGATCATTTCGCCTTCCATGCCGGTGATCTCCTGGATCGACATCAGCTTGCGCTTGCCGTCGGTCAGGCGCGCCACCTGCACCACCACGCCGATGGCGGAAGAGATCTGCTGGCGCATGGCTTTCACCGGCAGGCCGGCGGCGCCCATGCTGATCATGTTTTCCAGGCGGGTCAGTGCGTCGCGCGGGGTGTTGGCGTGGATGGTCGCCATCGAACCTTCGTGGCCGGTGTTCATGGCCTGCAGCATGTCCAGCGCCTCGGCGCCGCGCACCTCGCCCAGGATGATGCGGTCGGGGCGCATGCGCAGTGCGTTGCGGACCAGGGCGCGCTGCGTCACCTCGCCCTTGCCTTCGATATTGGGTGGCCGCGTTTCCAGGCGCACGATGTGCGGCTGCTGCAGCTGCAGTTCGGCCGCATCTTCGATGGTGACGATGCGTTCGCTGTGGCTGATGTAGCCGGAAATGGCGTTCAGCATGGTGGTCTTGCCGGAACCGGTACCGCCCGAGATCAGGATGTTCACCTTGCTCTTGCCCAGCGCCTGCAGGATGGTGGCCATGGCCTCGGTCATCGAGTTGAAGCTGATCAGCTCCTGCAGACCGAGTGGATCGGCCGAAAAGCGCCGGATCGACAGCACCGGGCCGTCGATCGCCAGCGGCGGGATGATGGCGTTGACGCGCGAGCCGTCGGGCAGGCGGGCATCCACCATCGGACTCGATTCGTCGATGCGGCGTCCCACGCGCGAGACGATCTTGTCGATGATCTTCATCAAGTGGGCGTCATCGTTGAAGCTGACCGAGGTCAGTTCCAGGCAGCCCTTGCGCTCGACATAGACCTGGCGCGCCCCGTTGACCAGGATGTCCGATACATTGGGGTCGGCCAACAGCGGCTCCAGCGGCCCGAAACCCAGCACCTCGTACTGGATGTCGCGCGTCAGCGTACGCCGCTCGCTGTCGTTGATCACCACCATGTTCTCTTCCAGCAGGCGCTCCACCAGGATCTTCAGTTCGTCGCGGATCTGGTCCTGGGTCAGGCGCTGCATGCCTTCCAGGTCGACCCGGTCGAGCAGGGTCTGGTGGATGCGGTGCTTGAGCTGCTGGTAGGCGCGGTTGTCAATCGCGTCGGCATTACGCAGGCTGGCGACGTTGCCATTGACAGGCGGCGTGGCGCCAAGGCGGTTGCGGAGGGTTTGGGCTGGGATCTGCATGATCGGCTCCGTGGTTTTTTATTGCGTTCCTGGGGGCTAGGCGCGCTGGAGAATGCGGGACAGCCAGCCGCGCGATTCGCTCGCGCTGTCGCCGGCAAGGGTACGCGCCAGGTCCTGCAATGCTTTGGAAATCGGACTGGTGCGCTGCAGCTGCAGGATCGGCACGCCCTGGTTGACCGAGGCTGCTGCGGCTTCATAGTGGTTCGGAATGGTGCGGTACATGTCCATGCCGTAGGCTTGTTCGCAGTCGCGCAGGCGGATGTCGCCACTGTTCGAATGGCGATTGACGATCAGGTGGATTTTGTCCTTGCGATAGTCAAGCGAGCGAAAAACTTGCAGCAGCCGTTTGCCGTCGCGGATATACGGCAGCGTGGCCTGCAGGATGGGGAAGATCATGTCGGCCTGGTCCAGCGCGCGCACCGAAACGGCGTCCAGGCTGCGGCCGATGTCGAGCAGGACGAAATCGTAGTGCTGGCGCGCCAGGCGCAGCAGGGCGTCCACATGTTCGGGGTGCACGTCGTTGGCCTGGGTCGGGTCGTCCGGCGCCGCCAGCACGTGGAAGTTCGGGGTTACCTGCACCATGCTGGAAAACAGCAGCGAGGCGTCCAGGCGATGGATCTGCTGCGCCACGCTGGCCACGCTGGCGGCCGGGCGCTGGTCCGAGACGAACAGGGAGGCGTCGCCGAACTGCAGGTTGAGGTCGAACAGGGCCACCTTCTTGCTCTCGGCCGCGGCCAGCGCGTAACCCAGGTTGGTGGCCAGGAAGGTGGCGCCGCTGCCGCCCTTGCAGGAGATGAACGCCAGTACCTTGCCCAGCGCGCGCGTGCTGTAGCTGCGCTTGTCGTCGATGCGGCGCACGGCAGCCTGCAGCGCGTTGCCATCGATCGGCATCGGCATCACTTCGCGCACGCCGGCGCGCATCGCCTGCAGCAGGAAGTCGGGGGTCTGCTGGGTGCAGGCCAGGATCACCGCCATGTCGGGATACTGGGCGCTCAGGGTTTCCAGCCGGTCCAGGTCGTCGCCATTCAGCAGCGGCTGCGCCACCAGCAGCAGGTCCGGTGAGCCGCTCTCGAAACGCGGCAGCTTTTCCAGCAGGCCAGGCAGCACGTCCACCTGGTCGGACTGGCTGCGTTCGCGCAGGATGCGGGCAATCTCGAACAGTTGCTTATCGTTGCTGGAGATGGCGGTGATCTTCATGATAGGTCTCTATCTAGTTGGCAAAGCCCATGCTTTCGGCGTAGACGGTGGTGGTGGCCCGTGGCAGGGTGGTCGCTATTTTCGAGACGCTCATCTTGCCGGGTTTGAAAATCACGGGCGTGTAAACCACGTTTTGGACCGAAACTTCCACGTACATGATGCATTCCGTGGTGCGGGTGGCGTCGATGCAGGCGGCCAGGTTGTCGCCGGCGTCGAGCGGTGTAGTGGTCACTTCATCGATGCCGTTGGCTTGCAGGTAGCGGATGAAAATATTTGCGTCGGTAACTTCCGGACCGCCGGGCAGCGTGGTGGAGCCGAACAGGGCCAGCCGCTTGATGGTGCTGGTTTGGTCGACCCAGCGCACGGTGGCTTCGCGCGCGCCGCGACGGGTGATTTCCTGCATGCTGCTGTAGACGAACAGCATGCGGCTGAATTCGAATATGGCGTAGATCAGCGCAATCAGCAGCCCGCCGATCAGGGCGAATTCCACCGCGGCGGCGCCGCGCTGGCGTTTCAGGGAAGGCAGCAATGGGCTGGCTCGCATGGCATCCTCACAGCATATAGCGCATGGTGGTGCGCGGTGTCAGGTAAATGTTGCGCACCGAATTGCCGATCAGCGGAATGGTCTGGCCGATGCTGACTTTATAGTTGACGATCTCGACGCGGATGCTGGCCGGTGCTTCGTTATCGGCACAGTCGGGAGTCTCCTTGTTGGTGGAGTCGATGCAGGTAACCAGCACCTTGCTGCTGTTGAAGTCGGGCACCTTGGCCGCGGTGGCGGCGGCCGCCACCAGGTCCTGCGCCTTGCCGACCGAGATGGTCTTGATGCCGGCCTTCTTGGCCACGCTCATATAGCGGGCGCCGTCGCGGGTGGCCTTGGATAGCGCGTCGTAATAGGCAAAGGCGCGTCCCAGCTCCCAGGTGCCCGCCAGCAGCAGGACCAGCAGGGACGCCACCAGCGCGAATTCGATCAGGGCGGCGCCGGATTGCTGGTTTGATGGACGGGTGCGCATGGCGTTCACTTATACAGTTTGACTTCGGACGAGGGCACCGGTTCCACCAGGCCCGTAAATTCCAGGAACAGTTCGTTCGCGGCAATGTCGGCCGGTTTCAGCATGAAGAACTTGCCGATGCCGACGGCGTCCATCACGCCGCAGGAGGCGCTGCCGGTTGGCGGCTTGCTGCAGTCGATCAGGACGATATTCAGGATGCGGCGGTCTTCGACGCCGGGTCGGCCGGTGGGCGCCAGGAAGGTTGGTCCGCTGGCCTGGTTGTAGGGAGCCGCGTATTGCGAGGTAAAGCCGTTACCCACGGTGTCGGGGTATTTGTCGGTACCGCTCTCCTTGATGTAGTCGATCGCCGTGCCGAGCGAACCATACATCTTGCTGGTGGTCTTGGTGCTGTTGGCCTGCGCCGGCAAAATGGCGGTGCTGCCGTCGGACTGCACGGCCGGGGTGTAGGCCCAGGTCACGCCATGCCCGGCATAGCTGGCTTGCGGCGAGTTGACCAGGGCGCCTCGGTCGAAGGAGATCGAGGGCCAGATATCGGTGCCCTTGGCCGTGGCTTCATGAGGCAGGGCATAGGCTGGCGTCTTCAGGCCGCTCTTGACAGGATCGGTGACGGTGTTGATCGACATCTGGCTGGGCAGGCTGGTGCCGCCGGAGTCCTGCCAGTTGGCCGGCGGATTGCCGGCGCCGGAACTGAAGGGCTGGATATTCTTGTCTGGCGGCGCGGTAGCCGGGTCGCACTTGGAGCCGCCGGAATAGTCGTTAAAGCGCGAATTGAAGGCTTTCGACAGCGTGGCAGCCACACCGGTATTGGTGTACACCTGGCCGATGCCGGTCGGCAGCACGGCGCTGTTGCCCGCACAGATGAAGGGGGCGGTCACATTGGTCGAGGAGTTGGCCGGGACACAAGTTGGCGGCGAGTTGATGGGGTTGATGGTGTAAGGGTCGGAGCTGGCGCCACCCAGCGTACCCAGGCCGAACAGGTTATACGACATGCCGCGGCGGAAACCATATTCGACGATTTCTGTGAAGGCGCCGTAGTTGTAGTTGGCTGTGCGGCGGGTCGGGTCGATGGCGCAGATTCCGATCGGCGTCACGGTGTTGACGAAGCGCCCGGCCACGGCAATGCTGTAGGTCGAGGTGCTGTTGTCGCCGGCAATTCTCATCAGCCACGTATTGATCGTGGTGGAGGCGCCGCCATTGCCGCCGCTGCGGGTATCGACTTCGACGAACGTGCGGCCGGTGGCGTTGCCCTTGCTTTGCGCCAGCGTGTACCACGGTCCTTCGGGGTTGTCGGCGAAACGGAAATTGGCGGACGTCATCGTCATGGTCCGGCCAAAGTCGTAGCGGTTCTTGCTGGCCAGCGCAATGCCGGAAGCGACCGCCTTGTCCAGCCCCGCATCGGTATTGTCGAGGTCTTTGCCGGCCGCCAGGGCAGCCGAATCGGCCATGTTCTGCAGTTCGGTCTTGACGATGTACAGGTGGCCCAAGTCGATGACCAGGCCGGACACCGGGATCAGGACCAGCATCAGCATCAAGCCCGTCATCACGGCGACGGAGCCGCGCTGCTGGTGTCGATTGGGGACGGGCTTGCGCATGGCGCCCTCCTACTTGCCCAGGCCAAGGGTGAAGCCGCCGGTGTTCTTCTCCGGCGCTTTGAACGATTTGGTGTACTGGTCGTAGCCCAGCTTGGCGGTACTGGCAGGCATGCCCGACACCGTTGCCATATTGCGGTCGGCGGCCGGATTGATGACCTGGGCATTCTTCATGTCGGTCAGCGAGTGGCCCAGCACCTGGTCGGTATGCGGCGCGGGCGCGCTGCAGGCGGCCAGCGCCAGCGGCAGCAGGACGGAGCCGGCGCGCAGGTAGTAGCGATGGTTCATGGTGCCCTCCTAGTTCAGGTCAAAGCCGCCGCCGGCAGGCTTGGCGGGTGGGTTCTGTGGCTTGCTGCCCTGCGGTGCGGGGCCTTCCATCTTGCCGTTGAAGATGCGGGAAACGCGTTCCGGATCGGTCACCTGGGCGGTCGGCAGGCGCTCGGCGAAGTCCGGCGGCAGCGGTTTGACCAGGCGTGGCGTGACCACGAACACCAGCTCGGTGCGGTCGTTCTGGAAGTCGTTGGAGCGGAACAGGGCGCCCAGCACCGGTACTTCCCCGAGCACGGGCACGGCCTTGATATTGGTGCTGGAGTTGTTCTTGATTAATCCGCCGATGGCAAAGCTCTGGCCGTCGTACAGCTGCACCACGGTGGAGGCGCGGCGCGTGGTGAACGAAGGCAGGATGGCGCCGCCCGTGATGCCGGCGGCGGTAATGCCCACGCCTTCCTTGTTCAGTTCCGATACCTCCGGCGCCACTTTCAGGTTAATGCGGCCATCCGCCAGCACCGTCGGCGTGAAGCGCACCGCCACCCCGAATTCCTTCTCTTCCAGGGTGATGCGGGTAAAGCCACCTTCCGGTGTGGAGGCCACTGGGATGTAGATGCGGCCGCCAGCCAGGAAGCTGGCTTCCTGGCCGCTGATGGCCATCACGTTCGGTTCGGCCAGCATCTTGACCAGGCCGTCGCGCTTCTGCGCGTCGATGGTGAGAAAGTTGCCGTTGCGTTTGTTGAAGGCGTCCAGCAGGCCCGGATTGCCGGTCAGCAGGTTCGACAGCAGGGTGTAGGTCCAGTTGCCGATCGCATGGCTGGCGCCGATGCTGGCGCCCAGCTGGTCGACCAGCGATTTGGACACTTCGGCCACCTTCACTTCCAGCATGACCTGCTGCGGTGCGGCGATCGTCATCATATTGATAATCTTGATCGAGGTCGCCCCTTCGGCACCGCCAGCAGGCGCGGCGCCGCCGGCGGCCGGGCGTGGCCGCGTGACGTAGGCGTTGGACAGCTGCAGCACATGGTCGGCCACCACCACGTCCGGCACCACGCCGCTCAGCATGATGGAGTCGGCCGCCGGGGTCACCTTGACCATGCCTTTCTGGCCGGTCAGCTTGTCGATGCCATCCTGCAGCGTCACCACGTCGGTGCTGACGGTCAGGTCGGCGATGATGGTGTCGCCGGTCTTTTGCCACAGGATCAGGTTGGTGGTGCCGACGGTACGGCCCAGCATGTACAGTTCTTTCGGATTGAGCAGGATCACGTCGGCAATGCGCGCATCGCCCACTGCCACCCGCGCCGCCGGATGCTGCAGGCGCACGATGCTGGACTTGCCCTCGGCCAGCTGCATGGCCGGGGCCAGCTCGGTACGGCCTTCAGCCACCGGCATCGAACCCTGTTCCGGTTTCTTTGCCTCCAGCGTGCCCCGGGCCTTGATCTTGGGCTTCTGCGTGACCACGGCCGCTTCGGCAGCCACCTGGGCGGCGGCAGGCATGGGCAGGGCGGGCAGGACCAGCAGGGCGCCACAGATGGCCGGTACAGCGGTGCTTATTCTTTTCATGGGTAGGCTCCGTTCAGAATTGTTGGCTGCTGCGATCCAGTCCTTTGATCAACTCTACTTTGACGCCTGGCGGCGGCACATTGGCCACCTTGCGTACCGGGGCGGCGGGCTTGGGGGCTTCAGCCTTGGGCGCCGGCGCTGCCGCGACCTGCGCGCCCAGCAAGGTAGTCTTGGTGGCGCCCTTGGTCAGCACCGGATTGGGGTCGATCTGGTTGCGCAGCACCAGCGACAGGCTGCCGACGCTGCGCGCCAGGTCCAGCTTTTCCACTTGTTCCGGTGTCAGTTCCAGCGTCACCGCATTGACCACCTTTGGCTTGGTCTCGTCGCGAGAGGATTCCTGCGCCACGGCCAGCACCAGGATGCGCTCCAGCACGATCTTGGAAATGGTCGGGTCCTTGCCGCCGCTGCGGCTGCCTTCTTCCTGGGTGTTGACCAGGATGTCGACGTAGTTGCCGGGCAGGGCAAAGCCGGCTACGCCCACCACGTCGTTGACGCGCACCGTCATGGCGCGCTTGCCTTCGGCCACCACCGCCGACAGGCCGCCCTGGGTGCCGGGCGGCGCCAGCTTGGTTTCCAGGATCGGTTCGCCGCGCGTGATGCTGCTCTTGGTGACGCGCGACTCGAGCAGCTTGTCGTCCTTGATGGCGCCGGGCGGCTGCACCGAGGCCGGCCAGTCCACCAGCCGGATCATGTCCGGCGTGATGCGGGCGCCCAGGCTGATGTCAACCTGGGCCACCGCCACTTTGGCGGTGGCTGTGGTGGCTTGGGCGTTGATCCAGCGCGCCGCCACCACCACAGCCACGAAGGCCAGGCCGATGGCTACCACCATCATGATCATTGCTCGCGTATTCCTCATGATTTTCCCCTATGCCGCAAAATAGTTGTTCCAGGCCCATTCCAGCGCATCGACATCGAGGGTGGGCAGGCGTCCTTCGTAGGCGGCCAGGTCGCGCAGCTGCGAGACCAGGTCGCGTGGGTAGCAGGCCATCAGGGGCCGCTGCTGCAACTGGTGGTGGCGCATCAGCCAGGCAAAGGTTTCGGCCTCGAACGGCACCGAGTAGCGCTGGCACACCTGGCGGAACACGGTTTCGTATTGCTCCGGCTGCAGCGGGCCGACATGGATCTTGTAGCCCAGGCGGCGCAGGAAGGAACCATCGGCCAGCGATTCCGGCGGCAGGTTCGACGAGAAGATCACCACCACATCGAACGGCACCGGGAACTTGTAGCCGTTCTGCAGCGACAGGTAGTCGACCTGGCGATCCATCGGCACGATCCAGCGGTTCATCAGCTCCACCGGCGAGCAGCGCTGGCGGCCCAGGTCGTCGATGATGAAGATGCCGCCGTTGGCTTTCAGGTGGGGCGGCGCCTGGTACAGGCGGGTGGCGGGATCGAAGCGCAAGTCCAGCATATCGAGCGTCAGTTCGCCGCCGGTAATCACGGAAGGGCGCTGGCTACGTACCCAGCGCTGGTCGCGCGGTGAGCGTCGGTCGAACAGCATGCCTGGTGGCGCAATATCCTCAATTGCGGTATGCACCACGGGGTCGAACACGGGGATGATGTCGCCGTCCACCAGCAGTGCGTGCGGAACGGCGATCTGGCCATGCAGCAGCCCGTTCAAGCGCTCGGCCAGGTAGGTCTTGCCGCTGCCGGCCGGGCCGTGCACGAAAATGGCGCGGCCGGAATTCATCGCGGCGCCCAACTGGTCCAGCACCGCAGGACTGGCGACAATACCGTCGAATACTTTACGGATATGGTCGCGCTTGATGCGCATATTGGCCACGCTATTGCCTTTTACCCGCTCGGCGTAGTCGGCAAAGGTGACCGGGGCCGCGCCGGCGTAGGCGTCGCGCCGCACGAATTCGGCAGCGCGGGCGCGGCCGATGTCGGTCAGGTTGTAGACGATGTCGGCATCGGTGTTGCTGATCCCGCGGCGCATCATCTCGATCAGCTTCTCGGTGCGCATGAAGGCGATCACCGGGTCCAGTACCGACAGCGGCAGCTTGAGGTGGCTGGCCAGCTCATTCAGCTTGACCTGGCCGCGCTGGTACAGGATCTTGGAAGTCAGTTCCACCAGCAGCAGGAAGGGCAGGCCGGTCTCTTCCACCGTGCGCGGCGCAGGAACCCGCAGCGGGTCGTCGGCCCAGGGGCGCTTGCTTGGTTCTTCAAAATCGGCAGGCATGGCAGCCCCCTTTCAAAATACCATCGGCAGGACGCGGTACTTTACGCGCCGCATATACAGGACGTAATTGCTGTCGAGCGCGAGGAAGCGCTCTTCGCGGTGCAGGCGCGCCACCAGCAGCGCGGCAGCTGCCAGGCAGGCCACGATGTTGCTGATGCTGGTATTCGACAGCACGTAGCCGATATAGCTCAGCAAATAGCTGGCATACAGCGGATGGCGAATCACGCGGTACAGTCCCGTGGTCTTGATTTCGCGCCGTGCCGCGACCAGGCCGAAGCTGCGATTCAGCGATAACAGGCCGGCAATCTGCAAGAGCACGGCAGCGACGATCAGCGCACGTCCGGCCGGCAGTACGCCTTCGGTGGATGGAATGAAGAGGAAGGGGGCGCCGGTCGACATGATGGCCAGCGCCCAGTCGAGCGGCGAGTGCGACACGGCGGCCGGCTCCGAGCGCAGTACGAACAGGACGGCGACCAGGGTTTCGGAAGCGACGAACAGCAGGTAGGTCCAGTCGCCCGAGTTCTGGAAAGCGCGCAGGTGGGCAGCGGAGAACAGCAGCCAGACGCAGGCCAGGGCCGTGGTGGCCAGCACGTTGACGGCGCGCGAAGCCAGGATATTGGTCGTGTTCATAGTATGCTCCAGCCGAGGTAACGGGTCAGCAACAGGTAGGCAACAGTACCGGTGGCAATCGCCACGGCATAGGGCAACTGGCCAGTGGCGGCAACCGGCGCATCGACGCGGGCGCTGCCACCCGACATGCTGCGCAAGACGCTGCCAAGCACCATCACCTTGACATTGGAGCCCACCTTGCGCAGGCTGCCCTGGAACAGCGCCACCAGCAGCGCCAGCACGCCGCCCGCCAGCACGCTGGACAGACCGGCGCCGAGCGTGTCGAGCGGGCCGAGGAAGGCGCCGATGGCGGCCATCAGCTTCACGTCGCCAGCACCCATGGCGCCCAGCGCATACATAGGCAGTAGCAGGAACAGGCCAAGCACCATGCCGGCCGCGCCTTTCAGCAGGCCAATGGCGCCAAACGGCACGCTGAACAAGCCGGCGCCCGGCGTCACAGTGGCCTGCAGCGCCAGGCCCGCCAGCATGCCTGCCAGTACCAGCTGGTTGGGTATGCGGCGGCTGCGCACATCGGTCGCTACCGCCCAGGCCAGCAGGCCGGCCAGCAGCAGCGCGGGCAGGGCGCTACGGAGGTCCATCATGGTGCGCTCCGTTGGACGATGCGGCCGCAGGCGTGCCAGATGATCCATGCACCCAGTCCGCCGGCATAGCCATCCAGCGCGTAATGCCAGGCCAGGTGCACCGAACCGATCATGACCAGCATGGCAAACACGGTGAGTGCGATTCCTGCTGCGCGGTTCAGGCGCCAACCCAGCAAGGCAAGCAAGACGGCGGTGCCCACATGCATGCTGGGCATGGCGGCAATACTTAGCGCGTTCGTACCGGCGTGGGTGTTGAAGTCGTTCCAGAGCATGTCCTGCACTTGCAGTGCCAGTACCGGGATGGACTGGTCGGCTTCGCGCAGCGCCGCCAACTGCGCCGCGAAAGGGTCGGCGCCTGGCACGACGAAACCGTAGAAGCACGGGCCGACGGACGAAAACATCAATGCCACCACATTTCCCAGCACAATCCAGCTCACGACAAAGCTGAGCAGGAACTGCATGCGCAAGGTGCGGCGCTCCATATTGAAGGCCAGCCAGTACACGCACGACAGCATGATGAAGAACCACAGGTGGTAGTTATAGTTGACGATGGCAGTCATGACCGGATGGCCGAACACCGGCTGCAGCCATTCCCATGGCTGGCGTCCGAAATGCAGCCACGCGTCGGCGGCGGCGAGGCGCGCATCCCAGGCGAAAGGCTGGAACATCGGTACGGCGGCTTTCACCACGGTGAAGCTGGTGGCGAACAGGGGGATGAGGGCCAGCACGGGCAGCGCGAACAGCAAGCGCTCGACGCTCAAGTAGGCGCGCAGGTTCTGATACAGATAGTGCACCAGGCGCGCCGGGCGTTTGAACAACATGACATAGATCGTGTAGCCGCACAGTGCAAACACCAAGCCCATGGCCAGGCTACCCAGGTAGCCGCCCAGTCCCAGGTTCTGGTGGTATTTTTCAGGGAAGGCCCAGGCCAATGCCAAGGCCAGGGAAAAGTGCAAGGCCACGACGGCGATCAGTACGGCGTGCTCGGCATACAGCTTGCGTAGCAAGGCGCTGCGGGCCGCACTGGGCGTGGTGAGTACAGCGCTCATGACATGGCCTTGGAAACTTCGGTGGAAACGTATTCGAACAGGGTACGCAGCTGCGTGCCGACAAAATTGACGCTGATTACGATCACGACGGCAATCAGCCCGCCCAGCAGGGCATATTCAATGGCAGAAACTGCGTGCTCGTTGCGGATGAAACGTTGGATGGCGGACTTCACGATCATCCTCCCGGCAAGTTAAAAAAACGCCTGGGGAAGCGGGGGGGGCAACCCCAGGCACAGGCACATGCTGTTAGCTGTTGGCGGCTTTGAGCTCGGTGCCGATTTTGTCGAAAGTTTTGTCCAGCTCGGTGCCGATGATCTTCACGGCAGCGATGATCACAACGGCAATCAGGGCGGCAATCAGGCCATACTCGATAGCGGTTACACCTTGTTCATCGCGGATGAATTTTTGAATGGCTTTCATGATGATTCCTTTCAGTACTAGTTAGAGTGGTGCACCAAAGTGTTTGCAGCTCCACGGAACAGTGCCCGCTTCACCTGCCTTTTCCAAGCGCTAGAAGCACAATGATGCCGACGACAACTGTCAGTGAGGCTACAAGTACATATTCGTAGAACATGCTGCCGCGCTCATCTGTAATGAAGCTTGCGATTGCTGGCGGTAACAGTGGATCACGCATTCTGTACTCCGGACATGGTTGTGTTGGCCTTGCCTGGTTCTAGTCTCAGCCGACATGTCTGCCGTGCTGATGAGTTCACTTTAGGCTTGGGCGTTTTGACTTCCATCAAACATCTGTCCTTTTGTGGGCAGGACAGCTGTCACTTTTTTCTGTGACAAATCGGGACATTTGTCCCGGCTCAATGAAGATGTGTAGATAGAAAGATTTTTGGCGCCACTGCCGGTAGGGCTAGTGGGCAAAGTTGACGCTACAGGTCGGCCTGGTCGAGCCTGTGCTTGGTAGCAAAAACGTAGAGATCCAGGCGGTTTGACACGCCCAGCTTGTGATAAATCGCGGTCAAATGGTTGCGCAAAGTGTGCTCGGAAATAAACAACTGTTGCGCCAAAGCCTTATTTACGGCCCCCCCACCTGTGGCAATCAGGCTACAGATCCGGCGCTCCTTGGCGGTGAGCTGGGCAATCTTGTCCATGTCGGGATCCTGGCGCCGCGTGGCTTGCGGATTGCGCATGGCTTCGAATACGCGGCTCAGCATCACGCCGTCCAGCCACAGTTCGCCTTCATGGACTTTCTCGATCGCCTTGAGCACGGTTTCCGCCGGCTCATCCTTGCTGACCACGCCGCGCGCGCCCAGCATCACGGCTTTGTCCAGCAGTTCGCGGTCGCGCGTGCCCGACAGTACCAGTACGCGCGCGCCCTGGTTGCAGGCCATCAGGCGCGGCATGATGTCGAGCGAGCTGGTGCCGCCCAGGTCCAGGTCCAGCAGGATCACGTCGGGGATCACTTCATCGGCCATGGCCAGCGCACTGTCGCAGTCGCGCGCCGCGCCCACCACGATCATGTGGCTGGCCTCGCTTTCAATCAGCTTACCCAGGCCCCACAGCAGGGTCTTGTGGTCATCGACCAGCATGATGCGGATTCGTTTATCAAGCCCCATATGCACCTCACACCGGAATCACGATCTGTACTGCAGTGTTGTTCTGGCGGCCGCGCTGCACGCGCGCCATGCCGCCCAGGGCGGCAGCGCGCTCGGCGATCGAGCTAGGAGTAAAGTCTAGCACTGGCTGGCCTGAACATTCATTCTCAATCCGCACCGTGAGCTGGCCGGCGGCGCAGGCCAGTTCGATAAAGCCGTTGCGCGCCGTGGTGTGCTTGCAGATATTGCTCATCCCTTCATTGACGATCTGGAACACTTCGGCGGCCAGGCGGTCGCTCATATGCAACTCACCCTTGGTTTCCACGTTGATGTGGACGTCGTAGAACTGGCGCACCTGCGTCGCTTGCCGGCGCAGCGCGATCAGCAGTTCCGGTTCCTTCATTTCCAGCCCGCCGCGCAGGCTCTTGGCGTAGTTGCGCAAGTCGCGGATCACCTGCGAGGTCATATCCAGCAGGTTGTCGAGGTCCGGCACCAGCGGATTGCCGGGATCGGCCTTGAGGCGGATGCCGGACACGCCATGGCGCAGGCCGATATACGGCTGGATGGTTGTATCGTGCAAGTCGCGGGCGATGCGCTCGCGTTCGCGCAGCACCGCTTCCGACGCCATGCGGTCAAGTAGTTCGATGTTTTCGATCACCGGGAAAGCCTGGGCCGCGATCTGCAGCAGGAACAGGGCGTCCGAGCGGCTGAAATGGTGGCGCTGCGACACTACGATCAGGCGGCCCGAGCCGCGCCGCAATGGCAGTGGGACGGCTATCAGGGACAGCGCATCGAGCAGTTCGGCCAAGGTTTCGCCCGATTCCGATTCGACCGCCACCCAGCGGTGGTGTTCGGCGTCATAGCTTTTCAGCTGCATCTGGCGGCGCAGCCAGCGCCCGCGCGGCTGGCGCAGCAGCAGGATAGCGTCCTCGCCGCAGACCAGCAGCGGCGCGGCGGCGTCCGGCGCCAGGTTGCTGGCATGGATGGGGCGGCCCGCATTGGCCGCGTTGGCCGAGCGCAAAGTCCAGCTGGCGGCACTGTTGTCGTGCATCAGCAGGATGCAGCTGTGGGCACGGTAAAACTGGCGGGTCTGCTCGAGCACGGAGCTGATGGTGCGGTCGACGCCAAAGCGCGGGTTGGACATCTGGCTCACCGCATGCAGCAAGCCCATACGCTGGCGCTGGATCATGGCCATGCCGCCCCAATGCGCGATCATATAGCCCAGGGCCAGCAGGAAGGTGGCGCGCAGCATCAGCAGCGCCATTTCGGAGTCGCTGTGGGTGTAGAACGAGGTCAGGGCGAAGGCCAGCGAGGCCACCATGGTGATGCGGGCGCCTTCCTCGAAGCCGTGGCTGAAGGCCGAAGTCAGGATGGCAAAGAAGAACAGTAGGAAGTAGAAGCTGGAATTGCCGCCGGTGACGTAGACCATCAGGGTGAACCAGCCGACGTCGAGCCAGTACACCAGCTTGCTGCGCACCAGGATCGAGCGGTTGGCCAGCAGCAGCAGGGTCACGCTTTGCAGCAGGTAGGCCAGGAACACGCCTAATGACAGGAAATCCAGGCGGCCGGCCGGCTCCACCACCAGGGTGAACAGGCAAGCCACTGCCAGGACCAGGCGCATCCAGCGCACCATGGAAGCATCCGAAGTATCCTTCGGCAGATTGGCGTGCAACAGGCCTTCGTTGGTCACAGTATCTCCGGTGCTTCTGTTAATACCATGCTAAGAGAATGATAACTGCTTGTCCATCACAAGTTGTATTTTTGAAACGTTGCCGGGCCCTTGAAATGGCGCCTGGCGGCCCTATATGGATGGTTCCTAAGCACTTCCTGATCAGACAGAGAATATGACAGAAAATAAACAAACCATGGGGTTCCAGGCGGAAGTCAAGCAGCTGCTGCAGCTGATGATCCATTCGCTGTATTCGAACAAGGAAATTTTCCTGCGCGAGCTGGTGTCGAACGCATCCGATGCGGCCGACAAGCTGCGTTTCGAGGCGATCAATAACGACACCTTGTATGGCAATGACCATGAACTGAAAATTCACGTCAGCTTCGACAAGGAAGCCCGCACCATCACCATTTCCGACAACGGCATCGGCATGAGCCGCGAGGAGGCGATTTCCCACCTGGGCACCATCGCCAAGTCGGGCACCAAGGAATTCTTCGGCCGCCTGTCCGGCGACCAGCAGAAGGATGCCGCCCTGATCGGCCAGTTCGGCGTGGGCTTTTACTCCGGCTTTATCGTGGCCGACAAGATCACCGTTGAATCGCGCCGCGCCGGCCTGGACGCCAGCGAAGGCGTACGCTGGGAATCGGCGGGCGAGGGCGACTACTCGGTCGAGCAGATCGAGAAGGCCGGCCGCGGCACCGACATCATCCTGCACCTGCGCGAAGGCGAGGACGAACTGCTGAACGAGTGGAAGCTGGAATCCATCATCCGCAAGTACTCCGACCACATTTCCCTGCCCATCCTGATGAAGAAGGAAGGCGCCGAGGCGCCGGCCGCCATCAACCAGGCCAGCGCCCTGTGGGCCCGCAACCGGAACGACATCACCCAGGAACAGTACGAGGAGTTCTACAAGCACGTGTCGCACGATTTCGGCGCGCCGCTGACCTATACCCATAACCGGGTCGAAGGCCGCAGCGAATACACCCAGCTGCTGTACATCCCGGCCAAGGCGCCGTTCGACCTGTGGGACCGCAACAAGCGCGGCGGCATCAAGCTGTACGTCAAGCGCGTGTTCATCATGGACGATGCCGAGCAGCTGATGCCGACCTACCTGCGCTTTGTCAAAGGCGTCATCGATTCGGCCGACCTGCCGCTGAACGTGTCGCGTGAAATCCTGCAGGAGTCGCGCGACGTGAAGGCGATCCGCGAAGGCTCCACCAAGCGCGTGCTGGGCATGCTGGAAGAACTGGCCAATGCCGACGAGCAGGAAAAGAAGGACAAGTACGCCACCTTCTGGAGCGAATTCGGCCAGGTGCTGAAAGAGGGCATCGGCGAAGACTTCGCCAACAAGGACCGCCTGGCCAAGCTGCTGCGCTTCGCCTCGACCCATAATGAGGGCGAGGTGCAGGACGTGTCGCTGGAAGCCTATATCGGCCGCATGAAGGAAGGCCAGGACAAGATCTTCTACGTTACCGCCGACAGCTTCGCCGCCGCCAAGAACTCGCCGCACCTGGAAATCTTCCGCAAGAAGGGCGTCGAAGTGCTGTTGCTGACCGACCGCGTCGATGAGTGGATGCTGTCCTTCCTGAACGATTTCGAAGGCAAGGAGCTGCATTCCGTGGCCAAGGGCGGCCTGGACCTGGGCGCCATGGAAGACGAGGCGGAAAAGAAGGAACACGCCGAGACCGAAACCCAGTACCAGGAACTGGTTGGCAAGATGAAGGAAGCACTGGCCGACAAGGCCAAGGAAGTGCGCGTCACCTTCCGCCTGACCGATTCGCCGGCCTGCCTGGTGGCGGACGAACACGAACTGTCTGGCAACCTGCTGCGCATGCTGAAGGCCGCCGGCCAGGCTGCGCCGGAGTCCAAGCCCATCCTGGAAATCAACCCGCAGCACCCGCTGGTGACGCGCCTGAAATACGAGGACGCCGCCAGCGACAAGTTCAAGGACTGGGCCCACATCCTGTTCGACCAGGCGCTGCTGGCCGAAGGCGGCACCCTGGCCGACCCGGCATCCTTCGTCAAGCGCATGAACGAGATGCTGCTGTCGAAATAACTACTTTCGCGGGCGTTGCAAGGTGATGGCTGAAAACAGCAGCACCTTGCGCGCGGTGAAGTTAAACAGCAGGATCAATGCTCCCGCGTACAGCTTGGCCGTCAGGTAGGCAAAACCGAATACCTCGACGCCCAGGCTGATCAACAAACCATTCAGCACCAGTCCAGCGATTCCGATCGAGAAAAAAATCGCAAATTCGTGCTGCCAATGCGCTACCCGGCGGAAACCAAACACCCAGTGGATGGAGCACATGTAGTTGCAAACCATGCCGGCCAGGTAAGCCAGGCAGGCGGCGGCTACATAGTGCATGCCGGCAAACTGCACCAGAAGGTAGAGGGACAGGAAGTCCACCACAAAGGCCATGCCGCCAACGACTGTATAGCGCAGGAACTGGGCGATATTGCTCTGGGATTTATTGAGCATTATGGCTTACCTCCGCGCATCCGCGCACAGTCGTATAGATAATAGGTTTTATCGTAAGGCGCATCTTGCGCTTGCGCGACGGCCCCGCCCAATTGCGTCGTCAGCACGACAAAATCCAGAGCAGTATCGGCACAAACATATTGCAGGCCAGCGGCACTCGCGGCAGGCAGTGATTTGACCCCCTTCATTGCCTGCAGATTGTTTTGCACAATAAGGGAGTCCAGCCCGCCAAGCCTTTGTATGCGCTCCATGCGGCGCTTGCCTTCGATGGCGGTACCCTTGTTAAAGACGACGCCAATCATCTGTGCCACGGAGGCATAGCCGGAGCGCTGCAGCGTGAACCAGCTGACCAGTACATTGTTTTGCCAGTACACCACCGCATGCTGAGGGATCAGCGGCAGGAATGCAGCCTGCACCGCGAGTTTTCCTTCACGCGACAAGTCATATTTTCCTTTGCCGGGATAGGCCGCATAGAGTGCCGCATAGAGCAGGACGGCGAAAGCCAGGGAAAAGCCGCCCAGTTGCAACCCTTTGCGGTGGCTTCCGCACCAGCGCCAAACGACCAACAATAAGACGGTGCCAGCGGCCGCCCCTAAGCCGAAATTGAAAGCGTTCATGACCCATAAGACGGCCAGCCAGGAAGGCTCCGGCGATGAAATTTCTGCCGCGATTTCCTTCGTCGTGTGCGACACTTCCAGTACCCATGCGATCAGCAGCACTCCTGCACTGGCCAGTGCCACCAGGTTGCCCCAGCGCGGCCAGTGGACTGGCGGGCGCGGTACGTAATAGCAAAGGGCGGCAGCGGCGGACAATGCAATCGCGCCGCCGACGGTATTGCGCGTCAACGCCGCCAGGCAGAGCGCCAGCAGCAAGGCTTGGATGAAGCGTTCGCGTTGCCAGAATTGGCCGAGCAGCCAGGCCAGTGCAATCCAGGCGCAGAGTTGCGTCAGCCACAGCGCGCGCCATGGCTGGACCTGGATGATCAGCAGGTTGTCATAAATCCCGGTACCTATCCAGCACGCCAGCAGGGAGCCCCCGCCTAGCAGGGCGGTGCAGAGAAACAAGCGCGCAGCCAGTCCACTGGAGAGGCGCGCGGCGGCCAGCACCAGGCACAGGGCCACGAGAGTGCGGCTGATCCATTCGTGTGCCTCCCATGCCTTCCAACTCACCATCGGGGCGATCTGCGACACAACCGCAAACCATTCGGCGTCCATGCTGAGGGAGAGGCGATCAAATACGGGAAGTCCAGACCTTGTCGCAATCCACGCAGTGGCGGCGAACAGGGTCGATGCAGCGCCCAAGGCCCGCCACTTGCCCCAGAATAGGAACAGCATGCCTCCCATGATCGGACCGATGGCGATAAGGGGATGTAATACCAGCCCAGCAACCGCTGGCAGCATGCCCAGCTTGTAGCGTCCGCGTACAAAGCAGCCCAATGCAAGCATGCCCAGGCCTTCTACAAAGAGGCGCGGCGTAAGGAACGGTTCGCCCGTCTGGAAGACCTCTGGATCGGGCCCATAGCTGGCAGGCCATATCATGAGCATCGTCAGGCCTAGCCAGAACGAGAGACCGCCCAACATGGCGCGCAAAAGGAAAATGGCGGCGCCAACCCAAAGTCCGCTGCCGAGTGCTTGGAGCAGGAGCGCAGCGCTGTCCAGGCCAAACAATTTGATGAAGGTGGCGTACAGCGGACTGAATACAGTGAACGCGTCCTGCGATCCATATAGGAAGTACAGGTCGTTCTGGTAGTTCGCAGGCGATAAGCGGCGAAGTGCCTGCACGGCGTACAGGATGCTGTCGTGCCATAAGCCTCGCCAGGGGTGGCTGGCCAGCCATAGCGCAAGTATGGTCATGATGGTCATCGCAGTGCGATGACTGGAGGCGCCCGTGAGCGATTGCGGGCTGGCTGGCAGCTCGTGCGGGCTTTCCTGAGGGGCCTGGCGTTGGGGTGATTGCATTCCATGCTGCCATCGGCCCAGAAAATAGGCGGCGGCTGGAACAATTCTAATAGTGGAAAAAGCTCAGCGCTATTACTCATCAGCAAATCAGCCGCGAGTGTGGCGTGGAATCCTCAGTTAGCCGAATGCCCGTTCGATTTCCTGAACAAGCCCAACCGGAATTGGAAACCGCGCAGGACGAAGCAGTACGTTGCCGGTGAGCCCAGTGCCCAGCCAGGTCAGCAGCAGGCCGAGCACGCCCACGATGGCCAGACGGCCCAGGGCGCCCGGCGCTGTGCCTGACCGGGGCATGAGGCATTCTGGCAGGCACAGCTTTTTGTTGTTAAGATCGCTCAAGCCCATCGACAGGAACCCGGCATGTCAGACAGCTTCCTTGAAAGCAGTGCACTCCCGGAGCCGGCCTTGGCGGCGCGGCGCGGCTGGCTGCAGCTGGCGCCGCCGCTGCTGGTGCTGCTGTCAACTGCTTGCGGCCTGGCCGCCTGCTTCTTCTACGTCTTCAACCATGATGTGTCGTACCTGCTGCACGCGGCCGGAAGGTTGTTGCGCGGCGAGACGCTGTATGTGGATGTCATGGAGATCAACCCGCCGCTGATCGTGTGGCTCAACCTGCCCATCGCCTGGCTGGCGCAGCTGACCGGGGTTGGCGGTGAACAGGTGTTCCGGCTGTGTGTCCTGGCATTGGGACTGCTGTCGCTGGCCTGGTCGGCGCAGCTGCTGCGGGGCGCGCTGAGTCCGGGGCACTGGTGGAGCTGGCTGGCGGCGGGCAGTTATGTGGCGCTGCTGCTGCCGGGATATGAGTTCGGGCAGCGTGAGCACATCGTCTTCTTGTGCATCCTGCCCTACCTGGCGGAAGCGGCGCGCCGCTGCGGGGGCCAGGCGCAATCGCGCACCGTGCAGGCCGGCGTCGCGGCGCTGGCCACGCTCGGACTGGCGCTGAAGCCGCACTTCCTGCTGGTTCCGATGCTGGTCGAGGCGTTTGCCTTCCGGCGCGAGCGCCGGCTGGCCGTGGGCTGCCTGGTGGCGCTGGCGCTGTTGCTGGCGTACCTGGCCGCCGCCTGGCTGTTCGCTCCCCACTACCTGGAAATGCTGCGGGTCCTGGCCATCGGCTACTGGGGCTATACCGAAGGCTGGATGGTGTTCCTGGACGTGCCGTACTTTTACGTGACCTGCATCCTGGTGTTCCTGGCGCTGCTGGTGCGCGGTTTCGACTCGCCACTCAAGACCGTATTGGGCCTGGCGGCGCTGGGTTTTGTGCTGGCCGCCCTGGTGCAGCACAAAGGCTTTTCCTACCACTGGATCGCTGCCGTTTCCCTGGCCTGGATGCTGTTTGGCCAGGCGGCAGCGGCGGCGATGTCGCACCGCCATGCGGCCGTGATTCCAGCCATCATGCTGGCCGTGTCATTGCTGGCGCTGGCGGGGGCAGTCCGGCACGGCGGCACGGTCAACCCCTATCCGGCGCAGTTCGGGCCCGTCATCCGCGAGCTGGGCGGTGGGCCGGTCATCATCTTCTCCACCTGCCAGATGAATTTTCCGCTGGTGACCGAACCTGGCATTGGTACCTCGACGCGTATCCCGACCATGAGCTTTGTGCTAGCCATGCAGCGCTCCGGCCAGCAGAACGCGATACGCTGGGTCCACGCCACGTTTGCCGAAGACTTTTACCGTAAGCCGCCCCGGCTGTTGTTGCTGGAAACTGACGAGCAGGGCCGCCCCATCTTCGATTTCATCAATTATTTCAGTGCCGACGTGCCCGAACTGCTGGAGTACCGCGTGGTACACCGCTTGCCGCGCTTCCAGGTGTTGTCGCGGCGTTAGATTTGGTGAGACTTTAACCAGTTGTGGAACGGCATAATCGATGCAACTCCCGCATCCCGCGAGGATTGCATGACGGATGTCCGCAAGCTGCGTATCCTGATCGTCGATGACCAGAGCGCCCAGACCGGGGCCCTGTGCGATGTGCTGCGCCAATACCAGTATGAAGCCGAGGGTTGCGGCAGTGCCGAGTCGGCGCTGGAACGCTTGCAGGCGCAATCGTTCGACCTGATGCTGTCGGACCTGAACATGCCCGGCATGGACGGTATTGAACTGGTCAAGGCCGCCATGCAGCGCGACCCCGACCTGGCCTGCATCATCATGACGGGGGAAGGCAGCATCGCGACCGCGGTGCGCGCCATGCAGGCCGGCGCCCTCGACTACATCGTCAAACCGTTCAAGGCTTCCTCGCTGCTGCCGGTGCTGGCGCGAGCCCAGGCCACGCGCAGCCTGCGCCTGGCCAATGCGGAACTGGAACGCCAGCTGCGGCTAAACGTGATAGAACTGGCGGAGGCCAACCAGCGCCTGGAGCAGGCGCGCACGGCGGCCGAGCATGCCAACGCCGAGAAATCGCGCTTCCTGTCGAATATGAGCCACGAACTGCGCACGCCGTTGAACGGCATCCTCGGTTTTGCGCAAATCCTGGCGGCCGACAAGCTGCCGGCCACCCAGCTGGAAAAGCAGCGCTTCGCACGCAATATCGTTCAATCCGGCCAGCATTTGCTGAAGCTGGTCAACGAAATCCTCGACCTGGCGCGCATCGAGGCCGGCAAGGTGCCGCTGGCGATCGAGGCGGTCGACCTGCCCACCGTGCTGCAGGAGTGCCGCATGATGGTGACGCCGCTGGCCGCCAAGCACGACGTGAGCCTGGGTTTTGGCGCGGTGCCGCCGCTGCGCCTGCGGGCCGACCGCACGCGCCTGGTGCAAGTGCTGATCAACCTGTTATCCAACGCCATCAAGTACAACCGCGAGCAGGGCAAGGTGGCAGTGGCCTGCAGCGCAGCGGAGGGCCAACGCTTGCGCATCTCTGTGACCGATACCGGACCGGGGCTGGACGCGGACCAGCTGCAGCATATCTTCCAGCCGTTTAACCGGCTGGCGCGCGATGAGGCCGAAGAGGGCAGTGGCCTGGGCCTGGCGCTGACGCGGCGCGTGGTGGAAGCCATGCAGGGCTTTGTCGGCGTGGAGAGCAAGCCGGGGCAGGGTAGCACGTTCTGGATCGAGCTGCAGCTGGCGCCGGAAACGACGCAACTGGTGCAACATGCGTAGCCGCACCATGCAAATCCTGGCGCTGCTGTTCCTGCTGCTGGCAGTGGCGGTGGCCTGGCTGTGGCATCGGAACCGGCAGCCCGCGTCGCCGGCGGAGCCGCTGGTGATCGCCGCCAATACCGAATATGTCGGCACCTGCGCCGTGGTGGCGGCCCAGACGCGCGGCTATTTCGCGGCCCAGGGCTTGCAGGTCAAGGTGCTGCCTTTCTCGAGCGGCAAGGCGTCGCTGCAGGCGGTCCTGGACGGCAAGGCCGACGTGGCCACCGTGGCCGACATCCCGATCGTGTTCGCCGCCATGGACGGCCTGCCGGTCAAGGTGCTGGCCACCTTGTTCCGCACCGGCAAGGACCACGGCATCGTCGGCCGCCGCGACCATGGGGTGGTGACGCCGGCCAGCCTGAAAGGCAAGCGGATCGGCGTGTCGCAAGGCACCTCGGGCCACTTTACGCTGGACGTGTTCCTGAACTGGCAGCGCATGGAAGGGCGCGAAGTGACGATGGTCAATTACAAACCGGAAGAGCTGGGCCAGGCGCTGCAGCGCGGCGAGGTTGATGCGATTTCGGGTTGGGAGCCGTTCCTGGGCGCCACCGTCAAGCAGCTGGGCGATGCGGCGGTCAGCTTTTCCGGCGAACAGGCCTATGAAAGCATCTACAACCTGGTGGCACTGCAGCGCTTTACCAGCCAGCACGCCGCCGTCATCCCGCGCGTGCTGCGCGCCCTGGCCGAAGCGTCGGCCTACTGCGAGCGCGCGCCGCAGGAGCTGTACGGCGTGCTGCCGGCCACCGCCCATCTGAACCGCGACGAGGTGCTGAACGCCTGGCCGAACTACCACTTCGGGCTCGAGCTGGACCAGTCGCTGCTGCTGGCGCTGGAGGACCGCGCGCGCTGGGCCATCCGCAACCGCCTGGGCAGCTCGCGCGAGATGCCCAATTTCCTCGACAATATGTATCTGGAAGGCCTGGTTGAAGTGCGGCCGGCCGCCGTCACCGTCATCCATTAGAACGCCATGAAAATAATCACCCGCCTCAAATGGGCCCAGTGGCTGTGCCTGGCCGGCGTGGCGCTGGCGGTGGTGCTGATGCTGGGCGCCACGCGCCAGGTCAAGCTGGAGCTGATGCGCAACGAGCGCGCTGGCGAAATCGCGTCGGGCGTGGTATCGCTGCGCTACCTGTCGCTGGAATTTGCCCAGACCCAGGAGCGGCGCGCCAACGTGCAATGGCAGCTGCGCAAGGAGTCGCTGCAAGGATTGCTGCTGCGCGACGACGTGTTCCGCGGCCGCGAAGAAGAGCGCCTGCTGAACTCCCTGCAGCAGAACCTGCCGCTGCTGGCGCGCCATTTTTCCGAACTGGTGGTGGTGCGCCAGGACCTGCGCGACGCGCCGGACAAGGCGGACGTGCTGCGCCAGCTGGAAGCGCGCCTGTTCGGCCAGCTGATGGCGCGCACCCAGGCCATGATCGGCGATGCCGAACTGCTGGCCCGCCTGAGCCGGGAAGGGGTTCTGGCCGCGCAGCAGAACGCTACCGTGGTGGCGTCCGCCCTCGGCCTGCTGCTGGCCTTCACCGTGCTGGCCGCCCTGGCCTTGACCATCCGCAGCGTGGCGCACCCGCTGGAACGCCTGCGGCGCGGCGCCGAACAGGTAGGGGCGGGCAAGCTGGACTTCCGTATGAATCTGAAGGCGGTCGACGAGGTGGGCGACCTGGCGCGCGCCTTCGACAGCATGACCGAACGCCTGCGCACCACCACCGTCTCGCGTGATGAGCTGGTGCAAGCCAATGCCGCCCTGCACAGCGAAATGGCGGAGCGCCAGGGCGCCGAACTGAAAGTGCAGGCGCAGCTGGCCCGGCTCAGCCTGCTGCACCAGATGACGCGTTCGATCGGCGAGCGCCAGGATCTGCGCAGCATCCTGCAGGTGCTGGTGCGTAACCTGGAAGACCAGCTGCCGGTGGATTTCGCCTGCGTCTTCCTGCTGCAGGACGGCGTGCTGGAGGCCAGCTGCGTCGGCCTGGGCAACGCCCGCCTGCCGGGCGATGCGGCGCTGAAGGAGGGCGCCCAGGTGTCGATCGATAACAACGGCCTGTCGCGCTGCGTCAAAGGCCAGCTGGTGTATGAGCCGGATATCGGCGGTTCGGACTTCCCCTTCCCGCGCCGTCTGGCGCGCGGCGGGCTGGGTTGCCTGGTGCTGGCGCCGCTGCAGGCCGAAAGCGTGGTGTTCGGGGTACTGGCGGTGGCGCGCGTGGCGCCCAACGCGTTTTCCAGCGGCGAATGCGAATTCCTGCGCCAGCTGAGCGAACACGCGGCCCTGGCGGCGCGCCAGGCCCAGTTGTACGGCGCCTTGCAGCAGGCCTACCACACGCTGCATGCGACGCAGCAATCGGTCACCCGCGAGGAACGCTTGCGCGCGCTGGGCCAGATGGCGAGCGGCATTGCGCACGACATCAACAACGCCATCTCGCCGGTGGCGCTGTACACCGAATCGCTGCTGGAGACCGAAAGCGGCCTGAGCGCGGCCGGGCGCGGCAACCTGCAGGTGATTGCGCGCGCTATCGACGACGTGGCGGCGACCGTGGCGCGCATGCGCGAGCTGTACCGGCGCCGCGAGCCGCAGGTGGAGCTGGGCGCGGTCAGCCTCAACGTGCTGGCGCAGCAGGTGGTCGACCTGACCCGCGCGCGCTGGAGCGACATGCCGCAGCAGCGCGGCGTCGTGATCAATATGAAGCTGGAACTGGCGCCCGGCCTGCCGTCCATCATGGGGGCGGAACCGGAAATCCGCGAGGCGCTCACCAACCTGGTGTTCAACGCGGTCGACGCCATGCCGGACGGCGGCGCGCTGACGCTGCGCACCCGCAGTACCGGCGAGCATGTGCTGGTGGACGTGGTGGACAGCGGCGTCGGCATGGATGAAGCCACGCGCCGCCACTGCCTGGATCCCTTCTTCACGACCAAGGGTGAGCGCGGCAGCGGCCTGGGGCTGGCGACGGTCAACTCGATGGCCGAGCGCCACAGCGCCCTGGTGCAGGTGGAGTCGGCGCTGGGCGTGGGCACCACGGTATCGCTGGCCTTCCCGCTGCCGCAGGCGCACGCCAATATCCCGCCGCTGGAAGCGCCGGCCGCCAGCGTGGCCATTGCCGAACCGATGCGCCTGCTGGTGATCGACGACGACCCGGCGGTGCTGGCCTCGATGCGCTCGATCCTGCAGCGCGATGGCCACATGGTGGTGGCGGCCGATGGCGGCGCGGCCGGCATCGAGCGCTTCCGCATGGCGCAGGCGTCGAGCGAACCGTTTGACGCGGTGTTCAGCGACCTGGGCATGCCGCACGTGGATGGCCGCAAGGTCGCGGCCAGCATCAAGGAACTGTCGCCGGCCACGCCGGTGATCCTGGTGACAGGCTGGGGCCAGCGCCTGATCCCGGAAGGCGACGTGGACGCCAAGCCGGCCAGCGTGGACGAGGTGCTGAGCAAACCGCCGCGCGTGCGCGAACTGCGCGAGGTCCTGCTGAAAGTGAACAAGGTCGGGTATAGTCCCGTGCATGACCGATGAAATCACTTTCGCCGCGCACCGCCCGCGGCTGTTCGCCATCGCCTACCGCATGCTCGGCATCCGCGCCGACGCCGAAGACGTGGTGCAGGACGCCTGGCTGCGCTGGCAGGGCGCCGATACGCGCAGCGTGCAGTCGGCCGAAGCCTGGCTGGTGACGGTGGTGACCCGGCTGTCGATCGACCGCCTGCGCGCCGCCATCGCCGAACGCGAAGCCTACGAGGGCCTGTGGCTGCCCGAACCCCTGGTTGCCGTCGACGAGGAAACGCCGGAAGTGCAGGCGGAGCGCGCCAGCGACCTGTCGCTGGCCTATATGTGGATGCTGGAGCGCCTGGGGCCGGAGGAGCGCGCCGCCTTCCTGCTGCGCCAGGTGTTCGATTACGACTACGACGAGGTGGCCGAGCAGCTGGGCAAGTCCGAGGCGGCTTGCCGCCAGATGGTGAGCCGGGCCGGCGAGCGGGTGCAGAAAGGCCAGTCGCGCTTCGACGTGCCGGCCGGCACCCACCGCCAGCTCTTGCAGCGTTTCGTGGAGGCTGCGGCGAGCGGCGACAAGGCTGCCGTGCGCGTCTTGCTGGCCGAGGACCTGGAGCTGGTGGGCGACGGCGGCGGCAAGGTCAAGTCCTTCGGCATTGTCATTACCGATCCTGACAAGATTGCCGCGCTGTATGCCGGCATGCACAAGCTGGGTGCCATCGAATACCGCCCGGCCATGGTCAATGGCGAACCTGGCCTGCTGCGCTTTGTGGACGGCCAGCTGGAGTCGGCCCAGGGCTTCCTGAGCGACGGCCAGCGCATCACCGGCATCTATGTGGTGCGTAATCCCGACAAGCTGGCAGGGATTTTCCACTGAGCTGTCACAAAACGCAGGGCTGCTCCGTCTAATGGACAAGAAGGCCGCACAGTGCGGTCTTCACCATCAGACTGAAAGGATCCACCATGAGCACCCTGCGCTACAACTACTTCCAACTGTCCCAGAAATCGTTCCAGCACCTGCTGGCCCTGTCGAATGGCCTGAACCGCGAGCTGCTGGGTAAAAAGCTGGTCGACCTGGTCTTGTTGCGTATTTCGCAAATCAATGGCTGCGGTTTCTGCATCGATATGCACTACCAGGACTTGCTGAAGATGGATGTCGACCCGCGCCATGTGAACGCGGTCGCGGGCTGGCGCGAGGCGCCATTCTTCTCCGAACGCGAGCGCGCCGCGCTGGAATGGTCGGAACTGATCAACGCGATTCCGGTGCGCGATCCCGACGACGCAGCGTATGCCCGCGTGCAGCAGCATTTCTCCGCCGAGGAGATCGCAGAATTGGGCTTCGTGGTTGCGGTGATCCGTTCCTGGAATATGCTGAACGTGGCGGCGCGCAACCCGATCCCGCGTTAAGCCTCAGGCGCGCCGGCGCCGCAGCCAGAGCAGCGGCAGGCCGGCCAGCAGCAGGAAGGCCTGGGCCGGCTCTGGAATCGGCGCCAGGAAACCGCGGATTTCCCCCGCCGGATAAACCGACGAGTGGATGTTGAAGTAGGACGTGCCGGATCCCAGGGCTTCCAGCAGGGCCGCTTCCGCACCGGATGTGGTGCCGCCGTTATTGGTGATGAAGGTGGCGTTCCAGAACGAAGCCTGCGAGGTATCGAAGACGGCGGCGTAGCTGCCGCTGTTCACCCCGGACGGGAAGCCCGCAAACGTCGGCACCATGGTGGCAACGCCGGCCGCATCGACACCCGGAACGGCGGTGCAGCAATGGATGTGGGCGGCCCCGGTTGTGCCAACCAGGCCGCTGAAGCTGGACGAGATGCTCAGGTAGTGGGTGGCGATGTCAAAGACCACGGTCACGCTGCCGGTGCCGGGCGAGGCGTTCGGTGTGGCTTCCGCTGCACCGCTCAGGTTGGCGGTGTAGGTGGTGGGATCGGCTTGCGCGGCCGCGCTGCCGATCAGGAGGGCCAGTGCAACCAGCCCTTGGCGCAGATGAGTTTTCATAACGGCTCCTCGTAATCCCCCGAGCCGATTGTCCGCTTAACGTGTGCTGGTGCGGCGCACGAATCCGAGAAGCAATTCTTCACCTTCCGGCCAGGGGCCGTAGCCGGCGTCGCCGTTGATGTGGCCTGCCGCGCCGACCAGGTGCAGTTCGCTGCCCCAGGCCTGCGCAAACTGGCGCGCACGCTCGGTGCTGACGTAGATGTCGTCGGTGCTGGCCACCACGATCGAGGGGAAAGGCAGGCGCGCCAGCTGCATCGGCTGGAAGCCGGTGGTGCAGGTCGGGTAGCTGGGCGCGTCGACATCGCTTGGCGCGACCAGGAAGGCGCCGGCGATACGCGCTGCGCCTTCGGGCGTTTGCGCATGGGCGGCGGCCCACCAGGTCACCAGGGTGCAGGACAGGCTGTGCGCGGCCAGTACCGGCGGGCGTTCGCAGGCGGCGATGGCCGCATCCAGTTCGCGCACCCATTCTTCGCGGTCGGGTGTTTCCCAATCGCGGTGCGGGGCGCGCTGCCAGCCGTGTTTTTGTTCCCAGTGGGTTTGCCAGTGCTGCGGGCCCGAATTCCACAGGCCGGCCAGGGTAAGGACGGTCATTTCACATTCTTCATCAGGAAGGTGGATTGGCCGCAGCTCTTTTGCGAATAGGCGATGGCTTCCGTCGAGCAGCTGCGGGACTTGCCATCCCTGGCGTAGCAGACGCGCGCTTCACGCAGGAAGCGGCCGCCGGAGCCGCACACCGGCAGCACCGAGTCTTTCGCCAGCCATGGATTGGCCTTGTGGAACTCGGCTTCGAACTGGCCGGGGCTGACGCGCACCGGCTGTTGCGGGCGGGCGAAGGCAGCCGGGATCTTCAGGCCGTCTTTCAGTTTGGCGCTCAGGGACAGGTAGTCCTGCGGCGCGAGGCCGGAGCAGGTGCCGTGCTTGTTCCACTCGTGGTAGAGCAGCTTGGGGGAGGGGTAAAGGCTTTGGTACTGGTCGCGCAGGCGGCCCGGGATGTTCACGCGGCCGCAGCTTTCAGGGTAGCCGCGCTCGAATTGCGGCCACAGGCCATGCAGCACGAAGCCGAGCTGGCGGCCATCGGCGCATTGCACCGGATCGTTGCCGCCGCGGCCGGCGCAGTATTCCGGCGACCAGGACAGCGACATCACGTAATAGTCAAACACCCCAGCGCGGTCATCGCGCGCCTGGGCCGGCGCCGCGCACAGCAGGGCAGCGGCCAGGACAAGCGCCCGCGCCGCCACGCTCGAGCCCGTGTCCACCCTGGGGTCAGGCTCTTTCGTGGACACGAGGTCGGCTGTAATGGCGACCGAAGGGGCGAGGGGCAATGGCGAACGCAAAGCTGAGGTCGTGTCCACCAAAGAGCCTGACCCCAAGGTGGACACGGGCTCGAGCGTGGTGGCGGTCATAGCGCGGTCCTCAGGGCGAACAGCTCGGGGAACAGCACCACGTCCAGCATCTTGCGCAGGTAGGATACGCCGGCGGTGCCACCGGTGCCGGTCTTGAAACCGATTACGCGTTCGACAGTGGTGACGTGGCGGAAGCGCCAGAAGCGGAACGCGGTCTCCATGTCGACCAGCTTTTCCGCCAGCTCGTATAGCGCCCAGTAGCGGCTGGTGTCGCGGTAGACCTCGAGCCAGGCGTTCTTGACCGATTCGTTGGCCACGGTCGGCTGGGTCCAGTCGCCGTCCAGGCGCTCGGCGTCGATCTGCAGGCCGTTGCGGGCCAGCAGGCGGATCGCTTCGTCGTACAGCGAGGGCGCGTGCAGGGCGGCGTCGAGCACCGCGTGCGCTGCGGGCGCCTGCTGGTGCACCGCCAGCATATTGGCGTTCTTGTTACCGAGGATGAATTCGATCTCGCGGTACTGGTGCGACTGGAAGCCGGAGGACGAGGCCAGGTAAGGGCGGATCGCGGTGTATTCCGGCGGCGTCATGGTCGCCAGCACATCCCAGGCATGCACCAGCTGGTCCATGATGCGCGCCACGCGCGCCAGCATCTTGAAGGCCGGCGGCAGGTCGTTGCGGCGGATATGGTCGACCACGGCGTGCAGCTCGTGCAGCATGAGCTTCATCCACAGTTCGCTGGTCTGGTGCTGCACGATGAACAGCATCTCGTTATGGTTGGGCGACAGCGGGTGCTGGGCGTTCAGGATTTTCTCCAGCCCCAGGTAGTCGCCATAGCTCATGGACTTGGAGAAGTCCATCTGCGCGCCATGCCATTCGGCGCCGGTTTTCTTTTGATCGGTCATGATGTTCAGGTTACTGCGCCGCGTGCGGCGCTGATGTCGTAGGCTTTATCGTCCAGGATCTGCTTCAGGATTTCCACCGCATCCCATACGTCGGCAAAGCTGGTGTACAGCGGGGTGAAGCCGAAACGCATGATTTCCGGCTCGCGGTAGTCGCCGATCACGCCGCGCGCGATCAGGGCCTGCATCACGGCGTAGCCATGCGGGTGGGTGAAGCTGGCTTGGGAACCGCGGCGCGCGTGCTCGCGCGGCGTCACCAGGCCCAGGGGATGGTTGGCGCAGCGCTGCTCGACCAGCGCGATGAACAGGTCGGTCAGGGCCAGCGACTTGGCGCGGATCGCGTCCATGCCGGTTTGCGCGAACACGTCCAGGCCGCATTCCACCATCGCCAGCGAGGTCACCGGCTGGGTGCCGCACAGCGCGCGGCCGATGCCCTTGGTCGGCGCGAAGTCGGGCGCCATGGCGAACGGGTTGGCGTGGCCCCACCAGCCGGACAGCGGGTGGGCGAATTTTTCCTGGTTGCGCTGCGGAACCCAGATGAAGGCTGGCGCGCCGGGGCCGCCGTTCAGGTATTTATAGGTGCAGCCGACCGCGTAGTCGGCGCCGTCCGCATGCAGGTCGAGCGGCACGGCGCCGGCGGAGTGGGCCAGGTCCCACACGATCAGCGCGCCATGCTGGTGGGCGAGGGCGCTGGTGGCGGCCATATCGTGCTGGTAGCCGGTGCGGTAGTTCACGTGGGTCAGCATCACCACGGCGGTGTCGGCGGTGATGGCGGCCGGCAGCTGCTCCGGGCTGTCGACCAGGCGCACTTCGTAACCGCGGTCCAGCCAGGAAGCCAGGCCCTGGGCCATATAGATATCGGTCGGGAAGTTCGAGCGTTCGGTGAGGATGACCTTGCGGCCGGGCGCGGCTTTGGCCTGGTCATGGATGGCGGCGGCCAGGGCCTTGAACAGGTTGATGGAGGTGGTATCGGTGACCACCACTTCGCCCGCCTGGGCGCCGAGCAGCGGGGCCAGCTTGTCGCCCAGGCGTTTCGGCATCTCGAACCAGCCGGCGCTGTTCCAGCTGGTGATCAGGTCCTTGCCCCATTCTTTCGCGATCACTTCGGTGGCGCGGGTGAGGGCGGCCTTCGGGCGAGCGCCCAAAGAGTTGCCATCCAGATAAATAACACCGGCGGGCAGGTCGAACTGCTCGCGCAGCGGCGCCAGGGCGTCCGCGGCATCGCGGGCCAGACAGTCGGAGCGGGAAATCATGCGGGGCTTTCCTTGAGGCTTAAAGAAAGTGAGATTGTAGCAACGTTTGAACGCTGAAAACCGGCAAACCGGTACCTGACCCGCCGGGTCAGGTACCAGCCTGCGGCGGTTGCCAGTCGGGTGCCTGACCCTGCTGGTCAGGCACCGGGGTGCCGGTTTTCGCATTAAGTCATTGATTTGCAAGGAATTAAAAAATTTTCAAAAATTTTTTCAAAAAACCCTAAAGTTCCCCAAAGTCCTGCCGTTACCGTTTTTAGAAGCCCGGTAAAAGGCTTGCTGTTCGGCAGTTTGGGTGGTGCGAAAAAAATTTAAAATTTTTTGCGTAAAACCCTAAAGTTCCTCAAAACCCTGCCGTTACCAGTTCAGATGTCGCAAAAAAGCATCTCCGCGATATCGCATTTTTACCCTCGGCTCCTGAGTTTTTGGCGAGCCCGACCGCCCCGCAAACCCGCACCAATACTGGTGTTGCCCCTCTATGGGCAGAGCTCTGTAGGACAAAGTCCTACGGGGTCACTTCGTCTATTCCCGGCTCAAAATACAGATTCCCGCCTCTTTGTGCTTTTTGGCCCCTCCAGCAGAATGTGTCTCAACGGCAACGAACATTTGCGTTGCAAGCTGAAACCGACAGGAGATGGACATGACCGCAAACGACATGATGGCTGAAATCCGCGACGCGAACCTGAGCTACCTGATGCTCGCCCAGCAAATGATCCGCGCCGATAAGGTCACCGCAATCTTCCGCCTGGGTATCTCGGCTGATATCGCCGACCTGATCGAAGGCATGAGCAATGCCCAGATCCTGAAACTGGCAGGCGGCAATATGATGCTGGCCCGCTTCCGCTTCGACGACAGCGCCATCCTGGGCATGCTGACCAACTACAATAAGGACCGTTCGCTGGCCCAGTCGCACGCCGCGATCCTGATGGCCGGCCAGGCAGTCGAAGAAATCGCTTAAGGAGCGCGCCATGACCAAGAAGAGTGTGGTGACCGAGGCCCAGGAAATCCAGCTGGCCATTGAGCTGATCAACCTGGGCGCCCGCCTGCAGCTGCTGGAATCGGAAGTGTCGCTGTCGCGCGAACGCCTGCTCAAGCTGTATAAGGAGCTGCGCGGCGTGTCGCCGCCGAAAGGCATGCTGCCTTTCTCGACCGACTGGTTCCTGACCTGGCAGCCGAATATCCACTCTTCGCTGTTCATGAACATCCATAACTTCCTGGTCGAACACGCTGGCGCCAGCGGCATCCGCGCCGTGATGAAGGCTTACCAGCTGTACCTGGAACAAATGCCGCCGGCGCCGGGCGAAGAGCCGCTGCTCTCGCTGACCCGCGCCTGGACCCTGGTCAAATTCGCTGGCAGCAATATGCTGCAGCTCAAGCCTTGCACCTGCTGCAAGGGCAAATTCGTGGTCGACGCCATGGACCTGAACCGCGACTATAAGTGCGGCCTGTGCCATATGCCTTCGCGTGCCGGCAAGACCCGCAAGGCCAAGGATGCCGCCGAAGCGCTCGCCGCTTAAGATTCCCGCCCTCCAGGCGCTGCTGGTCCAGGCCGGCGCGGTGCTGCCATGCGCCGCGCTGGCTGTTGCCGCTGATGCGGCGGGCGCCGGCCTGACGCTGCTGCAAGCGGCGCTGCTGCAAGGCGGTCTGGCCGCCGCCCTCAGCTGGAAGCTGGGCCTGGCGCGCTGGTGGCTGGCGATCCAGCTGTTGTTCCCGCTGGCGCTGCTGGCCGGCCTGGCGCTGCACATGCCGACCTGGCTGGCCGCCGCCGCCTTCCTCATCCTGCTGGGCTGGTACTGGTCTACCTACCGCACCCAGGTTCCTTACTACCCGTCCAACCGCGCCGTGTGGCAGGCTGTGCTGGCCGAACTGCCGCAGGGCAGGGCGCTGCGCATGATCGATATCGGCAGCGGGCTGGGTGGCTTCACCTTGCATATGGCTGCCGCACGGCCGGAGTCCGAAGCCATTGGTATTGAACTGGCCCCGGTGCCATGGCTGGTGTCGCGCCTGCGGGCCGCGCTGGCCGGCAGCCGCGCGCGCTTTGTGCGGGGCGACTATGACCAGTTGAACTTTGCCGATTACGACCTGGTGTTCGCTTATCTGTCGCCGGCCGCCATGCCGGCCTTGTGGCGCAAGGCCCAGCACGAGATGCGTCCCGGCAGTTTGCTGGCCAGTTACGAATTTGATATTCCAGCCTCAGGCGGCGTCAAGACCATCCTTACCACAGAGGGCGGGCCACCACTCTATATAAGAGTGATTTAGAGGCAGTTTTCCTTGCCGCAGAGGCGTCTTCACGTTATTGTAGTTCCACTGTGGAATATTATTGCTTTTAACTAGCTTTCGGGGAGTTTGCGCGCTTGTTAGTCATCGTCGGTTACATCATTGTCGTCGCGTCCGTCTTTGGCGGTTTCGCGCTGAATGGCGGCCACCTGGCATCCCTGTTCCAGCCCCTCGAACTGCTGATGATCGGCGGGGCGGCGGTTGGCGCTTTCTTCGTCGGTAATAACGGCAAGGCGATCAAGGCGACGCTGGGTTCGATTCCTGGCCTGTTCAAGGGCTCGCGTTATACCAAGGACCTGTACATGGAGCTGATGTCGCTCCTGTTCGATGTGCTGTCCAAGGTGCGCAAGGAAGGCCTGATGTCGATCGAAGGCGATATCGACAAACCGGAAGAAAGCCCGCTGTTCAGCAAGTACCCGGCCGTGCTGGAAGACCACCATATCGTCGAGTTCATGACCGACTACCTGCGCTTGATGGTGTCGGGCAATATGGATGCCTTCCAGATCGAGAACCTGATGGACAACGAGATCGAAACCCACCACCAGGAAGGCCATGTGCCGGCCCATTGCATCGCCAAACTGGGCGATGGCTTGCCGGCCTTCGGTATCGTGGCAGCGGTGATGGGCGTGGTGCACACCATGGAATCGGTGGGTATCCCGCCATCCGAGCTGGGCATCCTGATTGCGAAAGCGCTGGTCGGTACCTTCCTCGGTATTTTGCTGGCATACGGTTTCGTCGGCCCGCTGGCCAGCCTGCTGGAGCAGAAGCTGGAAGAGTCGACCAAGATGTTCCAGTGCGTGAAGGTGACGCTGCTGGCCAGCCTGAACGGCTATGCGCCGGCGCTGGCGGTGGAGTTCGGCCGCAAGGTTCTGTATTCGACCGAGCGCCCAAGCTTCGCCGAGCTGGAAGACCATATCAAGAAATCGAAGTCGAAGTAATGGAAGCGAGGACCTGCCATGGCTGAAGAAGGCCTGCGGCCCATTGTCGTCAAGAAGATCAAAAAGGGCGGGGGCGGCCATCATGGCGGCGCCTGGAAGATCGCTTACGCCGACTTCGTGACGGCCATGATGGCCTTCTTCCTGTTGATGTGGCTGCTTGGTTCGACCACCAAAGGCGACCTGAACGGCATTTCCGAATATTTCAAGACGCCGCTCAAGGTGGCGATGCAGGGCGGCTCGGGCAGCGGCGACAGTTCGTCCGTGATCCAGGGCGGCGGTTCCGACCTGTCGCGCAAGACCGGCCAGGTCAAGATGGCGGACGATCCGCAGCAGCAGAAAACCTTCAACCTGGATGCGGCCAAGAAGGCGCTCGAGGCGGAGGAGCGCAACCGCCTGCAGCAGCTGCGCCAGCGTATCGAAATGACCATCGACACCAGCGCCGAGCTGAAAAAATTCAAGGAACAGCTGTTGCTGGACTTTACCAGCGAAGGCTTGCGCATCCAGATCGTGGACTTGCAGAACCGCCCGATGTTCAGCGCCGGCAAGGCCGACCTGCAGCCCTATGCGCGGGAAATCCTGGAAGCCATCGCGCCGGCCCTGAACGATGTACCGAACAAGATCGGCCTGTCGGGCCATACCGACTCCACCCCGTATTTCACTGAAACGGGGTACAGTAACTGGGAGCTGTCGGCCGACCGCGCCAACGCTTCGCGCCGCGCCCTGGTGCATGGCGGCCTGGCCGATAACAAGATGCTGCGCGTGGTGGGCCTGGCCGGCGCCGCCCACCTGGACCGGCAAGATCCGTTCAACCCGATCAATCGCCGCATCAGCATTATCGTGATGAATAAGAAGACGGAAGAAAACGTGCTGCGCGACGGCGGCAAGCAAGTGCAAGTCGGTGCTGAAGCCGAAGCGCCGCCCGCTGCGGCCGCCCCGGCCCCGGCAGGGAAGAAATAATAGAGACAGTTATGACAAGAAAGAAAATCCTTGGCTCCCACGTGAAACGGCTGCTGTCCGGCGTCTCGGACCACGGCCGCCGCCACCTGACGGAAGTCGAGACCGACCTGCTGCAGACCAATCTGCTGCTGGAAGAAGCGATCGACAAGCTGACCCGCAACTTCATGGCCATCCATGAGGCGGTCAGCGCGCAGCAAGCCACCATCGAGCTGCTGCTGCAGGGCGGCGAGCCATCCGATGAGGACAAGGCAAGACTGAAAGAGATGAACGAGCAGGTGAGCGGCTATGTGAATGCCGCCATCACCAGCATGCAGTTCCAGGACATGACCAGCCAGCTGATCGACCGCACGCTGAAGCGCGTGACCGGCTTGCGCGAATTCCTGGGGACGCTGGGTGCCCACGGCGCCGAAGTGGTGCCGGAATCCGGTAGCGACGAAATTGTCGACCTGCTCAGCAAGGTCAGCATGGCGCTGGCGATCCAGAGCCTGGAGCTGCGTAGCGTACTGCGCAAGGCGGTCAGCCAGAAGCACCTGGAAAGCGGCGACATCGAACTGTTCTGAATACGATAAAAATTTTACTTAGTGAGATAAAAAGATGGCTAAAACAATTCTTGCAGTCGACGACTCCAGCTCGCTGCGCCAGATGGTGGCATTCAGCCTGAAGGCCGCGGGTTACCAGGTGGTGGAAGCGGTCGACGGACAGGACGGTCTGGAAAAGGCCAAGCTGCAAACCGTGGACCTGGTGCTGACCGACCAGAACATGCCGCGCATGGACGGCCTGCAGCTGATCAAGCTGCTGCGCGAACAGCCGGCCTATGCCAAGGTCCCGATCCTGATGCTGACCACGGAATCGTCCGATGAGATGAAAGCCAAGGGCCGCGCTGCCGGCGCCAACGGCTGGCTGGTCAAGCCTTTCGACCCGCAACGTCTGATTGAGGTAGTGAAGAAGGTCATTGGCTAATTAAGGGGTATGGCATGACCATCGATATTAGCCAGTTCTACCAGGTCTTCTTCGACGAAGCGGAAGAACTGCTGGCTGAAATGGAGCGTCTGCTGCTGGGCGTCGATGTAGAGTCGCCCAGTGAGGAAGACTTGAACGCGATTTTCCGCACCGCGCACTCGGTGAAGGGCGGCGCGTCCACGTTCGGCGTGACCGACATGAGCGAGATCACGCACGTGCTGGAAACGCTGCTGGACCGTATTCGCAAGGGCGAAATGGCGCTGACGTCCACGCACGTGGACGCCTTCCTGGCGGCCAAGGACATCCTGAAGATGCAGCTGGACGGCCATCGCCTGGGCAGCGC
Organism: Pseudoduganella sp. OTU4001; assembly: GCF_038440195.1. NCBI lineage: Bacteria > Pseudomonadati > Pseudomonadota > Betaproteobacteria > Burkholderiales > Oxalobacteraceae > Pseudoduganella > Pseudoduganella sp. OTU4001. The sequence goes on along the minus strand of NZ_JASATG010000001.1, from coordinate 383,776 downwards.
CGTCGACCTGGAAGCCGTGGGCGATGTGCGCATGATGCTGCAGGAGCTGGCGCAGGACGTGCATATTGAAGCGATGGCGCCGGTGGCGTCAGGCTTCAGCACGCCGGAAGTGCAGGCGGTCGACCACAGCGGCGGCAAGCGCTATCGCCTGGAGCTGCCGCCGATGGTGCACCGGGAAGTGGAAGCGCTGGCGGCCGAACTGGGCCTGATGGGCCATGTGGAACTGATGCCGCTGGACGCCGAGCGCCACGCCATGATCGTCACCACCCACGAATCGCTGGACGATATCGTGGCGATCTGCTCTTTCGTGATCGACGCCGACCAGATGCAGGTGAGCGAACTGCCGGCCCTGAGCCCGACCCAGGCCGCGCGCGAGAATGCCGAGCGCCAGCGCAAGGAAACGGAGATGGGCTACGGCTTCTTCGACCCGTTGCCTGCAGGTGGTGGCGCCGCAGCCGCGCCGTCCGCTGCGCCCGCACCGGCGGGCGACGGCGAAGGCTATGGCTTCTTCCAGCCGCTGGACGAGATCCGCGCCAATGCAGCCGGCGCCAGCGACGATGCGCGCGGCTACGGTTTCTTCGAGCCGCTGGACGTGATCCGCGCCAAGGCCGGCATCAAGGATGCCCCGCCGGAAGCGCCCAAACCGTCCGAAGAACAGGAAAAGAAAGCCGCCCGCAAGGAAGCCGAGAAGCAGGCCCACGCGCCAGCCGGCGCCGAGTCGTCGTCGATCCGCGTGTCGGTGGAAAAGGTCGACCAGCTGATCAACCTGGTGGGCGAGCTGGTGATCACGCAAGCGATGATCGAGCAGCGCGCCAGCAATATCGATCCGGTACTGCATGAAAAGCTGTTGAGCGGTATTTCCCAGCTCACCCGCAACACGCGCGACCTGCAGGAATCGGTGATGTCGATCCGCATGATGCCGATGGACTTCGTGTTCTCGCGCTTCCCGCGCATGGTGCGCGACCTGGCCGCCAAGCTTGGCAAGAAAGTCGAATTCGTCACCAGCGGCGCCGCCACGGAGCTGGACAAGGGCCTGATCGAACGCATCGTCGACCCGCTGACCCACCTGGTGCGCAACTCGATCGACCATGGCATCGAAATGCCGGAGGCGCGCCGTGCCGCAGGCAAGGGCGAAACCGGGCGCCTGTTCCTGTCCGCCTCGCACCAGGGCGGCAGCATCATCATCGAAGTCTCCGATGATGGCGGCGGCTTGAACCGGGATAAGATTTTGGCGAAAGCCCGCCAGAGCGGCCTGCCGGTGACCGACAATATGAGCGATGCCGATGTCTGGCAGCTGATTTTCGCGCCGGGCTTTTCGACGGCGGACCAGGTGACCGACGTCTCCGGCCGCGGCGTCGGCATGGATGTGGTCAAGCGCAACATCACCGCCATGGGCGGCACGGTCGATATCCGTTCCGCCAAGGGCTTCGGCACCACCATGTCGATTTCGCTGCCGCTGACGCTGGCCATCCTGGACGGCATGCTGATCCAGACCGGCGAGGAAGTGTATATCCTGCCGCTGGGCTTCGTGCTGGAGTCGCTGCAGCCGGCGCCGGAAGATGTGAAGGAAATCAGCGGTAAGGGCCGGGTGATCAAGGTGCGCGGCGAATACCTGCCGCTGGTGCCGCTGTACCAGATTTTCGATATCGAACCGCGCTTCACCGACCCGTGCCAGGGCATCCTGGTGATTGTGGAAACCGAAGGCAAGAAAGCCTGCCTGTTCGTGGACGAACTGGTTGGCCAGCAGCAGGTGGTGGTCAAGAACCTGGAATCGAATTACCGCAAGGTGACCGGCATTTCCGGCGCCACGATCCTGGGCGACGGCGGCGTATCGCTGATCCTGGACGTGACCGCACTGGTGCGCTCCTCGCGCCAGCTGGTAGATGAATCAAACTTAGTGAAGGAAGAACCATGAGCGAAGCAGAAAACGCAGGTGCAGCTTCCCAGGAATACCTGGCGTTCAAGCTGGGTGCCGAAGAATACGGCATCGACATCCTGAAGGTGCAGGAAATCCGCGGCTACGAAGCGGTGACCCGCATCGCCAACGCGCCGGAGTTCATCAAAGGCGTGATCAATCTGCGCGGCATCATCATCCCGGTGGTGGATATGCGCATCAAGTTCAAGCTGGGCGAGCCGGTGTACGACCAGTTCACCGTGGTGATCATCCTGAACATCAACGGCCGCGTGGTCGGCATGGTGGTGGATGCGGTGTCGGACGTGACTTCGCTGACGCCGGACCAGATCAAGCCGGCGCCGGACATGGGCACCGCCTTCAGTTCCGAATACATGATCGGCCTGGGCACCATCGATGAGCGTATGCTGATCCTGGTGGACATCGGCCGCTTGATGTCCAGCCCTGAAATGGGCCTGAGCGAGAAGCTCGCGGCTTGATCCGCAACCGGGGCGCCCCGCGCCCCGTATAAAAACTAGATACACAGGATACGAGAGAGAGACAATAAAATGAACGTGCGAGAATTCAAGATAGGCACCCGGCTTGGTTTCGGGTTTGGCGCGATCCTGCTGATCCTGGTCGCCACTGTCCTGCTGACCAATGTCCTTAACTACCGCAACAAGTCGGCCCTGATGACCGGCCTGGAACTGGCCGACGCCAAGGAATTCCAGGCGCAGTCCATGAAGAGCGCCATGCTGGAAACCGGCATCGCGATGCGTAATATCGGCCTGCAGTCGGACGTCAGCCTGATGCAGAAGGAAGAAGAGAAGGTCAAGGCCAACCGCGCCCGCTATGACGCGGCGCGCACCAAGCTGCAGGGCCTGGGCCTGAACGATGTCGAGAAAAAGACGCTGAGCGATATCGCCAGCCTGCAAAACGACGTCGACGCCGCCTTCAAGGAAGCCATGGGCCAGATCATGGCCTTCAACGCCGAAGGCGCCGCCAAGGTGATCGCCGGCCGCATCGACCCGCTGAACCAGCAGGCCCTGGCCGCGCTGAACAAGCTGGTGGACCTGCAGCAGGCGGCCACCACCCAGTTCAAGGAAGCTTCCAACAAGGGCGACCGCAGCCTGACCATGTGGATGGTGGTGCTGGCAGCGGTGGCAGTCGCCGTCGGCGTGGTATGCGCCCTGGTGATCACCCGTTCCATCACCGGCCCGCTGTCCGGCGCGGTAGGCGTGGCCCAGCGCGTGGCCGCCGGCCAGCTCGATTCCAACGTTTCGGTGGAAGGCAAGGACGAAACCTCCGAGCTGCTGCAAGCGCTGAAAGACATGAATGACAGCCTGGTCAAGACTGTCGGCCAGGTGCGTATCGCAACCGATACCATCACCACCGCCTCGCAGGAAATCGCGACCGGTAACGCCGACCTGTCGGCCCGCACCGAATCGCAGGCTTCCTCGCTGGAGGAAACCGCGTCGTCGATGGAAAACCTGACTTCCACCGTGAAGCAGAACGCCGACAACGCACGCCAGGCCAACCAGCTGGCGGTATCCGCTTCCTCGGTGGCGGAGAAAGGCGGCCAGGTGGTGTCGCAGGTGGTCGACACCATGGGCTCGATCAAGGAATCGTCCAGCAAGATCGTGGATATCATCGGTGTGATCGACGGCATCGCCTTCCAGACCAATATCCTGGCGCTGAACGCCGCGGTGGAAGCGGCGCGCGCCGGCGAACAGGGCCGCGGCTTCGCGGTGGTGGCATCGGAAGTGCGCAACCTGGCGCAGCGCTCCGCCGCAGCAGCCAAGGAAATCAAGCACCTGATCGACGACTCGGTGACCAAGGTCGATACCGGCGGCCGCCTGGTGGACGAAGCCGGCCAGACCATGGGCCTGATCGTGACCTCGATCAAGCAGGTGGCCGACATCATGGGCGAAATCACCGCCGCCACCCTGGAGCAGAGCCACGGCATTGAAGAAGTGAATGCCGCCATCGGCCAGATGGATGAAATGACGCAGCAGAACGCCGCCCTGGTGGAAGAAGCCGCCGCCGCCGCCGAATCGATGCAGGACCAGGCCAACAACCTGGCCGAAGCCGTATCGATCTTCAAGCTGGCGGGCGACGAATTCGCCAAGCGCGCAGCACCGGCGCCGCGCAAGGCCAAGCCGGCCGCGCCGGCACGCCGCACGGCCGTGGTGCCTGCCGCAGCAAGTGAACCCAAGCCGCCGAAGAAGCTGGCTGCAGCGGCGCCATCCGGCGACGACTGGGAAGAGTTTTAATGTAGTCCACCGCGGAGGCCAAACAATATGGCGCTGACCAGAGAGACCGTGAAAGAGTTTGATTTCAACGGCAAGGATTTTGAACGGGTCCGCGCGATGATTTACAAGCGGGCCGGCATTGCGCTGGCCGACAGTAAGCAGGAAATGGTGTACAGCCGCCTGGCGCGACGCTTGCGCGCCACCGGCATCACGACCTTCGTACGCTACCTGGATGACCTGGAAGGCGGGCGCCTGGGCAACGGCGAGTGGGAAGCGTTCACCAATGCGCTGACCACCAACCTGACGTCGTTCTTCCGCGAATCGCACCACTTCCCGCTGCTGGCCGAGCATATCAAGGCCAAACGCGGGGAGCCGATCAATATCTGGTGTTCCGCCAGCTCCACTGGCGAGGAGCCGTATTCGATCGCGATCACTTGCTGCGAAGCGTTCAACACGCTGACGCCGCCGGTGCACATCCTGGCTACCGACATCGACACCAATGTGCTGGCCACGGCCGCCAACGGCGTCTATCCGATGGAGAGGATTGAAAAGCTGACGCCCGAGCAGCAGCGCCGCTTCTTCATGAAGGGGCGCGGCGCCAACGAAGGCATGGCGCGCGTGCGCCAGGAGCTGCGCCAGCTGATCACCTACCGGCAAATCAACCTGCTGGACGAGAAATGGGACATCCGCCCCGGCTTTGACATCATCTTCTGCCGCAACGTGATGATCTATTTCGACAAGGAGACGCAGCGCAAGATCCTGAAGCGCTTCGTGCCCCTGATGAAACCGGACGCCTTGCTGTTCGCCGGGCATTCCGAAAACTTCCTTTACGTGTCGGACGCTTTGAAGTTGCGTGGCAAGACCGTTTATGAGCTGGACGAGCGCAAGCTCGCGCCGGGCCACGCAGCAGCACAACGATAGTGAGCATGACATGGACAAAGAACATTTCGCCACCAACGTCTATTACGACAGGACGTTCGACTGCGACGCGGCCAAGATCCTGCCGGGCGAGTACTACTACACCCACAAGGAAATGCTGATTGTCACCGTGCTGGGTTCCTGCGTCTCGGCCTGTATCCGCGACCGCGTGACGGGGGTGGGCGGTATGAACCACTTCATGCTGCCGGACGGCGGCGCGGATACCGGCAGCCCGGTGTCGGCCTCCGCCCGCTACGGCACCTACGCCATGGAGGTGCTGATCAACGATCTGCTGAAAGCCGGCGCGCGGCGCGAAAACCTGGAAGCCAAGGTGTTCGGCGGCGGCGCGGTGCTGAAGGGCTTCACCGCCATCAACGTGGGCGAGCGTAACGCCGCCTTCGTACAGACCTTCCTGAAGAACGAGAAGATCCGCATCGTGGCCGAGGACCTCAACGACATTTATCCGAGGAAGGTGTATTTCTTCCCGCGCACCGGCAAGGTGCTCGTGAAAAAACTGATGCAAACCCATAACGACACCCTGGCGCAACGTGAAAACGAATACGCCAACCGCCTCAAGTCGAAACCGGTGGCGGGCGAGGTCGAGCTGTTCTAAGAAACTAGGTATTAAAAATGAACAAGATCAAAGTCCTGATTTGCGACGATTCGGCGCTGATCCGCAGCGTAATGACCGAAATCATCAAAAGCCAGCCCGATATGGAAGTGGTGGGCGTGGCGCCCGACCCGCTGGTGGCGCGCGAACTGATCAAGCAAACCAATCCCGACGTGCTGACGCTGGACGTCGAGATGCCCAAAATGGATGGCCTCGACTTCCTCGAGCGCCTGATGCGCCTGCGCCCGATGCCGGTGGTGATGGTGTCCTCGCTGACCGAGCGCGGCTCCGAAATCACGCTGCGCGCGCTGGAGCTGGGCGCGGTCGATTTCGTGACCAAGCCCAAGATTTCGATCCAGACCGGTATGCGCGAGTACACCGACCTGATCGCCGACAAGATCCGTGCGGCGTCGAAAGCCAAGGTGCGGGCGCGCACCTTGCCAGCCGCCGGCGCGGCCGGGGAGGGCAGTGTCGCCCTGCCGCAATTACGGAATCCGCTGATGTCTTCGGAAAAACTGATTATCGTGGGCGCCTCGACCGGTGGCACGGAAGCCATCCGCGAATTCCTGATGCAGATGCCGTCGGACTGCCCGGGCATCCTGATCACCCAGCATATGCCGGAGGGCTTCACCAAGTCCTTCGCCAAGCGCCTTGACTCGCTGTGCAAGATCGCCGTGATCGAATCGCAGGGCAATGAGCGCGTACTGCCGGGCCACGCTTACATCGCCCCAGGCCATTCGCACCTGACGCTGACCCGTTCCGGCGCCAACTATATGACCAAACTGGACCAGGGCGAACCGGTCAACCGCCACCGCCCGTCGGTCGATGTGCTGTTCCGTTCCGCCGCGCAAAACGCCGGTAAAAACGCGGTTGGCGTTATCCTGACCGGCATGGGTAAAGATGGTGCTGCCGGTATGCTGGAGATGAAGAACGCCGGGGCGTATAATTTCGCGCAGGACGAAGCCAGCTGCGTGGTCTTCGGCATGCCGCGCGAGGCGATTGCCGTCGGCGCTACGCACGAAGTCGGGGCATTGCAGGCGCTGCCGGGCATGGTTCTGGGTTATCTGGCCCAGCATGGCTCGCGCGCATTGCGCGTTTGATACGGTTTTGGGGTAGTTTGTTCGCTTTGGAGCAACGAAAATGCTATCCTACAACTTGCTGGGTACACCACTTTAATTAATAACCGCGTAAGTAGAAACAACGGAGCAATTCATGGCTGATCCAAAGATGAAATTTTTGGTTGTTGACGATTTCTCGACGATGCGTCGCATCGTGCGAAATCTCTTGAAGGAACTGGGTTATGCCAACGTGGACGAAGCAGAAGACGGCGTCATGGCGCTGGCCAAACTGCGCGCGGAGCAATTCGACTTCGTGGTGTCCGACTGGAATATGCCGAATATGGATGGCCTGACCATGCTGCAGAACATCCGCGCCGACCCCGCGCTGGCCAAGCTGCCGGTATTGATGGTGACCGCCGAGGCGAAAAAGGAAAACATCATCGCGGCTGCGCAAGCAGGCGCCAACGGCTACGTGGTGAAGCCGTTCACTGCCGCCACCCTGGATGAGAAGCTGAACAAGATCTTCGAGAAACTCGGCGCTTGATTCTGGCGATTTATCCTGCCGGGCCGGCCGCTGAGGCGGACGGCCCGCGCTACGCATAAGACCACGTATGCATCAAACACATTTCCTGGTTCGTGAACCCTTGCTCGATCCCGAGCAGAGCGTGGTCGGCTACGAACTGACATGGCAGCAGGACACTGCAAGCCACGTACCAACGCAAGCTGAACTGGAAGACCTGGTCGGTTTTGTGGCGGGCCAAGTCAACCATCCTGACCATGGCTGGATGCTCAAGGCAAAGACCCTGTTCTTGCAGTCGGTGCCGGGCATGCTGTCCACCGATTCCCTGTTCGACATGCCGCCGGAGCACACGGTGCTGTCGATCAAAACTTCCGAACTGGCCAACCCGACCACGCTGGCTGCCGTGCAGGCGCTGCGGGCAGGCGGGGTAGGCATCCTGCTGCGCGACGCCGACCTGGCGCGTGTGGGCAGCCGATTGGGCACCATCTGTTCCTATGTTGAAGTGCGCTTTACCGGCGCCGATGTAGCGGCGCAGGCGCGCGCCTATTCGCTGCTGAAGACGTCGAATATCCGCATGGTGGGCCGTCCGGTCACCACCTGGGCCGATTTCGATGCCTGCGCGGCGCTGGGGCTGGATGCCTTTGTCGGCAAGCTGCACCTGACGCCGCGTCCCGGCTCCGAGGGGCAGGGATTGAATCCTTCCCAGACCATCATTTTGCAGCTGATGCAGATGGTGAATGCGAATGCCGATGTGGTGCAGATTGAGAATGTGCTGAAGCGCGATGCGGCGCTGTCGTACAAGCTGCTGCGTTACATCAATTCCGCCGGCTTCGGCGTGGGGCGCGAAGTGCAGTCGCTCAAGCAGGCGATCCAGTTGCTGGGGTACCAGCCGATGTATCGCTGGCTGACGCTGCTGCTGGCCACCGCCTCGACCTCCGGCTTCTCGCCGGTGCTGCTGGAAACCGCCGTGGTGCGCGGCCGCCTGGCCGAACTGCTGGGTACCAAGGCGCTGGGCAAGGCTGATGCGGAGAACATCTTCGTGGCCGGCATGTTTTCGCTGCTGGACCGCCTGCTGGGCATTCCGATGAAGGAAGTGCTGGAGACTATCCAGCTGAATGAGGAAGTGGTGAAGGCGTTGCTGACGCGCGGCGGCAAGTACGGCCCGTACCTCGCGCTGGCCGAAGCCTGCGAATTGAATTCGAACCTGGTCAGCAGCCTGGCCGGCACCTTGTCGCTGACGCCGGAAGACGTCAACAAAGCACATCTCTCCGCGCTGGCCTGGACCCAGAGCGTCACCACCTAACAGCCGAGCCCGTGTCCCACCTTGGGGTCACACCCCAAGTGAGACACGGGCTCGTCCATTTTCCGCACGAGTCCGTGTCCCACTTGGGGTGTGACCCCAGGGTGGGACACGGGCTGAGCCGTATTAGATTTCGAGGTTGTCGATCAGGCGGGTGGTGCCCAGCTTGGCGGCTGCCAGTACCACCAGTTTTTCACCTTGCGCGAGGTCGCCGGCATTCGGCGGTTGCAGGTCGTTGCGCTTGCGGATCGAGATGTAATCCGGCTTCCAGCCGCGCGCGGCTAGTTCATCCATCGCCTTGTGCTCGAGCTGGAACACATCCAGATGGCCGGAGCGTACTTCATCAGCAACCTGGTTCAAGGCGCGGTACAGCGCCGGCGCCTCCGCGCGTTCGTCGGCCGACAGGTACATATTGCGCGAGGACAGCGCCAGGCCGTCATCCGCACGGTAAGTCTCCGCCGCGATAATTTCGGTCGGCATCCCCAGCTGGCGCGCCATATTCCGCACGATCATCAGCTGCTGGTAATCCTTCTTGCCAAACACCGCCACCTTCGGCTGCACGCACGAGAACAGCTTGGTCACCACGGTGCACACGCCGCCAAAGAAGCCCGGACGGAACTCGCCCTCCAGCGTATTGCCCAGGCCATCCGGCGGCTGCACGCGGTACTCTTGCGGTTCCGGATACATATCCTTCTCGGTCGGCGCGAACAGCACGTACACGCCTTCCTTCTCCAGCTTCTCCACGTCGGCCTGGAAGGTGCGCGGATATTTGTCGAAGTCCTCGTTCGGGCCAAACTGCAGGCGGTTCACGAAGATGGACGCCACTACCGGGTCGCCATGCTTGCGCGCCAGGCGCATTAGCGACAGGTGGCCTTCGTGCAGGTTGCCCATGGTTGGCACGAATGCGGTGCGCAACTGGCCGCTGAGCTGGTCGCGCAGTTCTTCGATATTGGAGATGATTTTCATAGTTTTTTGGGGTGTTAAGCGGGCGAATACGCGAGACGCACGTAGATCGGTGCGAACGGTTCCGCCTGGGTAATTTCAATCAGGGTTTCCTTGGCCAGCTCCAGCATCGCGACAAAGTTCACCACCACCACCGGCGGTGGGGATTCCGGGTTGAACAACTCGGTGAACTCAATGAAGCGGCTCGATTGCAGCTTGCGCAGGATGGTGGTCATATGCTCGCGCACCGACAGCTCTTCGCGCGTGATCTTGTGGTGCTGCTTGAGCGTGGCGCGCTTCATCAGCGTGCGCCAGGCCTCCTGCAAGTCCACCACTTCGACTTCCGGCCAGTTTGGCACCAGGCTTTGCTCGATGAAGATCTGCGTCCGCACGAAATCGCGGCCGACCTGGGGCACAGTGTTCAGCTCGTAAGCTGCCAGCTTGATCTGTTCATACTCCAGCAGGCGCCGCACCAGTTCGGCACGCGGGTCTTCCGCTTCGACTTCGAGGTCGTGCTGGCGCTGCGGCAGCAGCATGCGCGACTTGATTTCGATCAGCATGGCCGCCATCAGCAGGTATTCTGCCGCCAGCTCCAGGTTGGTCTTGCGGATTTCTTCGACGTAGCTCAGGTATTGCAGCGTCACCTGGGCCATCGGGATGTCGAGGATGTTGAAGTTCTGCTTGCGGATCAGGTACAGCAGCAGGTCAAGCGGGCCCTCGAATGCTTCGAGGAAAACTTCCAGCGCGTCGGGCGGGATGTAGAGGTCGTTCGGCAGCTTCAGCACCGGCTCGCCGTACAGGCGTGCAAAAGCGGCGCCGTCGTCTGGCGTGGCGCCCGCTTCGGGTGGCGCGTCGTCCGCGCCGCTGTTTGTTCCGCCTGCATCAGGCGGCAAATCCGCGGCGACTGACAGATCAGCCTGTTCGGCCTGTTCGTCCACCGCGTCTTTTGGCGACATGCTGTGTGCCGTCCCGGCTTTTATACCTTGTTCTGGTACACGTAAGCCTGTTGCTTGACGGTCGAAGCCTTGTTACGGGCCTGGTCGTCCAGCGAAGTCACTGGCTTATCCCACAGGAGGGAGCGGCCGGTTTGCTGGCCCGCTTCGATTTCTGGGTTCTTCGCCTTCAGTTCCTTGATGAACAAGGTGTGGTCGGACTCGTACTTGTGATTCTGCTTAAGGAATTTCATATCGTGAAAGTAACTGGGTTCAGCAACGGACATTTTAACGCCTTTTCTCGTCAGAAACGATGGCGAATGCCTGCAATATAGGTATTTCCCTTGCTTGCGTTGCTAATCTTGTCATACATCACGACGGCGTAGACGTCGGTGCGCGGTGACAGGTTGTAGTCGTAGCCGGCCGAACCGGTATCGCGGTGGAATTCCGGCACGTTTTTGGCGTCTTCGGTCATGCGCGACCAGGCCACCATCCAGCGTCCCGCGCCGCCTTGCGAGGGCACGGTGAAACCGGCTTGCACCGAGTGGCCATCGCGCAGGCTGACCTTGGTTTCGTGGTCGGTGTAGGAAGCGAACAGCTTGACCGACTTCAAATCATAGGAAACAGCGGCCATATACGTGCGCTGGGACGGTGCGGCGGCGCTAATGCCAGGGCCGAAGCGCGCGTTCTGTGCGCCGAGCGTGACGGCCAGCTCCTTGCCGACGTACTTCGCCACCGCCGCCCAGTTATTGTTGTGGGCGCCCGGCTGCTCGCCCAGCGAATAGTGGGCGATAAAAGTGGTGTCGTTGATCGGGTTGGAGGCGTACTGGATCGAATTGCTCCAGCCGGTATCGCCCAGTGTGCCGTTGCCGCCCGCTGCCGTGAAGACCTGGTTGATCAGCGGCGAGAAGCGGGTGGAGGGGCCGAACGGGTTGATCTGGCCGGCTGCGATGAACAGCGGGTTGCCGATACGGCCCAGGCGCACCATGCCGAATTCGCCGGCCAGGCCGACGTTGGCGTTACGGGCGAACATGGCTTCGCCAGGGAAGCGGCCGGCATCGCCGGTATCGCCGCGGAAGAAGCCTTCGAGCTGGAATTGCGCCTTCAACCCGCCGCCCAGCGCTTCCGTTCCGGAAAAGCCGTAGTAGGAGGTAATCATGCCGCCGCTGTTCAGGGCGGTGACGGCGACTGGCGCGCTAGCCGTCGCATTGCGGCCGGCAAAGGCGTCGAGCACGCCGTAAATGGAAACCTGGGTTTGCGCCGAGGCGGCGAAGGGGAGGGTAAGGACGAGCGCAGGGAGCAGCTTTTTCATGAGTACCTTCTCAATATTGTTGTTTAGGCTTCGTGCTGGAAGTCATTGTCACCGGGGCCTAACCCTGCGACAAGGAAATCTTCCTGTTCCGTGGGTAGTTGACCACGCAAGCGCCGCGTTACAATGCTTGAAATCTAATTAAATTGACAAGGGGATCCTGCGGAATGAACAGGCGTACGCTGATGATCGGGCTGGGGATCTGGCTGTTGCATGCACTCTTGCTAGCATACGCTTTCCCGGTCACCGAGCTGTTCACCCCTGCCGCGCTCAACAACATTGACTCTCCCTTCCACCAGTACCAGGCGATCGTGGCGCGCGAATTGTGGGCCAGCCATGCCCTGGTGGGCTACGATCCCTGGTTTGCGGCCGGCCATATTGGTGGCGTCAATTTCAACCTGAGCGCCAAAATCCCGGCCTTGCTGGCGGTAATGACCGGTGAAATTGCGACGGCCTACAAGCAGTATGTTTTCCTGGCGGCGCTGCTGGCGCCAGGTTTCCTCCTGCTGGCCTTGTGGCAGCTGCGGGCCGAATCGGTGACCGTGGCCGCAGCCATGGTGCTGGGCATCCTGTTGTGGTGGATTTCGTCCATGCACTGGTACCACACGGCAGGGATGGTGTCCTTCGTATTGGCCTGTTATGCGGTATTGCCTTATATCGTCCTGGCCTGGCGCAGCGCGACCGAAGCGCCGCAGCTGTCGCGTTTGTTGGCATTGGGCGCATTTGGCGGGCTGGGCATGCTTTTGCATCCACTGTTTCCACTGCCCGTGCTGTTTGCCGTGCCGGCGCTGGTGCTGCTCGACTGGCGCGAAGTGCGGGTGAAATCCTTGCTGGCCGTGGCGCTGCTGGTGCCGCCGGTTTGCGTCCTGCTCAATATTTTCTGGCTCCTGCCATCCCTGAAATACACGGGCGGGTCGGGTGGCAGTCATCCGACGTTCCAGAACCTGGTCGACATCAATATGCTGTGGCTGGAGGCGCTTGGCCAAATTGCGGAGCCGGCGCGCGGGGCACGGCTGAATCCACTCTTGTTGCTGCTGGCGCCCTGGGCGCTGCTGCCGTCCACTCCGCCGAGGCTGCGCCGTTTTGCTTTGGGCATGGTGGTGGCTGGGGTGGCGCTGGCTGTCTTTGCCGCACTCGGCGGCGCTATTCCCTTGCTGGGTAACTTGCAGCCGAACCGCCAGTCGGCGGCAGCTTACTTGTTCCTGGTCATTCCGGCAGCGATTGGCGTTGGCAATATTGTGCGGGGGCTGCGCGGGGCAGGCGCTATGCGTCTGGGTTCGCTCGGCATGAGCGTGCTGCTGTTGGCGGGGGGGATGTTCCTTGCCAAAGAGCTTGCGAACGAAGTATCGCGCGCTCCCACGCCTCACCATGGCCGCAGCGCTCCGGAGGTGCGCGGAGCGGGCGAAACGACGGTCTGGCTGGCGGACTGGCTCAAGCGCAACACGACGCCCGAGGCGCGCGTGCTGTTCGAAACCTCGCTCGGGCGCATCCACGATGGCAGCCATATCGCCGGTCCGTTGGCTTATGAAACGCAGCGTGAATTCATCGGCGGCCCGTACGTGCTGATGCATCATGCAGGTTTCTGGGATGGCACCCTGTTTGGGCAACCGATCGCCAATTTCCCTGCGGATGAGTTCACCAAGCGCATGGCGCTGTACAACATCGGCTGGGTTGTTGCCCATTCGGCAAGCAGCAAGGCCTATCTGGCCCGGCACCCGGGGCTGGCGCAGGTGGCGGCTCAGGGCCCCGTGACGGTCTTTGAAGTGCGCCAGCCGCACAGCTACTTCGCTGCCGGCCAGGGTCGCGTCGCAGGGCGCGGCTTCAACCGGATCGAGCTCGATGGGGTGGCGGGGGAGGCGGTTACCTTGAAATACCATTATGTGGATGGCCTGTCCGTGGAGCCAGCCGCCCGGATCGAGCCGGTATTGCTGGACGGTGATCCGCAGCCTTTTATCCGGATTGTGCAGCCGCCGCAAAAACTGACGTTGCGGTTTGGCGTTCCCCAGCGCACAGACCCGTAACGGTGCGCGCGGCACAGTGGCGGCTCATTTCCAGTAAAGGAGGCCGCCATGGCTCAGAGCAAACAGCAAGGCAACCAGAACCGCCAGTCGGTGCAAAACGTCGAGTCCGACCAGACCGGCAATAAGAACACCGCCAAGCGCAATACCAAGAACGAACAATCCCGCACCAAGGCGGGTAAAGACGAGGGCGCTGGCGGCGGCGCCAAGCAGAAGGCCAAGCGCGGCTGACCGGGTCGCCAGCGAAAATTGCCCGCTTGGCGTATGCTTGCGGGCAACATGAAAACCCGTACCGCCATCCTCCTGACGATACCGCCCATGCTGTGGGCGGGTAATGCCATCGTTGGGCGGATGGTCGCGCCGGACGTTCCGCCGGTCATGCTGAACTTCCTGCGCTGGGCGATTGCGCTGGTTTTGCTGCTTCCATTGGCCGGGCCGGTCTTTCGCGGCGACAGCGGATTGTGGTTGAATTGGAAACGTTTTGCGGTGCTGGGCCTGCTCGGCATCGGGCTCTATAACGCTCTGCAATACCTCGCCCTGCAGAGTTCGACACCCATCAATGTGACCCTGGTGGCGTCCGGCATGCCGGTCTGGATGATGCTGACCGGCTGGCTTTTCTTTGGCGCCGGCGTCTCGCGGCGACAGGTCGCCGGTGCCGTGCTTTCAATTGCCGGTGTGCTGCTGGTATTGGCGCGCGGCGAATTGGCGCATTTAATGGAAATGCGCCTGGTGGCGGGCGATCTTTTTATGATCCTGGCGACCATTGCCTGGTCGTTATATAGCTGGCTATTAACGCGCACGACCGGCCCGGCGGATATCCGTTCGAATTGGGCCAGCTTCTTGCTGGCGCAGGTGGCATTTGGCGCCGTGTGGTCCGGCGTATTTGCCGCTGGCGAAGCGGCATTATCGCCGGCGACGATTAACTGGAGCTGGAAGCTGGGTGCGGCGCTGGCTTATGTCGCCATCGGTCCGGCGATTATTGCATTCCGCTGCTGGGGCGCCGGTGTGCAGCAGGCCGGTCCGGCGGTCGCGGCATTTTTTGTAAATCTCACGCCTTTATTTACTGCCTTGCTTTCTTCGCTGATTCTGGGCGAAGCTCCGCATTTTTATCACGCCATCGCATTTATGCTGATTGTCGGGGGGATTATTATTTCCTCCGGCCGTGCGACAGCTCGGCGCTGATTCTGATAATTTCAAGTTTTATCCGCCGGAGGTTGCCATGCGTATCCTCGCCCTTGCCGCGCTGGCTGCGGCCATCCTGCTCACCGCCTGCGAGAAGCCGCCACCCAAGCCGCCGAAGCCGATCGCGACGAGCCAATCCCTGGCCTGATCGCGCCAATAGTTGGCGCAACTGAAGTAGAATGGCTGAGTGTAAACACTCCTGCCGTTTCCGCGCCGTGAAAGCCCTTGCAATCAGCGTCATATTTGTCGCCCTTGTCGTCTATGTATTTTGCAAATGAGAATTGCGGGCCCGCTTGTTTATTCCGCTGCTGATAGTGGCAGCCATCATGGCGATGCTGGAACCAGGACGGCGCCAGCATGAGGAGTTATACCGTGAAGGTGTTCCGGTAAAGGCTCGGGTTGACCATATTCACTGTTATTCCCAGACCATGGAAATAAGCTATTCCTTTGAGGCTCGCGGCAAGCGATATGCCGGGGAATACCGTGATTGGGATTGTGGGGAAATTGCGGTCGGTGAATTCTTCGATATGGTTTATTTGGCCAGGGCGCCGGAAATCCATACCTATAATCCAGGCAAGCCTTCCGGTTTTCTGCCCCATTTTGGGCTGGCGGTATTTTTCTATGTCTTTATTTACGCAATGAATGCAGCGGTGACGCAGGATCGCGTTCGGAATCCTTAATCCAGGTCAAGCGGATATTAAGCGGAGCACCGATAGAATGAGAATCATTCTCGTTTAATTGGTGTCCCAATGGCCTCTTCCCGTACCCGCATTGCACTTGCTGTAACCGCAATTTTCTCTACCAGTATCGCCGTCGCCAATGACCCGCAAATCCTGCCTCAGGTAAATGTGCTTGGCTCAACTGAGCAGGGTTACTCGCAGGCCGGAATCTCGACAGCGACCAAGACCGATACACGGCTGCTCGACACTCCTCAAGCCATTACCGTCATCACCCGCGACTTGATCAGCGACCAGGCGATGGCCAGCATGGCAGACGCCATCCGTTATATTCCTGGCATTGTTGTTTCGCAGGGCGAGGGCAACCGGGATGCGGCCATTTTCCGTGGCAACAGCTCGACCGGTGACTTCTATATGGACGGTATCCGTGACGACGTCATGTATTACCGCGACTTCTACAATATCGAACGGGTGGAGGCGCTGAAAGGTTCCAGCGCGATGATTTTTGGCCGGGGCGGGGCCGGCGGGGTGATCAACCGTGTCAGCAAACAAGCACGCTACCAGCCTGTGCGCGAGGCGGTACTGAGTTTCGGCGCGCATAGCCACAAGCGCGTGGCCATCGATCTTGGCGATGCGGTCAACGCGGAATTTGCCGTACGGGTCAACGCGATGGCTGAGAATTCGGATAGTTTCCGAAATGGCATGCACCTGGAGCGCAAGGGCATCAATCCGACCGCAACCTGGCGCGCAGGCCGCAATACGGTGCTTAGCGTTGCTTACGAGCATTTCCAGGACGAACGGGTGGGAGACCGTGGCTTGCCGTCGCTGAATGGCCGGCCATATGGAACGGATATCTCGACCTTCTTTGGGAATGCCAGCCTGAGTCCAAACGCGGTGCGGTTGAACGCGTTCAGCGCGCTGCTTGAGCACGATTTCGGCAGTGGCCTGACGCTGCGCAATCGCGCACGCGTGGCCAATTACGATAAGTATTACCAAAACGTGTTTGCTGGCGGTGCGGTGTCGGCGGCCACCGGCCGTCTCGCGGTTGGCGCCTATCGCGATGAAACCAGGCGCGACAACCGCTTCAACCAGACTGACCTGCTGTATTCGCTCGCCATGGGCCCGGTTCGACACAAGCTGGCTTTCGGCGCCGAATTCGGCCGGCAGGAGACAGACGGGGTGCGGCGCAATGGCGTGTTCCCGGGTGGAGCCCCGACCATGCCGGCGAGCGCGCCGCTGTATACGGGCGGCGTCAGCTTCGCAACGATCAGCAGCGACAGCGCCAGCATCGCCCATGTGGCATCCGGCTACCTTCAGGACCAGCTGGAGCTTTCGCCGCAATGGCAGGCGGTGCTGGGTGTGCGCTATGACCGTTTCAACGTTGAACACCGCAACCGCCTCACCGCGGCGGAGCTTGAGGTCACCGATACGCCGGTGTCGCCGCGCGCAGGGCTGATCTATAAGCCAGTGCCGACAGTGTCGATCTACGCCAGCTATAGCCGCGCTTTCGCGCCGCGCAGCGGCGACCAGCTGACGTCGCTAAGCGTCACCAACAAGACCTTTGACCCGGAGCGCTTCAGCAATTACGAAGCGGGCATCAAATGGGACGTGGCGCCGGGCCTTGCGGCGACAGCGGCAGTCTATAAGCTTGATCGCAGCAATGTGATCGTACCGGGGGCGGTGGCTGGCACCAGCATCCTGGTGGACGGACAGACCAGCAAAGGCGTGGAGCTCGGCTTGTCTGGACAGGTAACACGCGCCTGGAGTGTGGCAGGCGGCTATGCCTACCAGGACGCCGAGCTGACCGCCGACCAGTCAGCCACGGTCAAAGCCGGAGCCCGCGTGGCCCAGGTGCCGCGCCATACCTTCTCGCTGTGGAACCGGGTTGACGTGAACGCGCGATTGGGCGCCGCGCTGGGCGTGGTGTACCGCGACTGCATCTTCACTTCCACCGCCAACACGGTGTTGCTGCCATCGTACACCCGCATCGACGGCGCGCTCTACTACAGTATCGGCAACGACTACCGCCTGCAGCTGAACGTGGAGAATTTATTCGACAAGAAATACTACGCATCCGCCCATGGCGACAACAACATCATGCCCGGCGCCCCGCGCAGCTTCAAACTGACGTTGAACGCGCAGTTCTGAAAGCCTGGTCCGCTATTCCTGCCCGCGTTTGCGGGCAAGAGCAGCGCGCGCAGCGAGACGGGCTTTCGTCCGTTCCGACGGGTACTTTTTGTTCGTATCGATAATTGACCAGATTGAGACGCCAAGGCCCTCACTTGGCTAGCCGATGTAAAACCACGAGACTTACAAAAGTCGAAATGGCAGCAAGGAAAAGACTGCTTATCAGAACGGCCCACGAGTCCAAGTGCGATGACATCGACAGCTGCAAATGGCTCGATCAGACCATGATTCGTCGTCACCCACGCAAGCAACCGGGTTAGCATTGGAATGATGCCGACCATGAGGGTGTAAGCTAACCACTTGCTCTTGGAGAAACTCATTGCCATGAAGAGGGAAGGGAGCCTTCCCATCATAGGCGTGGTGCGCAGCGCTGTATTGAAGTTCGTCAGTACTTCAGCAGGCGGCGCATGACGAGCGGCGCTGGTTCGAGCGGGTTGGCGTGGGAGTATTCGAGTTCTTCGGCGAGGGAGAATTCGTAAGCGGTGTAGAAGTCGATCAGCTTGGGTTGGTCGCTGCGCACGGCCAGGCGCAGTTCTTCGATGCCGGTGGCGAGCGCGTGGTGGATCACGGCTTCCAGCAGGTGCTGCGAGAGGTTGGTGCCGCGGTAGTCGGCGACCACGCCCATGCGCAGGATTTCCCATACGTCCGGATAGCCTTCCAGCGGCAGCCAGCGCACGGAGCCGATCGGCTTGTCGCCATCGAGCAAAATAAAACCGCCGCCGTCGCGCAGGTGGTCGGCGACGTTTACGGCGGTTTCACGGTGTCCGCTGGAGGTGACGTGCACTTTGCCGGCCCACGCTTTGCGCGTGAGCTCGGCGATCAGTGACGCATCTTCAGCGGTCGCTTCGCGAACTATTATGTCCATTGCTTAGCGGACGCGCATGCCTGGCTCGGCGCCTGGCCATGGGTTCAGGACGTAGATGCCTGGGTTGGCTTTTTCATCCTTGGCGGAGGCGGCCAGCACCATGCCCTCGGAAATGCCGAATTTCATCTTGCGCGGCGCCAGGTTGGCGACCATGACGGTCAGCTTGCCGACCAGGTCTTCCGGCTTGTACATCGATTTGATGCCGGAGAAGACGTTGCGGTGGCGGCCTTCGCCCACGTCCAGGGTCAGGCGCAGCAGCTTGCCGGCGCCTTCCACGTGTTCGCAGTTGACGATCCTGGCGATGCGCAGGTCGATCTTGGCGAAATCGTCGATCGAGATTTCCGGGCCCAGTTCTTCGATGTCGCCGGCGGCTGGTGCTTCAGCCGCGTCGGCGGGGGCGGCAGCGGCAGCCGCAGGGGCCGCGGCTGCTGCGGCTTGCTGAGCCGGCGCGTCGAACAGGTCTTCGATCATCTTGGCATCCACGCGGGTCATCAGGTGGCTGTAGGCGCCGATGGTGCGGCCCAGCAGCGGCTCGAAGGCGGCGCCGGAAGCGACCGAGGTGTCCGCCCAGGTGTAGGCCGCGTCGTTCAGGAAGCTGCGCACGTTGGTGGCAACGCCTGGCAGCACTGGCGACAGCAGGATGGTCAGCTGGCGGAACAGGATCAGGGCGGTGGTGCACACGTCGTGCAGCTCGGCAACCTTGGATTCGTCCTTGGCCAGTACCCATGGCTTGTTTTCGTCCACGAAGCGGTTCGCGACGTCTGCGATTTCCATGATCTCGCGCAGCGCCTTGCCGAATTCGCGCGATTCGAAGTTGGCGGCGATGGACGCCTGCCGTTCGGTGCCGTCTTCCGCCACCAGTGCCTTCTTGATCCACTCCTGCGAGGAGGCGGACAGCGAGGATGCCAGTTTGCCGTCGAACTTCTTGGCGATGAAGCCAGCGCAACGGGATGCAATGTTGACGAACTTGCCAATCAGGTCGGAGTTCACGCGCGCCACGAAGTCGTCGCCGGTGAAGTCCAGGTCTTCGACACGGGAGTTCAGCTTGTAGGCCAGGTAGTAGCGCAGCCATTCCGGGTTCATGCCCAGGTTCAGGTAGCGCAGCGGCGAGATGCCGGTGCCGCGCGACTTGGACATCTTTTCATTGTTCACGGTCAGGTGGCCGTGCACCGCAACCTTCATGCGGTCGATGGTCGGATGCTTGGCGAACTGCAGCATCGCTGGCCAGAACAGCAGGTGGAAGGACACGATGTCCTTGCCGATGAAGTGGATCTGTTCGGTGCCTGGATCGGCCAGCAGTGCGTCGTAGTCGAGGCCTTTCTTGCCGCAGTAGTTCTTCAGCGAAGCCAGGTAGCCGACCGGCGCGTCCAGCCAGACGTAGAAGTATTTGCCCGGTGCGTCCGGGATCGGGATGCCGAAGTAGGGCGCATCGCGCGAAATGTCCCAGTCGGCAAGCTTTTCGCCGGCTTCTCCCAGCCACTCGGAAACCTTGTTCACCATCTCCGGCTGCAAACGGCCCGGGGTGTTCAGCCAGTCGCGCAGGAACTCGAAGCAGCGCGGGTCGGACAGCTTGAAGAAGTACTGTTCCGAAGGCTTGAGGATCGGGGTGGCGTTGGTGAAGACCGAGAACGGGTTAATCAGTTCGGTCGGCTGGTAAGCCGCGCCGCACACTTCGCAGTTGTCGCCGTATTGGTCCTTGGCGTGGCACTTCGGGCACTCGCCCTTGATATTGCGGTCGGCCAGGAACATGCCTTTGACCGGGTCGAAGAAGCGGTCGACGGTCTTGGTCTGGATCAGGCCTGCATCGCGCAGCTTGCGGTAGATGCCTTGCGAGAGTTCGACATTTTCCGGCGAATCGGTGCTGTACCAGTTATCAAAAGCGATATGGAAACCGTCCAGGTATTGGGCGCGGCCAGCGGCAATCTTGGCAACGAATTCCTGCGGGGTGATGCCTTCCTTTTCAGCGGCGATCATGATCGGGGTGCCGTGGGTGTCGTCGGCGCCCACGAAGTGGACTTCGCGCAAACCGTTGCCCTCGGCCTGCATTCGCTGGAAACGGACCCAGATGTCGGCCTGGATGTACTCCATCATATGGCCGATGTGGAAGGCAGCGTTTGCGTATGGCAGGGCAGTGGTGACGAACAGCTTGCGAGTCATAATTGATGCGCTATTAAGGTGGATAAAAAGAGCATTTTACCAGCGGATGCGCTAGACTGCGCCATCACCAATGGAGAATTGCATGAGTATCACCGTAGAAGACGTCAAATCTGCCCTGTCTAAAGTAATTGACCCGAATACAACAAAAGACTTCGTCTCCTCCAAATCGGTCCGCAACCTGAAGGTCGAGGGCGGCGAAATCTCCCTGGAAATCGAGCTGGGTTATCCGGCCAAATCGCAGATCGATGCGATCCGCGCCAATGTGCTGGCTGCCTTGCAGCAGCTGGGCGCTAAAGTCAACCTGGACGTCCACAGCAAGATCATCTCCCACACCGTGCAGCGCGGCCTGAAGCTGATGCCGAACGTGAAGAATATCATTGCCGTTGCCTCCGGCAAGGGCGGCGTGGGTAAGTCGACCACCGCCGTCAACCTGGCGCTGGCGCTGGCGGCCGAAGGCGCTGCGGTTGGCGTGCTGGATGCCGATATTTACGGTCCGTCGCAGCCGATGATGCTGGGCGTGTCCGGCCGTCCGACCACGTCCGACGGCAGGACCATGGATCCGATGGAAGGCCATGGCGTGCAGGTTTCTTCGATCGGTTTCCTGATCGATCCGGACGAGCCGATGGTGTGGCGCGGCCCGATGGTGACCCAGGCCTTGCAGCAGCTGCTAGAGCAGACCAACTGGCGCGACCTGGATTACCTGATCGTGGATATGCCGCCGGGTACTGGCGACATCCAGCTGACCCTGTCGCAGAAGGTGCCGGTCACCGGCGCGGTGATCGTGACCACGCCGCAGGACATCGCACTGCTGGATGCGCGCAAGGGTCTGAAGATGTTCGAGAAGGTCGGCATCCCGATCCTGGGTGTGGTGGAGAACATGAGCACCCATATCTGCTCGAATTGCGGCCATACCGAAGAGATCTTCGGCCATGGCGGCGGCGAGAAGATGTGTGCCGATTTCGGCGTGGATTTCCTGGGCGCGCTGCCTTTGAAGCTGGCGATCCGCGAGCAGGCGGATTCGGGCAAGCCGACCGTGGTTGCCGAGCCGGATGGGCCGGAGGCGGCGATCTATAAGGCGATCGCGCGCAAGGTGGCCGTCAAGGTCGCTGAGAAGGCCAAGGATATGAGCAGCAAGTTCCCTAGCATCGTCATTAAACACGACTGATGCGGCGCGCCGTGAGCCTCGCGGCTAGCGCCGCCATCGCCTTCGCCGTCGCCACTTCCGCCGCGGCGACGACGGCTGCGGCGTGGCAGCGGCAGCCGGTTGCCAGCGAGGCCGAGCTGCGCGGCCTGTCGGTCGTCAGCGCCAAGGTCGCCTGGGCCAGTGGCGCCAAGGGCACCGTCCTGCGCACCGTCGACGGCGAGACCTGGACACGCCTTCCGGTACCGGACGCGGAAGCTTTCGACTTCCGCGACATCGAAGCATTCGACGCCAACACCGCCATCATCATGGGCGCCGGCCCCGGCGCTGCCTCCCGCATGTACCGCACGCGTGACGGCGGCGCCACCTGGCAACTGCTGGTGGTGAACAAGGAGTCCGAAGGCTTCTGGGACGCCATGGCGTTCTGGGACAGCAAAAACGGCATCGTCTTCGGCGACCCGGTACGCGGCGCGTTCCAGGTGCTGGTCACCAACGATGGCGGCGAAAACTGGCAACTGGTCGACGATCCGAAAGGCCTGGCAGCCTTGCCGCAGGAGGGCGCCTTTGCCGCCAGCGGCACCTGCCTGAGCGTGGCCGGGAATGGCGACGCGTGGTTCGTCACCGGCGGCGCAGCCAAGGCGCGAGCATTCCGTTCGGCCGACCGTGGCCGTAGCTGGCAGGCCGCGGAGCTGCCGATTCCTGCGGCGGCAGCGACCAAGGGCGCGTTTTCGGTCGGCTTTGGCGCCGGTGGACGCGGCTTCGCCGTCGGCGGCGACTACAAGGAAACCACGCTGGACACCCTGAACGGCGCCGCCAGCAGCGATGGCGGCGCGGGCTGGGCACCGGCGCAAATCCTGCCGGCGGGCTTCATGTCCGCCGTGGTGCCGGTGCCGGGCGCGCGCGACACCTTTGTGGCGGTCGGCCTGGCCGGCTCCGGCTACACCAGGGACGGTGGCAAAAGCTGGACAATTATCGAAAAGGAAACGAAACTGAATGCCGTTGGCTTTTCTGCATCCGGTGCCGGATGGGCAGTCGGACCAAAGGGCCTGATCGTGAAGTACGTTGGTATCCCACTTAAATAAGGAGACAAACATGCAGAAGATCCTGGCGGCCATTACTTTGGCCCTGGCGGCAGGCGGCGCGGCGGCGCAGTCGGTGGATTTCACTGAGCCCAAGAACGGCGCGGTAGTCAGCAGCCCGTTCAAGGTCAAATTCGCCGTGACTGGCATGGAAGTCAAACCTGCCGGCAGCATGGACAACAACACCGGCCACCACCACCTGATCATCAACGGCGACAGCATGAAAGTAGGGGAGTCGATCCCGTTCGACGAGAAGCACCTGCACTTCGGTAAAGGCCAGACCGAGACCGACGTCACCCTGCCGCCTGGCACCTACAAGCTGACCATGCAGTTCGCCAACGGCGCCCACCAAAGCTACGGGCCGGGCCTGTCCAAGACGATTACGGTCACCGTCAAGTAATTTTCGCTTCCCGGCGTAGCAACTGCGAGAAATAAGCAGGGGTTACGCCGATATAGGCGGCCAGCGTTTTCTGCCGCACGCGCGACTCCAAGCCCGGATATTCGGCGCGGAACTGGGCCAGTTTTTCCTCGGCCGACAGACTTGCCACGCGCGCCTGCTCCTGCACCGAGTAGTCTT
This sequence comes from Pseudoduganella sp. OTU4001, assembly GCF_038440195.1. Classification (NCBI taxonomy): domain Bacteria; kingdom Pseudomonadati; phylum Pseudomonadota; class Betaproteobacteria; order Burkholderiales; family Oxalobacteraceae; genus Pseudoduganella; species Pseudoduganella sp. OTU4001. Next base: position 360,161 of record NZ_JASATG010000001.1, on the reverse strand, counting down.
GCACGATATGGTGCAGGGTGCGCTGGTAATGGCGCTCCATCTCGGGATGCGCGGCCCGGACCCGGACCAGGTCATCCCAATCGAAGGCATACGCCAGCAGCGCCGTTTCGGCAGCGATGAAATAGATGCGTGCAAGCTCGCCACCAAGGGCGAGGATGTCTTCGTGCGCGTTGGCGCTATCGCCTTCGGAGGCGAAGCGCACCGTCACCATATCGCCGTCCGGCGTTGCCAGGCCGTTGCGCGCTACGCCCTCGGCAATCCAGAAGATCGTGGTGGCGGGTTCGCCGACCTTTTGCAGGAATTCATCCTTGCGCGCCCTGACCGGGCGCACAATCGGCTGCAGCAGGCGTGTGATCTGGTCATAATCCTCGCGGCTGATCTGGTGGCGGCGCATCCGCAGCTGGGCATGGCGGTCGCGAAATGTCAGGAAGTCATCGTACATAGTCGTATTATGCGCGAGGGCAGGGGGCGTTGGCAGGGTTTGCAGGTAAAATAGCGGGTTTTATATCTTCCGCTTGTTACCGAGATGACCACCGCACCAGCAAAACCTGTCCGTACCCGTTTCGCTCCGAGCCCGACCGGCTTCCTGCACCTGGGCGGCGCACGCACTGCGCTGTACTCCTGGGCTTACGCTCGCCACTTCGGCGGCACTTTCGTGCTGCGTATTGAGGACACCGACCTGGAACGTTCGACCCCGGAAGCGGTGCAAGCCATCCTCGACGGCATGGAGTGGCTCGGCCTGCAGCACGACGAAGGCCCGTTCTACCAGATGAAGCGCATGGACCGCTACCGCGAAGTGGTAGCGCAGATGCTGGCCGCCGGCACCGCCTACCATTGCTATTCCTCGCCGGAAGAAGTGCAGGCCATGCGCGACAAGGCTACCGCCGCCGGCGAGAAGCCGCGCTACGACGGCACCTGGCGTCCGGAAGAGGGCAAGACCCTGCCGGCCATCCCGGCCGACCGCAAGCCGGTGGTGCGCTTCAAGAACCCGCTGGATGGCGACGTGACCTGGGTTGACGTGGTCAAAGGCCCGATCACCATTTCCAATAAGGAGCTGGACGACCTGGTAATCGCCCGTCCTGACGGCACCCCGACTTACAACTTCTGCGTGGCCGTCGACGACTGGGACATGCAGATCACCCACGTGCTGCGCGGCGACGACCACGTCAACAACACCCCGCGCCAGATCAACATCCTGCGCGCGATCGGCGCCGACCTGCCGGAGTACGGCCACCTGCCGATGATCCTGGGCGCGGACGGCTCCAAGCTGTCCAAGCGCCACGGCGCCGTCAGCGTGATCGACTACGCGGACAAGGGCTACCTGCCGGAAGCGATGAAGAACTACCTGGCGCGCCTGGGCTGGTCGCACGGCAACGACGAGCTGTTCTCGATGGAGCAGTTCATTGAATGGTTCAACCTGGAAAGCCTGACCGCTTCGTCGGCCCAGTTCGATTTCGACAAGCTGGCCTGGGTCAACAACCACTGGATCAAGCAGGCCGACAACGCCCGCCTGGCCGAGTTGGCCAAAAAGCCGATGCTGGCGGCCGGCGCCGTGTTCGAAGGAGCGCCTGAGCTGGCCACCGTGATCGGCTTGCTGAAGGACCGCAGCAACACCATCGTGGAACTGGCTGACGCCGCCATGCTGTTCTTCCGCGCCCCGCAGCCGGACCCAGCCCTGATGGCCCAGCACTACACCGACGCCGTCAAGCCAGCCATGGCCGACTTCGCCGCGCGTATTGCCACCGTTGAGTGGAGCAAGGAAGCCATCGCCGCCATGATCAAGGAAGTGCTGGCCGCCCACGACCTGAAGATGCCTCAGCTGGCCATGCCGCTGCGCCTGATCGTTGCGGGCCAGCTGCAGACCCCGGCCATCGACGCGGTGCTGGCGCTGTTTGGGCGCGACACTGTGGCGGCACGCCTGGCAGCCCACGTCTAAATATTTTCGACAATCTTGCAAATTAGCATTTGCAAATTACGGAAGGGCTGCTATACTTCTGTCTCCTTCGAAAACGGGGGTATAGCTCAGCTGGGAGAGCGCTTGCATGGCATGCAAGAGGTCAGCGGTTCGATCCCGCTTACCTCCACCAGTTTAGCGAAGGAAAAGCAGTAAAAAGTTAGTCCAGGGTCCCCATCGTCTAGAGGCCTAGGACATCACCCTTTCACGGTGAGTACCGGGGTTCGAATCCCCGTGGGGACGCCAAGAGCAGTAACAATCTGTGCCAGCATGGGGGTATAGCTCAGCTGGGAGAGCGCTTGCATGGCATGCAAGAGGTCAGCGGTTCGATCCCGCTTACCTCCACCAACGCGGCAGAGATTGAGTAGTACGGAAAGTCCATATGGTCCCCATCGTCTAGAGGCCTAGGACATCACCCTTTCACGGTGAGTACCGGGGTTCGAATCCCCGTGGGGACGCCAGCTTTTCGCAATATGTTGTGCCCAGGGGGGTATAGCTCAGCTGGGAGAGCGCTTGCATGGCATGCAAGAGGTCAGCGGTTCGATCCCGCTTACCTCCACCATCAAAGGCACAACGTAGCATCAGTCCAACAGGTCCCCATCGTCTAGAGGCCTAGGACATCACCCTTTCACGGTGAGTACCGGGGTTCGAATCCCCGTGGGGACGCCATCAATTCTTCTTACCAGCTTCCAAGACTGCCTAAAAAGCGTGCAAGCTTAACTCCTTTGCATCTTCGTGGTTTGCGTACTAATATGAGTTACGAACCCTGCTCAGGAGGAAGTCATGGAACTTCGCATGCTGCAATCGCATCGCTGGGTGGCGCGCCAGGCTGACTGGACCGCCGCAGCCATCGCCGGTTTCGGAGCTGGCGGTATCCTGATGTTGCTGGAGTTGATGTGGGCCACCGCCCAAGGCGGTGACCGTTGGCTGACAACCCGCATGGTGGCAGCAATGGTCATGGGCTGGGAGGTGCTGCAAACCTCCGGCTACGACCTCACTGTCGTGATTGCAGCGCTGGCAGTCCATTACATCCTCGGTATTACCTTCGCCATGATGCTGGCGGCCATCATCGCCCCGTTCCAGCTCGATTCGAGCTTGGGACTGGTGACGCTGACGGGCGCGGCCTTCGGCGTACTGCTGTATGTGCTGAATTTTTACGGCATGTCGGAAGCCTTCACCTGGTTCTCGGAGATACGCGGCTGGGGCACCTTCGCCGCCCACGTTGTCTTCGGCGCTTGCTGCGCATTGTTCTACCGCATGCTGGAACGGCCTGAAAAACGCGAATAAATAAGCCTTAGCAATAGCGCCCCGCCCATCGGCGGGGCGTAGCCGTGTGTAGTTTCCCCATAACTAACCGGGCTTATCATTTATGGCGTTGGCAATCTCCCTCATCCTGATTGTTCTTGGCGCAATAATTTTTCATTGGCTCAGCCCCTGGTGGCTGACTCCCATCGCTTCCAACTGGCAGGCGATGGATGATGCTTTCATGATCACCCTGGTGATCTGCGCCATTCTCTTCATCGTTATCCACTTGTTCGTCGCCTACGCCGTGGTCAAGTTCCGCCACCGCGAAGGCCATCGCGCCGCAGCGGAGTCGCATAACCGCAAGCTGGAGTGGTGGCTGATCGGCGCCACCTCGCTCGGCATTGTCGCCATGCTGGCGCCGGGCTTGCACGTGTATGCCCAGCTGATCGACCCGCCGCCGAACGCCACCGTGTTCGAGGTGATGGGCAAGCAGTGGGACTGGCATTACCGCCTGCCGGGCAAGGACAACAAGCTCGGGGCGACCGATGTGCGCTTTATCAATGCCACCAATCCTTTCGGCATCAATCCGGAAGATCCGGCCGGGCAGGACGATGTGCTGGTCGATGGCGCCGAAATCCACATCCCTCTCAACCAGCCGGTCAAGGTGCTGCTGCGCGCGCAGGACGTGCTGCACGACTTCTATGTGCCGCAGTTCCGCACCCGCATGAATATGGTGCCGGGCCTGGTAACGCATTTCTGGCTGACGCCGACCCAGGTCGGGCGCTTCGAAGTGCTGTGCGCCCAGCTGTGCGGGGTGGGGCATTCGAATATGCGCAGCGCGGTGGTGGTGGACGAGCAGGCTACCTACGACGCCTGGCTGGCGAAGCAGCCGACGTTCAGCGGCGCCAATGCGCCGGGCGGCGTCGGCGGGCCGGCCGAGCCGGGCAAGCAGGGCCGGCTGATCGCACAGTCCAAAGGCTGCGTGGCCTGCCATAGCGTCGACGGCGCGCCCAGCGTCGGCCCGACTTGGAAAGGATTGTTTGGCAAACAGGAGACGCTGGAAGGCGGCGCCACCATCGCAGTCGATGAGGCCTACCTGAAGCAAGCCATCAACGACCCTAAGGCCACTGTGGTCAAGGGCTATCCGAACATCATGCCGCCCAATCCTTTGACGGATGAGGAAATGTCGGCACTGATCGACTACATCAAGACGGTACGCTGAGGAGACCTCGCATGTCTTATGGTGAACAGCACAACCACGATGAAGAGCACCACGAACCGCAAAGCTTCTGGACCAAATATGTCTGGAGCCAGGACCACAAGGTCATCGCGATCCAGTACACGATAACGGCGCTGTTCATCGGCACCGTCGGCCTGATCCTGTCCGACCTGATGCGCCTGCAGCTTGGCTTTCCCGGCAAGTTCAACTTCATCGACCCGAACAGCTATTACCAATTCATCACCATGCACGGCATGATCATGGTGGTGTATCTGCTGACGGCATTGTTCCTTGGGGGCTTCGGCAACTACCTGATCCCGCTGATGGTGGGCGCGCGCGATATGGTGTTCCCCTTCCTGAACATGCTGTCGTACTGGTTCTATTTGCTGGCGGTGGTGATCCTGTGCGCCAGCTTCTTCGTGCCGGGCGGGCCGACCGGGGCAGGGTGGACGCTATATCCCCCGCAGGCGATCCTGCCCGGTACGCCGGGCGTGGAGTGGGGCATTGTGGTGATGCTGGCGTCGCTGGCGGTGTTCATCGTTGCGGCCACCATGGGCGGTTTGAATTACGTCACCACCGTGCTGCAGGCGCGCACGCGCGGCATGACGCTGATGCGCATGCCGCTCGCGGTGTGGGGCATCTTCGTTGCGACCGTACTGGCGCTGCTGGCGTTCCCGGCGCTGTTCGTCAGCGCGGTGATGATGCTGTTCGATAAGCTGCTTGGCACCAGCTTCTTCATGCCGGCCCTGGTGTCCATGGGCCAGCAGCTCGATTACAAGGGCGGCAGCCCGCTGCTGTTCCAGCACCTGTTCTGGTTCTTCGGCCACCCCGAGGTGTACATTGTTGCGCTGCCGGCCTTTGGCGTGATCTCGGACCTGATCAGCGTGCATGCGCGCAAGTGCATCTTCGGCTACCGCATGATGGTGTGGGCCATCGTGATCATCGGCGGCCTCAGTTTCGTGGTGTGGGCGCACCATATGTACGTGAGCGGCATGCACCCGTGGTTCGGCTTCTTCTTTGCGACGACGACGCTGATCATCGCCGTGCCGACTGCGCTGAAGGTCTATAACTGGACGCTGACCTTGTGGCGCGGCGATATCCACATGACCGTGCCGATGCTGTTTGCGCTGGGCTTTATCAGCACCTTCCTGATCGGCGGCCTGACGGGGCTCTTCCTCGGCAACGTCAGCGTCGACATTCCGCTCTCGAATACCTACTTCGTGGTGGCGCACTTCCATATGGTGATGGGCGTGTCGCCGGTGCTGGCGGTATTTGGCGGACTGTATCACTGGTACCCGAAAGCCACGGGCCGCATGTATAACGAGGCGCTGGGGCAGGCGCACTTCTGGATCACCTTCATCGGCTCCTACCTGATCTTCTTCCCGATGCATTACCTTGGCATCCAGGGCATGCCGCGCCGTTACTTCGCTTACGAGAACTACGCCTTCATTCCCGAATCGGCGCATACGCTGAATGCCTTCATCACCGTGGTGGCGCTGATCGTCGGCGTGGCGCAGCTGCTGTTCCTGTTTAACTTGTTCTGGAGCGTACGCAGCGGCCAGCCGGCGGGCGGCAATCCATGGCGCGCGGCCAGCCTGGAATGGTTCACGCCGCAGACGCCGCCGGGCCACGGCAACTGGGGCCCCGAGCTGCCATCCGTCCATCGCGGCGCCTACGAATACGGCGTCGACGGCCCGGGAGGCGACTACATTCCGCAGAACGCCGGCCCCGAATTTGGCGCGGACCCGCACGCGCCGCCGCCACGACCGCCGTCACGTTCGGCGCCACACCATGACCCGGCGGAGGTGCCGAAATGAGCGCCAACGCAGCCCTGCGCGCGGGCGACGGCGGCGGCCCGGCCTGGCCGCAAGGCGCGCGCCGCATCGGCCTGTGGGTCTTCATGGTGGTGGTGACCACCTTGTTCGGCCTGTTCGGCGTGGCCTACATGATGCGCGCGGCTTATGAAGACTGGCGGCCAATCGGCTACATCCCCTGGCAGCTGTATTGCAGCACCGGCCTGCTGGTGCTGTGCAGCCTGGCGTGGGAGCTGGCACGGCGCCACGTTGCCGCCGGCCGCCGCGAATCGGCGCGCAGCACGGCGATCGGTGCGCTGGTGCTGTCCGCCATGTTCGTGCTGTCCCAGCTCTACGCCTGGCAGGCTATGGCGGCGGCCGATTATGGTGTGGCGGCCAATCCCGCCAACAGCTTCTTCTACCTGATCACCGGACTGCACGCGGTCCACGTCATGGGCGGCATGGTGGCGGGCGCTTTCGCCGTGCGCAGGGCAGGGGAGGCAATTGGTCTGTGCGCGCAGTATTGGCATTTCCTGTTTGTCCTGTGGCTCGTGGTGTTCAGCATGATTTACATGGTGACGCCGGAATTCGTCCGCGCGTTCTGCACAACGATAGGCATTCCAGTGAGGTGAGGTATGGATACCGGCACCAATGACATCAAAGGCTTTGTCTCGGATTGGGCGGGCGACAAGGCCGCCTTCCGCGTCCCCTGGGGCAAGGCGATGATGTGGATTTTCCTGCTCAGCGACACCTTCATCTTCGGCACCTTCCTCACCGGCTACATGTCGGTGCGCATGGCCACCACCACAGCATGGCCCAATCCCAGCGAGGTGTTTTCGCTGACCATTGCCGGCACCAACTATCCGCTGATCCTGATTGCAATCATGACCTTCGTGCTGATCACCAGCAGCGGCACGATGGCGATGGCGGTCAACTACGGCTACCAGCGCAACCGCAAGATGGCGGCCATCCTCATGCTGGTGACGGCGGCCTTCGGCCTGGTGTTCGTCGGCATGCAGGCCTTCGAGTGGAGCAAGTTGATTCACGAAGGCGTGCGGCCATGGGGCAACCCGATGGGCGCGGCGCAGTTCGGATCGTGCTTCTTCATGATCACCGGCTTCCACGGACTGCACGTGTCGGCGGGCGTGGTGTATCTGTCGATTATCGCGAAGCGCGTACTAAGCGGTCATTACGAGAAAAAGGGTTATGACATCGTCGAGATCACCGGCCTGTATTGGCACTTCGTCGACCTTGTCTGGGTATTCATCTTTGCATTGTTCTATCTCTGGTAGGAGGCAACCATGTCCGAGACCGCCACCGCCCATCAGCAGCATCCGATAGGGACTTACGTCAAAGTCTGGATCCTGCTGTTCGTACTGAGTTTCTTCTCTTACCTGGTGGATTTCTTCCACGTGCAAGGCGTGTTGCGCTGGGGGCTGATCCTGGTGCTGATGGCGCTGAAGGCCGGTTTTATCGTCGCCATTTTCATGCATATGAAATGGGAAAGATTGGCACTGATTTACGCGATCATCATGCCGCCGCTGGCGATACTGGTGCTGGTGGCAATGATGGCGACGGAATCGCACTACGTGCACGACAACCGCACCGAACACTTCGCCGTTGCGCCCTTGAAATGAGGCTTGCACGCTGATATAATTCGCGCACGCTTTTACGACGTCCCCATCGTCTAGAGGCCTAGGACATCACCCTTTCACGGTGAGTACCGGGGTTCGAATCCCCGTGGGGACGCCAAGATTTTTAAAGCGTAGTGCAAGTCCAGGGTCCCCATCGTCTAGAGGCCTAGGACATCACCCTTTCACGGTGAGTACCGGGGTTCGAATCCCCGTGGGGACGCCACAGATTAGAATGAAGCCGCCTTGTGCGGCTTTTTCATTTTCAGCCTATGCCACGTTTGTCCCTCGATCTATTTTGCAAAGTTGTCGACAACTTCGGCGACATCGGCATTTGCTGGCGCCTGGCGCGCCAGCTGGAGCGCGAGCATGGCATCGCGGTGCGCCTGTGGGTCGATGACATGCGCACCTTCCAGCGCATTTGCCCGCAAGTCGATCCAGGTGCGGCCGAGCAGACCGTGGATGGCGTGGCCGTGCGCCATTGGGCTTCGCAGGACGGCGAGTACACGCCGGCCGATGTGGCGGACATCGTGATCGAATTTTTCGGCTGCGACATCCCGCCCGGCTATATCGCCGCGATGGCGCAGCGCCAAGTGCGCCCGGTGTGGCTGAACCTCGAAGGCCTCAGTGCCGAAGAGTGGGTAGAGGGTTGCCATAGCCTGCCGTCCAAGCATCCGCGCCTGCCGCTGACCAAGTATTTCTTCTTCCCGGGCTTCACCGACAAGACCGGCGGCTTGCTGTGCGAGTCCGGCCTGGAAGCGGAGCGCGCAGCGTTTGCCGCTGACCCGGCCGCCGCTGGCGGCTTCCTGGCCACGCTCGGCGTCACCGCGGCCGAGGCGGCGGCACTGAAAGTATCGCTGTTCTGCTATCCCTACGCACCGGTCGCCGAGTTATTCGCGGCGTGGCGCGACGGCGCGCAGGCAGTGACCTGCCTGGTGCCGGAGGGCGTGGCGACCGACGCGGTGGCTGCCTTCCTCGGCCAGCCGGCCGTGCCGGGCGCGGTGCGCAGCGAAGGCGCCCTGACAGTGCGCGTGCTGCCATTCGTGCCGCAGCAGGATTACGACAAGCTGCTCTGGTCCTGCGACCTGAACTTTGTGCGCGGCGAAGATTCCTGGGTGCGCGCACAGTGGGCAGGCAAATCCTTCATCTGGCACATTTACGCGCAAGACGAAAACCTGCACCATAAAAAACTGCGCGCCTTCCTGCAGCGCTACGCCGGCGGCAGCGCGTTCGATGAATTCTCGCTGTGCTGGAATGGCGCAGCGCAGGGCGACTGGCCGCAGCTGTGGAAGGGCCTCGCCACGGCGATGCCTGAAATTTCGGCAAAGTCGGCAGAATGGCAACAAAAAATCCTGGCTAACGGCGATCTGGCCACGAATTTGACTAAATTTTGTGCATCGCTGACGTAACACAACCCAACCCCGTGCTATAATGCGCGGTTACTGCAACTCCCCTTAACCGGTATATATTCGCTATGAAATTCGCAAAAGAGATTCGTGTCGGCAACATCATCATGGTTGAAGACAAGCCATTCATCGTTCTGCGTTCCGACGTCAACGGCTCGTCCCGCACTGGCTTCACCTACAAGTGGAAGATGAAGAACCTGCTGACCGGCGCCCCGCTGGAAAACGTGTTCCGCGGCGACGACAAGTTCGACGTGGTCGTTCTGGACAAGAAGCCAGTGACCTACTCGTACTTCGCTGACCCACTGTTCGTCTTCATGGACGAAGAGTACAACCAGTACGAAATCGAAGAAGAGAACATGGGCGAAGCCGTCAACTACCTGAAAGACGGCATGGAATGCGAAGCTGTTTTCTACGACGGCAAGGCAATCTCGGTGGAACTGCCAACCACCATCGCTCGCCAGATCATTTACTCGGAGCCAGCAGTCAAGGGCAACACCTCCGGTAACGTGACCAAAGAAGCCAAGCTGGAAAACTCCATCGAAGGCCGTAACTTCGTGATCCAGGTGCCGCTGTTCGTGTCGCAAGACGACGTCGTCGAAATCGACACCCGCACCCACGAGTTCAAGAAAGTCGTGCGCGGCTAATCTGCACTTGTTGCAAATCCGCAATAAAAAGCCCGCTTATGCGGGCTTTTTTACTTTCCGACAGTATTATTTACTTGCAAACTGCTGGTATTCTTCTGGTTTCGTGCTGTTCTTATACAAAAGAGGGCGTACCAGATGGATCGACGGGGTTTCGTGAAGTTGGGGCTGGCTGCCGGTGGCGCAGCCACTTTGCCGCGTACGCAGGCGGCGGTGCCGTCCGTGCTCGATGCCGGCGTGCAGCAACAGCAGGAGCTGATGGCGGCCAACAAGCTGACCTCGCACTCGCTCACCTCCCAATACCTGGCGCGCATCAACGCGATCGACAAAGCCGGCCCGCGCATCAACTCCATCATCGAGATCAATCCCGAAGCGCTGAAGATCGCGCGCGAGATGGACCGCGAGCGCCTGCAGCGCAAGCTGCGCGGCCCTTTGCACGGCATTCCCGTGCTACTGAAAGACAATATCGCCACCGCTGACCGCATGAGCACCACCGCCGGTTCGCTGGCGCTGGCCGGCGTGCGTGCCGCGCGCGACTCGCATGTCGCGGCCAAGCTGCGCGAGGCGGGTGCCGTCATCATCGGCAAGACCAATTTGAGCGAATGGGCGAATATGCGCTCCAACCACTCCGTCAGCGGCTGGAGTGCGCGTGGTGGCCTGACCCGCAATCCTTACTCGCTGGACCGCAACTGCAGCGGCTCCAGCTCCGGCTCCGGCGCCGCGATTGCCGCGGGCCTGGCCACGCTGGCGGTCGGCACCGAGACCGACGGCTCCATCGTATCCCCCGCATCGATTTGCGGCCTGGTTGGCATCAAGCCCACCATTGGACTGGTCAGCCGCAGCGGCATCATCCCGATTGCACGCTCCCAGGACACTGCCGGCCCGATGGCGCGCAGCGTATCGGACGCCGCCCTGATGCTGGCAGCCATGGCTGGCGTCGACCCGCGCGACCCGGTCACGCAAGACGGCGCCGGCAAAGCCGGCGACTACGCCGCAGCGCTGAAGCGCGACGCCTTGCGCGGCAAGCGCCTCGGCGTCGCCCGCAATTTCTTCGGCGGCAGCGATGGCGTCGATGCCGAGATTGAAAAAGCGCTGGAAGCATTGAAAGCCCAAGGCGCAATCCTGGTCGACGTACAGGTGCCCAACACCGAGAAATACGGCGACAGCGAAACCGAAGTACTGCTGCACGAATTCAAAGTCGACCTTGCAGCCTACCTGCGCGATTACGCCCCGGACGCCAAGGTCAAAAACATGGCCGACCTGATCGCCTTCAACAAACAGAACGCGCAGCTCGAATTGCCATACTTCGGACAGGAATACCTGGAACGATCCGAAGCCAAACCGGGCCTGGACAGCAAGGCCTACCAGGAAGCGCTAGCGAACAACCACCGCTATTCGCGTGAAGAAGGCATCGACTTGGTACTGAAAGCCCACGAACTGGACGCCCTGGTCGCACCGACCGATGGCACCGCGTGGCTGACCGACTTCATCAACGGCGACCATTACCCGAAGAGTTTCTCCTCACCTGCAGCAGTGGCAGGCTATCCCCACGTCACAGTTCCCGCCGGCTACGTACGCGGCCTCCCGGTCGGCCTATCGTTTGTCGGCACCGCCTACAGCGAAGCCTCACTGATTGGCATGGCCTACGCCTACGAGCAAGCCACCATGATCCGCCGCGCCCCCCAATTCCCCGCCAGCGTTTCCATTCGTGCTTAAAAAGTCGGGGTCATGTCTGACATTCGGACATTTCGCGCGCGAAATGTCCGAATGTCAGACATGACCCCGACTTTTTCATATTTCGATGAAGCGCATTTTGAAGTTGCGGCCTTTGAAGCTGCCGAACTCGCCACCTTTCATGGTGCTGGCGGCTTTCAGGCGGTCATAGGCGGCGTGGGCGATGCGGCGGTCTAACGCGACGTAGGTCTGGAATTCGGTGACGGCAATCTTTCCGACCTGCTCCTTGGTCAGGCCGCCGTCGCCGCACAGGGCACCCAGCACGTCGCCGGCGCGCAGCTTTTCTTTCTTGCCGCCGGCGATGCACAACGTCAACATCGGGGCCGGTTCGGCGTGGGCGTATTCGTCTTCTTCCAGCGCGTTGAGGTCGTGCCATTCGACCGGCTCGCCGCCCTGGTATTCTTCGATCAGCTTGACCCACTTCTTCTCGTTCGGCGCGCACAGCGTCAGCGACAGGCCTTTTTCGCCGCCGCGGCCGGTGCGGCCGATGCGGTGGATGTGGACTTCGGTGTCGCGCGAGACGTCGGCGTTGATCACGGCTTCCAGGTTGGCGATGTCGATGCCGCGTGCGGCGACGTCGGTGGCGATCAGGATCGAGCAGCTGCGGTTGGCGAACAGCACCAGCACTTCGTCGCGTTCGCGTTGTTCCAGTTCGCCGTACAGGGCGAGGGCGGAGAAGCCTTCGGCCCGCAGTTCGTCCAGCAGCTCCTTGCAGTGCGCCTTGGTGTTGCAGAAGATAAGCGCGGACTGCGGCTGGTACACGCGCAGCAGCTTGCCCACGGCGCGGTCGCGCTCGTCGAAGCCGATTTCGTAGAAGCGCTGTTCGATCTTGCTGCTGGAGTGCTGCGCCTCCACCGTGATCTCCAGCGGATCGGCCAGGAAGGCTTCCGTGGCCTGGCGCATATCGTCCGGGTAGGTGGCCGAGAACAGCAAGGTCTGGCGGCGTTTCGGGCATGCCTTCACGATGCCGGCGATTTCGTCGTAGAAGCCCATATCGGTCATGCGGTCGGCTTCGTCCAGCACCAGGGTGCGCACCGTGGACAGGTCGAGCGTTTCGCGCGACAGGTGGTCGCGCACGCGGCCTGGGGTGCCGACCACGATGTGGGCGCCGAATTCCAGCGAGGCGATTTGCGGGCGCATTGGCGTGCCGCCGGTCAGCACCACGACTTTCACGTTCGGTACGCAGCGCGCCAGGCGGCGCAATTCACCTGCCACCTGGTCGGCCAGTTCGCGGGTGGGGCAGAGCACCAGGCCTTGCACGGCGAACCAGGCGGTATTCAGGCCGCACAGCATGCCGATGCCGAAGGCGGCGGTCTTGCCGCTGCCGGTCTTGGCTTGTGCGATCAGGTCGCGGCCTTCCATTACCGCGGGCAGGCTCTGGGCCTGGATGTCCGTCATTTCGCGGTAGCCCAGCGAGTCCAGGTTGGCGAGAAATGCTTCGGACAGCGGCAGGGTAGCGAAAGAGGTCATATTAGTCTCGGCGCCAGATCGGCAGGCCGCTCAAATCGAGGTTGGGATCATTCTGCCAGATCGGCAGGCCGCTGGCATCGGTGGGGCCTAGCTCGCCGAGCAAATCCATTTGCTCCTGCTTGCGTGGCGCGCGGCGGACACGCGGCGGAGGCGGAAGCTTGGCTTCCGGTGCCATCGGCGCTGCTGGCTCGAAGCCGGGCAGGTCGATTGTCGCGTTGTCTTTTTTATCTCTCATGATAAGCCGTAGAAAACAAAAGCCCGGCTGAATCAGTCGGGCTTCCTTTTAAAACGGGCGGATTGTAACACGGGCAACGCTGTCAGCGGAAGGAAAGCGCTCCACGCTGGTAGGTTTCGCGCACTTCGGCAATCGGCACATTCTCCGAGGTGTACAGCACGGCGTTGTGCTCGAACAGCGCGTCGCCTGTCATCAGCATGCGGGTGGCGAAGGTGCGGCGGTAGGGCTTCAGGGGCTGCACCACCTTGCCGAACGGGGTATCGGTCTCCTCCAGCAGCTGGTTCATGGCGGCTGTGAGGCGGCCGGGCACGTACCAGTTGTCGGCTTCGGACATCAGGTGCTCGCCGCAATATAGTTGGACGCGGCGGTATTTGAGTGGGGTTTCGGCGTCAACGCTGAGGCGGGCGCGCTGTTCTTCGCTGGCTGGCTTGTCGCTGCCGCGCAGCAGGCGGGCCTGGATGCGGGCCGGGGTGGCCATGGCATGCTCGGCGCACCATTTTTCCAGGGCTAGGGTGGCACTGCTGCTGGCGAGGATGTTGGCGTTGAGGGCTTGGGCCAGGTCATGCGCCGGTTCGGCGTGGGCTGGCAGCGCCAGGGCGAGCAGCAAGGGCAGATAGGATTTCATTGTCGGAAATGAAAAAAGCCGTTGCTTGGCAACGGCTTTCTAGAATCTGGTTGCGGGGACAGGATTTGAACCTGTGACCTTCGGGTTATGAGCCCGACGAGCTGCCAGACTGCTCCACCCCGCGTCTGAGGCAAGCATTATAGCCCGCCTGACGCGGTTCCGCAAGGTCGATTTATGCAATACCCAAACGCCAGAGCGAAGTCACCTCGGCGGAGCGGGCTGCGTGCAGGGGATCGCTGGCGTCGCTGGCCTTGGGGTGGACCGGGCGGGCGTCCAGGCGGCCCAGCAATTTCAGGCCGCCGGCGGCAATCCATTCCTCCAGCTCGGCGCGCGTGCGCAGGCCCAGGTGCTCGGCCAGGTCGGACATGATCAGCCAGCCTTCGCCGCCGGGCGCCAGGTGGGCTTTCAGGCCGGACAGGAAGCCGCGCAGCATGCGGCTGTCCGGGTCGTACACCGCCGCCTCGACCGAGGAATTCGGGCGGGCCGGCACCCAGGGGGGATTACACACGACCAGCGGCGCTTGGCCGGGCGGGAACAGGTCGGCTTCCAGCAGTTCGACCTGGCCGTCCAGCAGCAGGCGCGAGATGTTGTCACGCGCACAACTCAGGGCGCGCTTGTCCATATCGGTGGCGACCACGCGCTTGACGCCGCGCTTGGCCAGCACCGCCGACAGCACGCCGGTACCGGCGCCGATGTCGAACGCCAGCTCGCTGGCGCCGCGCGGCAGGGGCGCGTCGGCCACCAGCTGTACATATTCGCCGCGTACCGGCGAGAACACTCCGTAGTGCGGGTGGATGCGCTCGCCCAGCGCGCCGACTGGGACGCCGGCCTTGCGCCATTCGTGGGCGCCGATCAGGCCTTGCAGCTCGCGCAGGGAGATGATGAAGGCGTCTTCGCCGCGTCCATAGGCTTCATTGCAGGCCAGGGCTACGTCGGGTGCGCGGCGCAGCGGGATGCGGTAGCCGGGCTCGAAGGGGATCAGCACCATGGCCAGCGTGCGGGCGCGCTGCGATTGGGCCTGGCGGTGCAGGTGGAAAGCTTCGGTGGCGTTGGCCGGTTCTTTGGCGGCGCGCGCTTTGCTGCCTTTGCCGCCCTTGGATTTCTTATGGTCGGCGCGGCGCGCCAGCGCTTGCAGCAGCTGGCGGGCGTTCTGGAAATCGCCGCGCCACAGCAGGGCGGTGCCTTCGCAGGCCAGGCGGTAGGCGACATCGGCGTTCATGGTGTCGTCGGCAACCTGCACGCGCTTGGGCGGAGGGTTGCCTGCTTCGGAATGCCAGCGCGCGGAGCGCGGCTCGCCTTGTTCTGTCCAGTGGATTTCTTGCATTGATGGCCCGGGATGTAAACGACGAAACCGCCTGAAAAGGCGGTTTCGTCAGGAAGGCATGATTATACGCGCGCTCAGGCCTCTGGCGGATCGATAGGCGCGGAGGCCTCAGCCGGTGGATCGATTGGCGCTGCGGCTTGCGCTGGCGGATCGATGTCGGTCGCCGGCGGGTCGATTTCACCACCCTTGGCTGCATCGCGCGCTTCCTTGGCGGCGTGCGCCAGTTCGGCGGCCTGGCCAGGCTCGGTTTGCAGGCGGCCATAAGCCTTGGCCTTGTCGCTGGCGTTCGGCGGCAGGTAGGTGTCGAGCGGGGTTTCCGCATCCACCATCTTGAGCAGGCGCATGGTCAGGTTGCCGGCCTCCTGCTCCTGGCCGTCTTCGCCCAGCTGCTTGATGGCGGCGCTGATATTGCGGTCCATCAGGCGGAACAGGTCGGCCAGGCTGCCTGGGAAGTCGATGTCCGGGAATTCCACTTCCGGCAGCGGCATGGCCGGGTTCTGGCTAGCCATGTCCTGGCGGCGCGACGGCACGCTGCTGGCCGCGGCGGCGGTCAGGCTGGATTCGTATTTGATCTCGACCTCAAAGGCCAGCTTGCGGCCGTCGGCGGTGGTGATGGTGCCTTTGCCGATGAAGTGGGAGTCTTCGTTCAGGCTGAAGCCGAAAGCGTCGGTGACGCCGTTGGCGCCTTCCGCATGCAGGGCGCCGGCGGAGAAACTGGAACTGGCTTCCAGCTCGACCGAGTCGAAGTCGATAGTTGCACCCTTGGCATTATCGCCAAGCAACTTTTGTGCAAAGCTGCCAATCAGGTTCTGAGCCATGTCCACGGTCTTGTTGCCCAGGCGGTCGACGCGCTTTTGCAGGTCGACGGCGTTGCTGGAGAGCGAAACCGCGTTGTCAGAAGACACTTCTTTGATCGCGTTGGCGCGCGAAGTCTTGCTGTCGACCTGCGGCAAGGCAGGGGTCAGCTGAGAGTTCTGGAACTGGCGTGGACCAATGGAATTCAGAGAGTTCATGATAGGAAACCTTTAGGGTGCTACCCCTATCTACGGCAAGTTACGAATTTTCTTGAGCCAGATCAATGATGATGAGTCCACAAGCCATTCGATTCCAGGTAGGACTTTACTGCATCCGCGTTGCCGGTGGCGTGCAGTTTGACTTCGCCGCAGGAGCAGACGCCGTAGTAAGGCGTGATATGGGAGCAGGCGGAGGTTTTCTGCAGCGAAACTTTAACTGCTTTGGAACATTTAACGCACTTGAAGGTCAGGGTGCGGGGGGCTTTCAGCAACATGGGCCAGGACTCCAGGCAAAAGATCGATTTTATCAGGCAAAGACATCGATCGTTGATTGCTTTTCGGAAAGGCCATAGCTGCGGGCGAGCTCTTGTTGCTTGGCTGAAATTTCAGCCTGGGCTTGCTGTTGCAGCTGGGCGGCGCGGGCGGCCACGCTGCGGTCCTGGCTGGAGGGTTCGGCCGGGGCCAGGGCGGCGGCTTGCACCTGGCGTGCTTTTTCCACTGTTTCTTCGGGCGTGCGGCCGGGCGAGGTATCGATATTGACTTCGCCGCCCACGGCGTAGTTGACGCCATTCGGCCCGCGTTCATAGGTGTAATTGGCGCCGGAGGTGGCCAGGCTGCCGGCGGCGGCCAGGTGGGCCTGTTCGTGCTGGCGCACTTCCAGGTCGCGCGCCTTGAGCTGGTCCACTTTGGCCTGGTCTTCGGGGGACAGTTCCGATTCGACGGCCGTGCGCAGCCGGGCAGACGCGCTGGCCTGCGGCGCATAACTGGTCGACGATGAAATGGCACCGATTCCCATTTACACATCATAACAAATTGGTCGTCAACGGGCGGCAGCGGCAAGCGTTGAAGGAGTGACCGTCATGCCGATGGAGGTGAACGATGGAACAGTCCAAGCAACCAAGCAAGGAAGCAGTGCGCAACTGGCTGCAGTCGCGCCAGGAGGAACGCCGGCCTTTGCCCGACCCGCAGCAGATCCGCCGCGAGCTGGGTTGGGAGATGGTGCGCGTCGAACAGGACGAGCGCACCTGGCGTTTAGCCGACTGAGACTGTGCTGCGACCGTTGGCTGCGGGCTGCACCACGATCCGTGTAGCGATCCGCTCGGTCATCTCCTGCACGTGGGAGATGACGCCCACTTTTCTTCCCATTGCCTGCAAACCATCCAGCGCGTCCATCGCGACGCGCAGGGTTTCCGCATCGAGGCTGCCGAAGCCTTCGTCGATGAACAGGGACTCCACCCGTACCCGGTTGGAGGACAGCGAGGCCAGGCCGAGCGCCATGGCCAGCGATACCAGGAACGATTCGCCGCCCGACAGCGAGTGCACGGAGCGCAGTTCGTCGCCCATGTGCAGGTCCCGCACCAGCAGGCCTAGCGAGGGCTGGGCGGGGTTGTCGATACGCTCCAGCTGGTAGCGCGGCGCCAGCTGGGCAAGGTGGGCGTTGGCGTAGCCTAGCAGGACGTCCAGCGTAAATTGCTGGGCGTAGTTGCGGAATTTTTTGCCGTCGGCGGAGCCGATCAGCTCACTCAGTTGCGCCCAGCGCCGTTCGGTCTCCTGCTGGCTGGCGATGTCGGCCAGCAGGTTTTCGGCGGCTTTGCGGCGGGCGTCGTCCTGGGCCAGTTGCAGTTGCAGGGCGGCGGCCTGGTCGTGCGCTTGCTTGCGCTCCTCGGCGGCGGTTTGCAGGGCCTGTTCCAGTTCGGCGGCAGTGCGCTGGTCGCCCGGCGGGGGGCTGGCCAGGTGGGCGGCGTATTGTGCTTCGCGTTCGGCTTGCACGGCTTTGGCCGAGGCCAGGACTTGTTCGATGCCTTGCAGGGCGAGGCGTTCGTCGCGGATGGCCTGCTGCGGGTGGGCCAGCAGGGCGCGCAGCTGCTCAGGACTGTCGATGCCTGGCGCCAGGCCTTCTGCCAGCCACGATTGCAGGCGGGCGGCGGCTTCTGTCGCGGCGGCGTCCAGCGTGGCGAGGCGCTGGCGGCCCTGGGCCAGGGCTTCGTCGGCGCGGGTGCGTTGCTGGGCCGCCTGCTGGGCGGAGTGCTGGCGGGCTTGCAGGGTGTTGCGGGCCTGCTCAATTGCTGTGCGCAGGCTGTCCTCTACTGCGCGCACAGGGCGGCCTTGCCACAGGGCCTGGCGTTCGGCGCTGGCGCTTGCCAGTGCGGCGTGGGCGGCGTCGGCGGCGGCTTGCGTGGCGCGGGCGTCGGCGCTGCTGCGGTCCTGGGCGGTGGCGAGGGCTTGCAGTTCGGTTGCCATCGCTGCCAGGGCGGCTGCTTGGTCGTCGCTGGACTGGCGCTGCGCCAGCCATTGCTTGCTTTCGCGGGTGCGCTGTTCGTGGAAACGGGCGGGGCTCTGTTTCCATTCCTCCTGCCAGCGCGTGTGGTCCTGCGCTGCGTCCAGCTGGTCGAGCAGGGTGGCGATTTGCAGGGCGGTGTCGATGCGCTGTTCTTCCAGGGCCTTGTGCTGGGCTTCGGATTGGGCCAGGGAGGTTTGCGCGGCGGCCAGCGCTTGCTGGTGGCGCTGGCATTCGGCTGCGGCTTGCTCGCAGGCTGTTTGCGCGACTTCGCGGGCGCGGGTGGCGCGGCGGTGGGCTTGCTCCTGGGCTTCCAGGTCGCGCAAGGCGGATTGCAGCGCTGTGGCTTGTGCTTCGAGCCAGGCCGGCACTTCGTCGTCGGCAGGGACGGCGGCGCCGGGCGCATCAGGCGTCGCGGCCGTTGCGGTGGACGCGGCGGCGTGGCCGGCAAGCGTGGCGATCGCACCTGCGGCAGGGCTGGCGGCGAGGGCGGTGCTGGCGGTTTGCCAGCGGGGCTGGACGCTGGCGAGGGAAGCGGTGATGCTGTGCTGTTCGGCTGCGAGGGCGGCCAGCTGCTCGGCGCTGGCTTGCAGGCGGGCCTGCTGCTCGGCCTCGTGCTTCATATTGCGCTGCAGCTTGTCGCGGCAATCGTGCACTTCCGCCTGCAGCTGCGCCAGCATGGATTGCAGCGGGCCGTCTTCGTGGCGGTAGGGGTGCTCGAGGGCGCCGCACACCGGGCACGGCGTGTCGTCATGCAAGGCGGCGCGCAGTTTTTCAACGCTTTCGCCGGTAGCGGCTTCGGCCAGCTTGAGCGAGCGCTCGGCCTGGGTGGAGGCGGCCACCAGGGCCAGGTTGGACTGGCGGGCGGCGGCGGCTTCCTGCTCGGCGCTGTCGCGCGCGGCCTGCAGGCTGGCGGTACGCAGTGCGATGTTTTGCTGGCGCTGGGTGAGCTGGGTCAGTTCCTGCCAGGCGGCGCTGGCGTGGGCGTGGGCGGTACGGCGCTGGTCGAGCTGCTGGCGCTGGGCGGCCAGGAGGTCGGGATCGATGCCGGCCAGCGCGGCCACGGCTTGCTCGCGCTGGAGTTCTGCCTGGCGCAGGCGTTCGGTGGCGCTTTCCAGGCCGCTGCGGGCGTGCGCCGCGTCCTGGCGCTGGCGTGCGGCGGCTTCCTGCACGGTGGCCAGCGCTTGCGATTGCTGCGCGGCGCGTGCGGCTTGCTGGCCGGCCTGGGCGAACAGGACATCCCAGCGCGGCCAGTCGCGCGCCAGGGCGGCCCACGCCTCGTGCGCGGCGAGCCATTGCTGGCTGGTTTCATGTTCGCGCATCAGCGCTTGCTGCTGCCCTGTGCGGGCCTGCAGGCTGGCGCGGGCGGCGGCGTCGGCCTGGGCGGCGGCGTCGCGTGCCTGGGCGGCCTGGGTGAATGCGGCTTGCAGCGATTCCAGGCGTGTATCGAGTGCCTTGGCCTGGTCCAGCTGGGGCGCGGCAGCGTGCTGCGCGCTTTCGGCGGCGGCCAGTGCGGCGGCGGCTTGCTGGGCATCGCTGGCCAGCACGTCCAGCGCCAGGCGTGTGCGTTCGGCTTCCAGTTCGGCGAGGGTGATGGTTTGCTGCGCCGCGTGGCGTTCGGCGGCCAGGCGCGACACTTCGTCGGCCATTGCGCGGGCTGGCTGGACGGCATCAAGCTGCGCCAATGCGGCGTGGCGAGGGGCGGCAGCGTCGGATTCGGCCTGGCGCTGCTGGCATTGTTCGCGGGCCTGCTGGGCGGCGGCGGACAGGCGTTCGGCTTGCTGGTGCCAGCGCAAGTCGGCTTCCAGTGCCGTGACGCGCTGGCCGGCTGCTTCCAGCGCGGCGCCGGCGGCTTCGGCCTGGGCGGCGAGGTCGGCGCGCTGTTCGGGCGGCAGCGGCTGCTGGTTGGCCAGGCCGGCGGTCAGGGATTTCAACGCCAGTTCTTCGGCGCGCCAGCGTTCGTAGGCCCGCTTGGAGATGTCGCTGTAGATGCCGCTGCCGGTCAGGGTTTCAAGCAGGGTGCCGCGTTCGTCGTCCGGCGCTTTGAGGAAGGCGGAGAACTCGTTCTGCGCCAGCAGCACGGCGCGGGTGAACTGTTCGAAGCTCAAGCCGATGCGCTGGGCGATTTCCGCCATGACTTCGGTCTTGGTGTGGCCGAGCGGCTGCAGGCCGGGCAGCTTTTGCAGCGACATGGCGCTCGGTTGCAGGGCGCCGGCGGCCTTGCTGCGGGCGCGCCAGACTTTCCAGCGCGCGCGGTAGGAGGCGCCGTCGTTGCCGACGAAGTCGACTTCGGCCCAGCCTTCGGCGGCGCCGCGCCGCAGCAGGGTGCGCGGATCTTGCGAGGAAACGTGGTCGCCTACGTCGGGCGTTTTGCCGACGGCTTTGTGCAGGCGCGGCGTGTCGTCATATAGCGCCAGGCAAAGGGCGTCCAGCAAGGTGCTCTTGCCGGCGCCGGTGGGGCCGCTGATGGCAAACAGGCCGGCGTCGGCCAGCGGCTGGGCGGTAAAGTCGACCGAGAACTCGTCGGCCAGCGAGGCAAGGTTCTTGCCGGCGATACGCAGGACCTTCATGGCTGCACCAGTTCCGCGAAGGCGGCCAGTTGTTCGGGCGGGGCGTCGCTGCCGTAGCGCTGCTTGTACAGGCGTTTGAAAATGTCGTCGGGCTGCAGGGTGGCCAGCTGGTCGAGCGAAATGGCGGCTTCTTCAAACGATGCGCGGGCGGCGCTGGTGGTTTCGATCTTGGCCAGGCGGACTGGTTTGCCTTCCAGTGCCTGTTCGATGCTGGCGCGCAGGCCCGGTTCGGGGGCGCTTAATTTGATGCGGACTTCGAGCAGCGGTTGCTGTTCGAGCGGGGCGTCGGGCAGGTCGAGCGCTTCCAGGGCGGCGATGACTTCTTCCAGCGGGGCTGGTTTGTCGGGGATGCGCAGGAGCTGCACTGCGCGTGGGATTGGCAGGGGCTGGATTGCGCTGACCTGCGGGCCCTTGAAGTCGATGCGCAGGATCTGGTGCGGGTAGCTGGTCTCGGCGAACGACAGCGGGATCGGGCTGCCGCAGTATCGGATGTGTTCATTAGGGCCGACTTGCTGGGCCAGGTGCAGGTGGCCGAGGGCGGCGTAGGCGATCGGGGGCGGGAAGATGCCGGTGGGGAGCATCTCGGTGCCGCCGATGACGATGCGGCGCTCGGAGTCGGCGGACATGGTGCCGTTGACCATGTGGCAATGGCCCATGGCGATGATGGCTTGCCCTTCGTTGGCGCGCGCGGTGGCCAGGTCGATGGCCTGGCGGTATAGCTCGGCGATGCCGGCCAGGTAGGGATCGGGCTGCGGTGCGGCAGTTGCGTCCGGCGTGGCGTCCGGCAGGCTGTCGGCGCCGTCGGCGTCGGGCGCTGCGGGCGTGGCGGCGGGGCGCGGGACGTCGCCGTGGCGCAGGAATGGGACGGCCAGGATCCAGGCGGCGATGGCGCCGTCCTTGCCGGTCAGCGGCACCAGCATGCGTTCCATGGCGATCAGGCCGTCGGCGTCGCGGTGCGGGTAGCCGATAACGGTGGTGCCGTGCACTTCGAGTAGCGGGCCGGGCGCTTCCAGGCGGCCGGGCGAATCGTGGTTGCCGGCGATGACGACGATATCCAGCTGCGGCGCGCGGGCGCGGGCCTGCTGCAGGAAGGTGTAAAGCTGGCGCTGCGAGGCTGCCGACGGGTTGGCGTTGTCGAAAATATCTCCCGCCACCAGCAGCGCGTCGGCCTGTTCGGACACGATGGTGTCCAGCAGCCAGTCGAGGAAGCACTGGTGTTCGTAGTGGCGGTCAAAATTATGCAGCGACTGGCCAAGATGCCAATCGGAAGTGTGCAGCAGGCGCATGGAAATAAAGCTGGGCGTGGGAAGCGCAAATATAGCGCAAACGGCAGGCTGCTGTCTTGATCCTTATCAGGCCGCGTTCGGGGAGCGCATTTCCGGTATCGGCGCACCGCTGCGGAAGGTGTTGCGGCCGGCCTGCTTGGCTTCGTACAGCAGCAGGTCGGCCCGTTTCAGCAATTCCGCCGGGCTGACGTCTTCGTCGCGGTAGAAAGTCAGGCCGATACTGGTCGAGACATTGGCCAATACGCCATCCAGTTCAAATGGCTGCTGCATGGCATGCACGATCTTGGAGGCGGTGGCGGCGGCATCTTCCGGCTTGGAGATGCGGTCCATGATGATGGTGAACTCGTCGCCGCCCAGGCGCGCCACGGTATCGCTGGCGCGCACCGTGTTGGACAGCCGCGCCGAGAAGGCCTTGAGCAGGGCATCGCCCACCGCATGGCCGTAGGTATCATTGACCGGTTTGAAACGGTCGATATCGAGGTACATCACCGCCATCAGGTTGCCGCTGTCGCGGCAAACGGTCATGGTTTCGCTCAGTTTTTGCAGGAAGCCGGCGCGGTTGGTCAGCCCGGTCAGCGCATCGACCTGCGACAGCCGCAGCAGGCGCTGCTTCTCGCGTTTTTGCGCCGTCACGTCCTGCCGCATCACGTGGAAGCCGACCACGGTGATGCCGTCCTCGTCCAGCTGGGGGATGTAGACCACGTCGAACGTACGCGGGTAATCGCCGCTTTCGTCGTCTTCCTCAAAGGTCAGCGTCTCGCCGCCCAGCGCACGCGCAATATAGGGCTGCAGCACAGCGTAGCGTTTTTCGCCCACGGTTTCCAGCACGGTGCGGCCGGTCACGTGCAGGCCGGTCTTGCTGAACTCGCGCTCATACGCCAGGTTGTGGAAGCGGTAGACTTCTTCGAAATCGATATACGCGATCATGGCCGGCAGCGTATCGGCAATGGTGCGCAGGCGCGATTCGCTCTCGCGCAGCGCCATCACCGATTTGCGCACCAGGGTAATGTCGTCCAGCGTGCCGACATAGCCGCCGATCACATTATCGATCACGATCGGCGCCACCTTGATCGAGGTCCAGACGATCTTGCCGTCTGGGTGCACGCAGCGCAGGGTTTCCTGGAACGCTTGCTGGGTTTGGGTCAGATGGCGCAGCGAGGCTTGCAGCATTTCCCGGTCGTTCGGATGCACTGCGCTGAACCAGCCGTCGCCCAGCGCGGCGTCGCGCGCCATGCCGGTGATCGCCTCGAAGGTGCGGTTGACATAAGTGCATTTGCCCTCGGCGTCGGCGCGCACCAGGCCAAGCGGGGAGGCGTCGTTGACGGCCTGGAGTTCGGCCTGGTTGCGGCGCACCGCCAGCTCCTGCCGTTTGCGCTCGGTGATGTTGCGGGCGGTGACCGCCACGCCGTCCTCGATGGCGACGATCTGGTGGCGCACCCATGACGACTCGCCAAACAAGGTCGATTCCAGTTCCTCTTCCAACGGCTCGCCGGTGCGCAGTACGCCCAGGCATTTGTCGAAAAAGCCTTCGCTACGCCACTGCGGCAGCATATCGCCCATGCGCTTGCCCAGCGCTTCCTCGGCTGGGTAGCCCAAGGTGCGCGCGCCGCGCTCGTTCACGTCGGCCAGGGTAAAGTCCATGATTTCACCGCCGGTGCCGCCGCTGCGGCAGGCCTTGATCAGGAACAGGGCGTCCAGGCTGGCATCGACCGCCGCATGCAGCTTTTCGCGCGCCTCGGTCGATTCGCGTATGCTTTCGCGCAGACGGCGCGCCTGCCGCGTGAGCAGGAAACTGAATGCCAGCACCACGATGGACACTACGGTGGTCACCGCAAAATACAGGCGCCGCTGGTTATAGAACTTGGCCAGGGCGTGGACCTTGGCATCCCCCACCACGGCAGTCAGCGAGTAGCGCGGCATGTCGCGGAAACCGTAGATGCGGTCGATCTTGTCGATCGGGGTCTTCAGCAGCAGTTCTTCGGGCAGGTTGATCGGGTCGGCCGGCGCCACGTAGTCGATGACATCGCTGATGAACAGTTTTTCATCGACACGGCCGGTCACCAGCGCGGTATCGCGGCTGATCAGCATCACCAGGCCGCCTTCCTGCACGTGCAGGCGGTCGTAATCTTCCACAAAATAGGCCGGGTCGATCATCAGCACGATGGCGCCGGCGAACTTGCCGGCCCGGTCGTCCAGGCGGCGCGCGATCTGGATCTGCCATTTCTTGGTCAGGGGATCGACCATCGGGTTGGTGACCAGGGCGGCGTCGCCAGCCGTGGTGGCCAGCGTCTTGAAGAATCCCAGGTTGGCGGAATTGGGCGGGAACATGCCGTGCATGCTGTCCACCAGGCGGCCATTGGCGTCGATCAGCGCGATCGGCAGTTCAAGCCGCGCCGGCATGACGGAATCCAGCAGGCCGCCGCGCTTGACGAATTCGGGCAGGCGCAGGGCGCCGTCGGTTTCCTCGAACTTCAGCTTGAACAACTGGGTGGCGTGGTCGGCCTGGCGCAGCAGGTGGCCCGAATGTTCGGCCAGGGTGCGCGCCAGCGAATGGCTATGCTGTACGGCGTCGTAATGCGCGCTTTCGCCCTCCTGCTCCAGTTGATAAAACACGTTGGCCCACATCAGCACCAATAACACCAGTGTGAAGGATGGCAGCAGTATCATGCGGTACATGCGGCGCATGAGCTGGCGGGCAGGGGATGCAGGGGGCGTCAATTGTCCTGGTCCGTATGAAATGTCACGTTCCTATTCTGCACTCAAACCCATCCAGCGGGGCGAAAAAAAACCGCCGGGTGCTGCTTCGGGGCCACCGTCGTTCGCAAAATGCCAAGAAATACTGTCAATTAGCTATTAGAATAGGCGTTCACTTTTATAGGAACCGAGTCTTGACCGAATTGA
This sequence comes from Pseudoduganella sp. OTU4001, assembly GCF_038440195.1. Lineage (NCBI taxonomy): Bacteria > Pseudomonadati > Pseudomonadota > Betaproteobacteria > Burkholderiales > Oxalobacteraceae > Pseudoduganella > Pseudoduganella sp. OTU4001. The sequence continues at coordinate 334,836 of NZ_JASATG010000001.1, read as the reverse complement.
CCCTTAGCCTGGCGGCGGCGCGTGCACTGCACCTGGCGGCCCAGGGCTTGCTGCAGCCGCGCCGGCGCAAGGCGCAAAAGGCGGACGTGCTGGATGCGATCCGCTGCATGGGCGTGCTGCAGATCGATACCATCCACGTGGTGGCGCGCAGCCCTTACCTGGTGCTGTGGAGCCGCCTGGGCGACTATTCCCAGCCTTGGCTGGAGGAGCACCTGGCCGAAGGTTCGCTGTTCGAATACTGGGCGCATGAGGCCTGCTTCGTGCCGGTCGAGGATTACCGCCTGCTGCGCCACCGCATGGTCAATCCGGGCGCCATGGGCTGGAAATATTCCGAGCAGTGGATGCGCGAGCGGCGCGCCGACGTGGACCGGGTGCTGGAGCATATCCGCAGCAACGGGCCGGTCCGTTCGGCCGATTTCGAACGCACGGACGGCAAGGGCGGCGGCTGGTGGGAGTGGAAGCCGGAGAAGCGCTCGCTGGAAGTGCTGTTTACCGCCGGCGAACTGATGATCGCGCGCCGCCAGAACTTCCAGCGCGTGTACGACCTGGCCGAGCGCGTGCTGCCCGGCTGGGACGACAGCCAGATGCCGCATATGGATGTGACACGCCGCGAACTGGCCCTGAAAACCGTGCGCGCGCTGGGCCTGGCCCGCAGCGCCTGGGTGGCCGACTATTACCGCACCAAGCCGCCGCGCCCCGACCTGGAGGCCTTGGCTGATGAGGGCTTGCTGCTGCGCGCCCGCGTGCAGGGCTGGAACGACACCGTCTACATCCATCCCGACCTGGCCGACCTGGCGCAGGCCGCGGCCGACGGGGGCCTGTCGCCAACCATGACCACCATCCTGTCGCCGTTCGACCCGGTGGTGTGGGACCGCCGCCGCGCGCTGGAGCTGTTCGATTTCGACTACCGGCTGGAGTGCTATACGCCGGCCGAAAAGCGCCGCTACGGCTACTTCACGCTGCCGATCCTGCGCCGCGGCGCGCTGGTGGGCCGCATCGACGCCAAGGCGCACCGCAAGGGCGGCATCTTCGAACTGAAAAACGTGGCGCTGGAGCCGGGCGTGCGGGTGACGGAGCGCTTTGTGCGCGACGTGGCCGCCGCCATCCAGCGCCTGGCCAACTGGCATGGCTGCCCGCACGTGCAGGCGGCCGCCAGCGAGCCGCCCGAATTCGCAGCCACGCTGCAAGCAGAACTGGATATGCAGGGAGTGGAACAATGAGATTGCCGGTAGCACCTGAGCGCGTCGTCAGCGCCGGCGGCCAGCCGCAGCTGGGCCGCTTTGCCGGCGCGGCGCAAGCATTCGACTGGCATTTGCTGGCCGGCGAGCATGCGCGCAGCAGCCTGTGGCGCCGCTTCCACCACAAGAAATGGCATTACGTGTCGCTGGTGTCGGAGCAGGTCATGGCCGCCGTCGCCATCGTCGACCTGGGCTGGACCAGCACCTGCTTCGCCTACGCCTTCGACCGCAACGACAGCGATATGATGGCCAACTTCTCGCAGGACGGCTTGCCGGGCCGCCTGTCGGTCGGCGTGGGCGACCATGCCGGCGCGCCAAGCTGGTTCCGTACGCGCAGCACCCAGATCAGCATCGACCCGCTGGAAGGTGGACGCTATCGCCTGACGCTGCGCTGCCCCTACATGGAAATCGACGCCGAGTTCGGCCCGCCGATTGCACCGCTGCTGCTGGCCACCGGGCCGGTGGCGGGCGGCGCCCTGCACGGCACGCAGAAGTCGCCCGGCATGCCGCTGACCGGCGAGGTGCGCACCTTCCGCGATGAATACCAGCTGGCAGGCGGCGTGGCCAGCTTCGATTATTCGAACGGATTGCTGGCGCGTGAGACGTCGTGGCGCTGGGCCTCGGCGCACAACCTGGAACTGGGCTTCAACCTGCAATCGGGCTATTTCGGCGCCAACGAGAACGCCTTGTGGATCGACGGCGACGTGGTGCCGCTGGGCCCTGCGCACTTCATCTTCGAGCCGGGCGACCCGCTGCAGCGCTGGCATATCTTCACCGAAGACGACCAGCTGGAGCTGTTCTTCACGCCGGACGGTGCGCGCAAGCAGGACCGCAACCTGCTGGTGGCCGCCAGCCGCTATATCCAGCCGGTCGGCCATTTCAGCGGCTGGGTGCGCAGCGGGCCGGATGAACCCAAACGTATGGTCACCCAGCTCGCCGGGGTGACCGAGGACCATTACTCGCGCTGGTAAGCGGGAAGGAGAGGGCAATGAGCGTAAGGAATATGGACAGCCTGTTCGAGCCCGGCTCCGTTGCCATCTTTGGCGCGTCGCTGCGGCCGGACCGCATCGGCACCCAGGTCATGAACAATATGGCGGAAAGCGGCTTTGCCGGCGCCATCTGGCCGGTCAATCCCAAGTACAGCGAGCTGCTCGGCATTCCCTGCTATCCGCGCCTGTCGGCGCTGCCGCGCGCGCCCGACCTGGCCATCATCTGCACGCCGCCCGATACGGTGGCGGGCCTGATCGCCGACCTCGGCGCCAAGGGAACGCGCGGCGCCATCATCCTGACGCCGGTCAGCGACAGCATCCGCCAGGAGATCATGCGCGCGGCGCGGCCGCACCTGCTGCGCATCCTGGGTCCGGGCGGCATCGGCCTGGTAGCGCCGCTGGCGGGCCTGAATGCCAGTGCCGCCCACGGCGGCGCCAAGCCCGGCAAGACCGCCTTCATTTCGCAATCGGCCGCCGTGATGTCCGCGGTGCTGGACTGGGGCAAGCAGCACGGCATCGGCTTCTCGCGCGTGGTGTCGCTGGTGGAAGGCGGCGATATCGACCTGGGCGACATGCTGGACTACCTGGCCGCCGACGACGACACCGCCGCCATCGTGCTGCACATCGAAGCCGTGACCTGCGCCCGCAAATTCATTTCGGCAGCGCGCCTGGCCGCGCGCGGCAAGCCGGTCGTGGTGCTGAAGGCCGGCCGCAGCGGCGACGACAAGGTGTACGACGCCGTGATCCGGCGCGCCGGCATGCTGCGCGTGTATTCGTCGTCCGACCTGTTCGACGCGGTGGAAACCGTGGCGCGCGCGCGGCCCACGCGCGGCACGCGCCTGGCCATCATGAGCAATGGCAGCGGACCGGGCAAGCTCGCGGCCGATGCGCTGGAATACGTGCATGGCAAGCTGGCGCAATTCTCTCCCGATACCGTCAAGCGCTTGCGCCACGAACTGCCGGCCGGGCTAGCGCTCGCCAATCCGATCGATATCGGCGGCGAGGCGGGCGCCGCGCGGCATGCCGAAGTGGCCAGCGCCTTGCTGGCTGATCCCGACGCCGACGCGCTGCTGATCGTGCACGCGCCATCGTCGGCCGCGGACAGTACCGGCGTGGCGCAGGCGCTGGCGCCGCTGCTGCGCGCGAGCGGCCGCAGCGTACTTTCCTGCTGGCTGGGCGGCGCTTCGGTGGCGGAGGCAAGGCAGATATTTGCGGATGCCGGCCTGCCTTCCTACGACACGCCGGAGAAAGCAGTGCGTGCCTACAGCCAGGTGGTGCAGTATGCGCGCAACCAGGCCCTGTTGATTGAAGTGCCGGGCCAGGTGCCGGCGCATTCGGTGCCGGAGCGCCAGGCCGCGCGCAACCTGGTGGTGGCTGCACTTGCCGCCGGCACGGACGAACTGGGGCGCGCCGACCTGGCCGCGATACTGGCGGCGTATGGACTGCCGATGGCAAACGTTGCAAGCGCCGGCGATGTGCAGCAGCTCCGCATCGCGATGCACGTCGACCCGGTATTCGGTCCTGCCATCAGCGTCGGCCTGGGCGGCAGCGCCGGCCGCGTGGTGGACGACCGCGCCGTCGGCTTGCCGCCTTTGAATACGGTATTGGCGCGCGACATGCTGCGGCGTACCGGTGTCGGCCGCGCGCTGGTGGCCGAGCGCGATATCCTGTGCGGCGCCCTGGTGCACGTGGCGGAACTGGTGGCCGATATCGGCGAGATCGCCGCCCTCGAGATTGATGCGCTGACCGTGGTTGACGGCGTGCTGCAAGTGCATGCCGCCCGCGCCACGCTGGGCCCGCGCCGTGCCGAAAGCACGATGGCGATCAGGCCCTATCCGCACGAGCTGGAGCAGGAAATCCAGTGGCAGGGCGGGCCGCTGCTGCTGCGCCCGATCCGTCCGGAAGACGCGCCGGCCCACGTGCGCTTCTTCAGCCAGTTGGCGCCGGACGATGTACGCCTGCGCTTCTTTTCCGCCATGAAAGAGTTGCCGCCAACCCAGCTGGCGCGCCTGACGCAGATCGATTACGACCGCGCCATGGCATTCATCGCGACGCGCACCGGGGCCGATGGCGCGCCAGAAACGCTGGGCGTGGTACGGGCGGTTGCCGATCCCGACAACCAAAAAGCGGAGTTCGCGATCATCGTGCGTTCCGATCTGAAAGGCAAAGGATTGGGAAATATCCTGTTCCAGAAATTGCTTGACTATTTCCGCAGCCGCGGGACGCAGGAGATTACGGGCGAAGCGTTGTCCGAGAATATCGGAATGCAACAACTGATGCGCAGATTTGGCGGAATCGTGACGCCGTCGCAAGAAGCTGGTATGGTAGACCTCCGCCTTGAAATAAAAAAACATTGAAAAAAGGCGGTCGCGACGACACAGTACATTGATGAATGTCAAAGCGAAACCGTTGGGCTAATTTACACTCGTACTTCCGTTTCCGCGTAGCGATATTTGGGAGCAAGAATGTTAACGGCCACATACACACTAGTTGCGCTATCCGTTGAACAGGCTAACGTGCGCCTTAGCCTGCTGTCGTTTCAAAAATACGTGCAATCGACGCTGCTGCGCCAGCAGCGCCTGTCCCTGTCCCAGCTTGAATATGCCTGTGAAACCCTGGAACGCCTGTACCAGGCCTGCCATTGGCGTAAGATAGAGCTGTACCTGATCCCTGCCTTGCAGAACGCTACCGAACAGGCCAACCAGTTGCTGGATGAATTGAGCCGCCTGAACCAGGCCGCCTTGTCGGTCATCCGCCGCTTGCAGGCCGAACTCGATACGGCGACGGACCGCAGCGAGCAGCAGGTCACTGACATCTGCGCATCGATTGAATCGTTCTGCACGGTGCTGTTGCAGCGCCTGGAGAAAGAGGAAAAGGAACTGTTCGCCATCGCCCGCCACGCCATCGGCGGCGAAGCATGGTTTGATATTGCGAACAAATTCCTGGCCCATGACGCTCAAGTGGTCGAAGCGCGGCGAACGCCGGCTTCCGCCGAGAAAGACAGGAAAGCCCTGTCCCAAGCCCGCCAGGTGCGTGCCTCCCTGCGGGAAGAAGACGAGGTCGTAGTTCCTGTGCCGAAGCTGCGCTACCACCGGCGCATGCGTTCGGCCCATCGCGCCGCTGCAGACACGGCTTAACACGCTGAGCCTGCATTCGCCGCCCTTTGGGGCGGCGCTGCGCTATGATGGTGGTTTTGATCCATTCATAGCACAACTATGTTTGAGTTCCTCTTCAAGCAGCAGGCCAGCCAGGCCAGCGTTGCCGGGCAGTCGAGCGCCGGCGGATCGCAGGCGCCGCTTGGCACTCCCGCAGAACGCCGCGCGGCGCAAGCCGAGCTGGCCCGCAATTTGGCGGGCGACGAGGCCGCTGCGGTCGAGCTCATCCTGAACAGCGAATTTGCCGACGTGCGGCTGGCAGCCGCCGAGCACGTCGTGTCGCAGGATGCTTTGGAGAAAGTCCAGCACGCGGTGCGGAACTCGGACCGGCGTGTGGCCAAACTGATGCAGGGCCGCCTGGACGCTATCCGCCACTCGCAGGCGGAGCAGAAGCAAGCTGGCGCCTGTATTGCGCTCGCGCAGCATTTGTTGGCGGATGAAAAGCTCACCCCCAACCAGGTGGCCGACCTCGACCGGCAATGGAAAGTCATCGACGCGGCGCCGGCCATGGCGGCCGAGTTCGCGCACGTCCGCCAGGCCCTGGGCGAGCGCCTGGAAGCCCAGGTTGCCTTGCAGCGCGCCATGATCGATGCGCTGGCCGCCGTACGCAAGCATCCCGATGCGGCCGAGTTCGAACGCCTCGCGGCCGAGCATGCCGCGCACCTGGCTTCGCCCGAGCGCGGATCGCTGCCGCGCCACCTGTTGAACGATTTCGACGCTGCGCTGGCGGCTGAGCGCGCCACCCGTGCCGATAGCGCGGCCGCTGCACCGGCCAATCCGGCGCCGGAACCAAGCGCCGTCCAGCCCGCAGCAGCGGCCGCGGAAGCAGCGGCCGGCGAGGCCGCGGACGCCACTGTTGCGCGGATGCCGCGCCCGGCCAGGGAAAAGCACAAGTCGACACCGGCCGAACAGGAAGCCAACCGCCACTTCATGGACCTGGTGGAGGCGATGGAAGCGGCCCTGGCGCAAGGCCAGTTGCACCTCGCCGCCGAGCATGACAAGGCACTCAAGGAAAGCAAGACCGGCCGCCTGACTCCGGCCCAGGCCGAGCGCCTGGCCCATGTGCGCGCTGACCTGAAGCGGCTGGGCGACTGGGCGCGCTGGGGCGGCAATGTCTCGCGCGAGGAACTGGTGCATGCCGTCGAACAACTGCCGGCCGAAGGCCTGGGCATGAGCGAGCTGGCGAAAAAAGTCGGCAGCATGCGCGAACGCTGGAAGTCGCTGGACGGCGTTTCCGGCGCCGCCCCCAAATCGCTGTGGGAAAAATTCGACGCCGCCTGTACTGCCGCCTATGCGCCGGCCGCCGCCCATTTCAAGCATCTGGCCGACGAACGCCACTCGAATGCTGCTAGGGCGCAGCAGCTGGTGGATGAAGCCAACGCCCTGCTCGAGAAGGATGCCGCCCAGCTGGAAGCGGCCGGCGGCGCCCAGGCCGACCGCGAAGAGTCGGCCTCCGGCAACCTGCCGCACACCCATGACTGGCGCGCCCTGGCTTCCACCACGCAGCGCCTGCGCCAGGCCTGGAGCCGCCTCGGCACCATCGACCGCAAGGACAAGAAGCGCCTGGATGCCGCCTTCAGCAAGGCGATGGACGCCCTGATGGCGCCGCTCGATTCGCAGCGCAAGATCGAAGTCGCGCGGCGCGAGCAGCTGATCGAGGAAGTGGGCAAACTGAACCCGCTCGACCGCCACACCATCGACACCCTGCGCGGCCTGCAGGAATCGTGGCAGGGCCACGCGCGTGCCTTGCCGCTGGAGCGCAAGACCGAGCAGGCGCTGTGGCAGAAATTCCGCAGCGCCTGCGACATGATCTTCGCCAAGCGCAAGGAGCACGCCCACGCCGCCGACCATGAACGCAAGGCCCACCTGCACGCGCGCGAAGCCATTTGCGCCGGCCTGGAGAGCGCCAAGTTCGAGGGCGAGGACAAGGCTGTGCTGGCCGCCATCGGCAAGGCTCTGAAGGATGCGGCCGGCGCCTGGCATGCTTCCGGCGTGGTGCCGCGCGCCAGCGAGCAGCGCATCGACCAGCGCTACCGCGCCGCCGTGGGCGCGCTGCAATCGCAGGCCGACGCCATCCGCAAGCGCGCCGGTGCGGCCCAGGCCAACGCCATGCGCGAGAAACTGCGCCTGGTGCAGGCGCTGGAACGCGCCATTGCCGATGCGGGCGAGATCGACAGCGCCGGCTGGGGCGAGCGCTGGCAAGTCTTGCCTGCGTTGCCGAATGAGCAGGAACGCACCCTGCGCGCCCGCTTCGACGCCGCGCTGAAAGCCGCCGGGGAGGGCGCTGCCCGTGCCGCCTACGCCGCCCAACTTGAAAACAACCGACAGCGCCTGCTGTCCGCAGTGCTGCGCCTGGAAATTGTGGCCGGCATCGACAGCGACGCGGAATTTGCGAAAGACCGACTCAAAATGCAGGTAGAAGTATTGCAATCGTCCCTCAAGTCCGGCCAGAAGCCGGCCAGCCACGCCGCCCAGTTCCTTGCCTTGTGCGCCATGCCCGCCCTGTTGGATGACCGCACAGCCAGCCGCATCGAGCAGCTGTTCCGCAAGATTGGCGCGGCGGAGGGGAAATGAGCGACGTCCGTATCCAGAGCGAGGACTTTGACTTGTCCCATGAAGTGGCACAACTGCGCGCCGGAAACGCCAAAGTTGGCGCTATAGTCACCTTCGTTGGCACGGTGCGTGACCTGAATGACGGTGCTGCCGTCGCTGAGATGGAGCTGGAGCACTATCCGGGCATGACTGAGCAGTCGATCCAGGCCATCATCGACCAGGCCAAGACGCGCTGGCCCATTTACGGCGCGCTGGTCATCCACCGCGTCGGGCCGCTCAAGCCAATGGACCAGATCGTGCTGGTGGCAGTCACCTCGCCGCACCGGGGCGAGGCTTTTTCGGCTTGCGAATTTGTTATCGATTATCTCAAAACCGAGGCGCCGTTCTGGAAGAAGGAGCAGACGCCCGAGGGCGCCCGCTGGGTCGATGCCCGTACCAGCGACGACGAAGCTTTAAAAAAGTGGTCTTGAAAACTGTCAACGCATCCTTAGATTGTTGTTGACAATGATTCAGGAGCGTTAGACATGCGCCAAGACAAACTTACAACCAAACTGCAAGAAGCCCTCGCCGATGCCCAGAGCCTGGCCGTCGGCAACGATAACCAATACATCGAACCCGCCCACCTGCTGCTGGCTCTATTGAACCAGGAGGATGGCGGTGCGCGTTCGCTGCTGCAGCGCGCCGGCGTCAATGTCGGCGGGCTGGCGCAGGCGATCAAGCATGCGCTGGAACGCATGCCGAAGGTGTCCGGCGGCGACGTCACTGTCAGCCGTGAATTCGTCAACATGCTGAACCAGGCCGACCGTGAGACGCAGAAGCGCGGCGACCAGTTCGTATCCAGTGAAATGGTGCTGCTGGCGATTTCCGAAGATAAGTCCGACGCCGGCAAGCTGGCGCGCGAGAATGGCTTGCAGCGCAAGGCGCTGGAAACCGCCATCGACGCCGTGCGCGGCGGCTCCAAGGTTGACTCGCAGGAAGCGGAAGGCCAGCGCGAGGCCTTGAAAAAATACACGCTGGACCTGACCGAGCGTGCCCGCATGGGCAAGCTGGATCCGGTGATCGGCCGCGATGACGAGATCCGGCGCGCTATCCAGGTGCTGCAGCGCCGTACCAAGAACAACCCTGTGCTGATCGGCGAACCCGGTGTCGGCAAGACGGCTATCGTGGAAGGCCTGGCGCAGCGTATCGTCAATAACGAAGTGCCGGATTCCTTGCGCGGCAAGCGCGTGCTGTCGCTCGACATGGCGGCGCTGCTGGCGGGCGCCAAGTATCGCGGCGAGTTCGAGGAGCGCCTGAAATCCGTGCTGAAAGAGCTGGCGCAGGACGAAGGCCAGACCATCGTCTTCATCGACGAGCTGCACACCATGGTGGGCGCCGGCAAGGCGGAAGGCGCGATGGACGCCGGCAATATGCTGAAGCCAGCGCTGGCGCGCGGCGAGCTGCATTGCCTGGGTGCGACCACGCTGGACGAGTACCGCAAATACATCGAGAAGGATGCCGCGCTGGAGCGCCGCTTCCAGAAGATCCTGGTCGACGAGCCAAGTGTGGAAGCGACCATCGCCATCCTGCGCGGACTGCAGGACAAGTATGAGTTGCACCACAAGGTCGAGATTACCGACCCGGCGATCATCGCGGCGGCGGAGTTGTCGCACCGCTACATCACCGACCGCTTCCTGCCCGACAAGGCGATCGACCTGATCGACGAAGCAGCTTCCAAGATCAAGATCGAGATCGATTCCAAGCCGGAGGTGATGGACAAGCTCGAGCGCCGCCTGATCCAGCTGAAGATCGAGAAGGAAGCGGTCAAGCGCGAGAAGGACGAAGCCTCGCGCGCCCGCTTGCAACTGCTGGACGACGAAATCGCCAAGCTGCAGCGCGAGTACAACGATTATGAGGAAGTGCTGAAGGCCGAGAAGGCCAATGTTCAGGGCACCACGCACATCAAGGAAGAAATCGAGCGCATCAAGCAGCAGATGGAAGAGGCCACGCGTGCGTCCAACTGGCAGCGTGTGTCCGAGCTCCAGTACGGCAAGCTGCCGGAGCTGGAAGCCCAGCTGAAGCACGCGGAGTCCGCCGGGGCGGGCGAGCAGGACGGCGACAAGCCCAAGCTGCTGCGCACCCAGGTCGGCGCGGAAGAAATCGCCGAAGTGGTGTCACGCGCGACCGGCATCCCGGTCTCGCGCATGATGCAGGGTGAACGCGACAAGCTGCTGCACATCGAGGAAAAGCTGCACGAACGCGTGGTGGGACAGGACGAAGCGATCAACGCCGTGGCCGACGCCATCCGCCGCTCGCGCGCCGGCCTGTCGGACCCGAACCGTCCGTATGGCTCCTTCATGTTCCTGGGTCCGACCGGTGTCGGCAAGACCGAGCTGACCAAGGCGTTGGCGAACTTCCTGTTCGACAGCGAGGAATCGCTGATCCGCATCGACATGAGCGAATTCATGGAGAAGCATTCGGTGGCCCGCCTGATCGGCGCGCCGCCGGGCTATGTGGGCTACGACGAAGGCGGCTACCTGACCGAGGCCGTGCGCCGCAAGCCGTACAGCGTGATCCTGCTGGACGAGATCGAGAAGGCGCACCCGGACGTGTTCAACGTGCTGCTGCAAGTGCTGGACGATGGCCGCATGACGGACGGGCAGGGCCGCACCGTGGACTTCAAGAACACGGTGGTGATCATGACCTCCAACCTGGGTTCGCAGAAGATCCAGTCGCTGGACGAATCCGATCCGGCGGTGGTGAAGCTGGCGGTGATGGCCGAGGTGCGTGGCCACTTCCGTCCGGAGTTCATCAACCGTATCGACGAGATCGTGGTGTTCCACGGCCTGGACGACAAGCATATCGGTTCGATCGCCCGCATCCAGCTGCAGATCCTGGAGCAGCGCCTGAAGCGCATGGATATGGGCATGCTGGTCACCGATGCCGCCCTGCAGAAGATCGCAGAAGCGGGCTACGACCCGGTCTACGGCGCCCGTCCGCTCAAGCGCGCGGTGCAGCAGCAGATCGAGAACCCGCTGTCGAAGCTGATCCTGGAAGGCCGTTTCGGCCCGAAAGACACGATCCGCATCGATGCCGAGGGCAGCGAGCTTGCCTTCCACAAGGCCTGACCCCGCACGCCTGGCCGGCCGCCTCGCCTTCCTGCGCGAGGCGGAGCGGCTCAAGAGCGTGCTGCGCAGCGGCTTCACCTCCACCGGCCGTCCCGAAAGCACCGCCGAACATAGCTGGCGTCTGACGCTGATGGCGCTCGTCTTCGCCGACGAGCTGCCCGGCCTCGACCTGGCGCGTGTGCTGAAACTGTGCGTGGTGCACGACCTGGGGGAGGCCATCCACGGCGACATCCCCGCCATCCACCAGCACTCCCATCCCGACAAGTCCGCCCAGGAGCGCGCCGACCTGCTCACCCTCACGCGCGAACTTGACGAACCGTTGCGCGCCGAGATCATCGCCTTGTGGGACGAATACGAAGCCGCCGCCACGCCGGAAGCGAAAGCAGTAAAGGCCTTCGACAAGCTGGAAACCATCCTCCAGCACAACCAGGGCGACAACCCGCCCGACTTCGACTACGCCTTCAACCTCGGCTACGGCCGCCAGCACACCGCCACCGCGCCATTGTTTGCGGAACTACGTGAAATGCTGGACCGCGACACCGCCCGGCGAGCGGCCATTGCGCAGCTAGCGCGCGAAGAAGACACTGGGCGGTGAGCCGAAGGTCTTGCGGAACATGGCGGTGAAGGCGGATTGGCTGGTGTAGCCAAGTTGCTCGGCTACCTGCGAAAGCGGCATGCCGCGCGCGATCATCGGGGCGGCGTGGGCCAGGCGGGCTTGCTGACGCCATTGGCCGAAACTCATTCCCAGCTCTTTCTCGAACAGGCGAGCCAGCGTGCGTTCCGACGCGCCGACCTGCTGCGCCCAGTGTTCCAGCGTCTGCTGGGCACCGGGGTTGGCCAGAAGGGCATCGCATAGGGATTTCAGGCGTTTGTCGCGCGGCATCGGCACGCGGATCGGGCGGGTGGCCAGGCGTGGCAGTTCGTCCAGCATCAGGTCGCTGATCATGCGTGAGCGGGCGCTGGGCGCCGCCGGGTCGAGTTGTTCGAGCGCCATCACCAGTTCGCGCAACAGCGGCGACACTTCCAGCACCTTGCATGGCTCGCCAGGGAAGGGATCGTGCGAGGCGGAGATGTAGACAGGGCGCAGGCGTGCCGCTTCCACCACCGTTACCGCATGCTCAACGTTGGCGGCCACCCAGATGGCGCGCTGTGGGGGCACGATCCAGCTGCTGTCCTCCGCCGTCACTTGGAGCACACCTTCCAAGGCGAGCGTCAGCTGAGCGTAGGCATGCCGGTGCGGCCGCAGGCTGCGGGCGGCACTCAGGTCGCGGGCAATCATGGTGACCGGCTGCTCGCTGTTAGGCGAACGGTGGCCCGCAAAGGGCTCGGTATGCGTGACGACGGTGACAGGCATGTCTTGGCGGTTTTGCGATAAATGATGTCATATTAGCGGAAAACAGTCGGTTCGCGCTTGCGTACACTTCCTGTTATGGATACTAATACTCTGCTCAAACAAGACGCCCGCGTGATCGGCCTGATTGGCCTGGCGCATGGCGTATCCCACTTCTACCACCTGATCCTGGCAGCCCTGTTCCCATGGTTGAAGCCTGCTTTCAACCTGTCGTATGCGGAGCTGGCGCTGCTGATGACCGTGTTCTTTGTCGTTTCCGGCATCGGCCAGGCGCTGGCCGGCTTCGTGGTCGACCGGGTCGGCGCGCGGCGCGTGCTGTTCTCGGGGATGGCGATGCTGGGAGTTTCGGCTCTGGTACTGTCGAACGCCCAGAGCTATACAGGACTGCTCACCGGCGCGCTGTTGGCCGGCATGGGCAACAGCATTTTCCACCCGGCGGATTACACGATTTTGAATCAACGCGTTTCGCGCGAGCGGCTGGCGCATGGGTTTTCGGTGCATGGCATCAGCGGCAATCTGGGGTGGGCGGCGGCGCCGCTGTTCCTGACCGGCATGGCTGCGGCGACAGATTGGCGTACGGCCTTGCTGTGTGCCGCAGTACTGCCGGCAGCTGTATTGGTGGTGCTGTGGCTGAACCGTGAGTCGCTGCGCCCAGACCCGATCATGCCGCACGCTGCAGCTGCCGGCGCGGGTGCGGCCGGCGGGACGCTCGGCTTCCTGCGCCTGCCTTCCGTGTGGATGTGCTTTGCCTTCTTCTTCCTGACCGCGCTGGCGCTCGGCGGCATCCAGAGCTTCGCTTCGGTGGGATTGCTCAAGTTATATGGGATGTCGCTGGCGATGGCGACCAGTGCGTACACCGCCTACATGCTGGCGTCGGCTGCGGGCATGCTGCTGGGCGGCTTCCTCGGCGCGGGGCGCCAGAACCACGACCGCACGATTGGCGCGGCCTTTGCAATTGCCGCCGTGCTGGCGCTGATGCTTGGGCTGGCGCTGGTTCCGGCTTGGGGCGCGGTAGTGCTGATGGCGCTGGTGGGTTTCTTTTCCGGCATCGCGGGGCCGTCGCGCGATTTGATGATCCGCGCCGCAGCGCCCAAGAATGCAACGGGGCGTGTGTATGGCGTGGTGTATTCGGGCCTGGATAGCGGCCTGGCAGTCGGACCTCCGATGTTCGGGCTGATGATGGATGCGGGCAAGCCGTCGATGGTGTTCGCCACCATCGCCTTCTTCCTGCTGCTTGCCATCGCCACGGCGACGGGTGTCGGAAGCCGCACCCGCGCCAGCGCCGCCAAAGGCCTTACGGCTTGATGTAGGCGTAGCCTTCCATCGATTGCAGGCGGCTGATTTCGGCGACGCCGGAGGGGACGATGGTGGCTTCGGGCAGCACCTTGTCCTTGCCGATGCCAAGCCCGGTCAGGGTGTTGTTACAGACGCGGAATTGCACATTGCGGGCAGCCAGCTCCTGCACCACGATGTCGTAAGGGTTGCCGTTCTTGTCCTTCGCGCCGTCCAGCAGGAAATCGATGCCCGAGCTTAGCGCCACCACCACGATCTGCGCTTTCGGGCTGGCGTTCAGGTGGTTGCGGATATTGCGCAAACCTTGCATTGGGTTGTTGTTGTCGCTGAAGTGGTAGACCACTTTTTCCACGCGCGGTGCTTCGGCTTGGGCGGCGCTGGCGCCCAACAGCAGGAGCAGTGGCAGCAGCAGGATACGGATCAGTTTCATGGTTTGGCCTCGGCTTGTAATGATTCTTGCTCCATCAGCAGGTAGGTACCGTAGGCGTTAAGCCGGTTGGCCTGGCTGAAGGCTGGATAGTCCTTGAACGCGGACCAGTCGGTGCGGGCATACGCTTCTTCAAATGGTAGCAGCTCCTGCACGGCGTTACCCATTTGCTCACGCAGGTGGCGCAGGTAGCGTTGCGTGAGCAGCATGTCTTCACGCGGTGCGCGGGAGGCTGCGCCGTGGCCGGGAATGACCACCGTGGGCTGCGCATCCAGCATGCGGTCGAGGGCTTGCAGCCAGCGTTTGCTGTTGGCGTTGCCGACGTAGGGGAGGCGGCCGCTGAAAAACAGGTCGCCGGCAAAGAGAGCTTTATCTTCTTCGACGTAGAGCAGCAGGTCTTCGGGCGAGTGGGCGCCGCTGCTGTCGATGACACGGAAATGCAGGCCGCCAAGCTGGAATCGCCAGGGTTGGCCGTCGGCGAAATCCAGCCATTGTGTTGCGCCGACCAATTCGGTGCGGGCGTCGATCCATGGGGACATGTCGGCGCGGCGCTGCGCCAGGCGTTCGCGGGCGGCGTCGGATGTCAGGTAATCGCGGCCGTTGCGGTGGGCGGCAATGGTGACGCCAGGCTGGCGCAAGGCTTGCAGGCCGTAGATATGGTCGGCGTGGTAGTGGCCGACGACCACGATCTTGATCGGCGCGGGCGTGATTTTGCGGATGGCGCGCACCATTGCCTGGCCGAGCGCTGGGGTGGCGAGGGCGTCGTACACGACGACGCCTTCGCGTGTGACCACGAAGCCGGCGTTGGACATGAAGCCTTTGTTGGCTTTGCTGGCGATGCCGGCCTGGCCCTGGAAGTAGTAGGTGTGGGGGCTGACTTTGACCGGTTTGAGTTCGATGCCGGGTGCGGCTGCCGCTGTTGTCAGCGCGGGCAGGAGGGCGGCCAGCAGCAGTAGGCGGCGCGAGAGGTTCATAGTTTGTCCTTGGCTTGCTGCAGGCGGGCGTCCAGGTAGGCGCCGTAGAAGCCGGAGTGGTCGGCGCCGAGCAATGGTTCGGCCAGCGTGCGTCCATCTGGGCCGAGGAATAGCACGGTGGGGAAGAAGCGGACGCCTAGCTGGCGCAGAATGGCGGCGATGGGCTGGCGCTGGCCGCTGGCGTCGGGCAGGTCGGCGACGGTGTCGCTTTCCAGCTCGCGGAATGCCAGGCGCGGTGTGCCGGCGCGGTGCAGCGGGGCCAGGTAGTTGCGGCGCACTTCCAGGCAATAGGGGCAGTCCTGGCGCGACACCAGCAACACCAATACCGCACGCTGCGCTGCCAACGGCGCCAGTTCGGCGTGCAGGTTGCGCAGCGGCGGCAAAAGCGCGTGGCCTGGCATGGCTGCGTGGCCTCAGGCGGCGATGCCGGGGTTGCCGGCGGTGCCGACCAGCGTGGGCTGGTTGGGCTGGCGGGCGCTGACGACGGGATGGGCGCGGAGGTAGGTTTCCATGACGTCCCAGATCGGCGCGCCGGCCGCGCCTTCGGCCACGGGCGCCCAGCTGGCGACCTTGTATGTCTTGTCGGCCTCCAGCAGCTTGCCGTTAAGCCGCATATCGCCGATACGCTGCCCGCTGGCCGCGCCAGGCGTGCAGGAATAGCTCATGCCGCCCACGCGCACCATGTCGCCGCCTTGCTGGTAGTACGGGTCCGGGTGGAACAAGTTGTCGCACACGTCTTCCATGATGGTCTTGATGGTGGCGCCGGTCATCTCGGTCAGCGTGGTGGCCGGGTAGGTGATCGCCAGCTGGTCCATCAGGTGGCCGCGCGTGATGGTGTCGCCCGGCAGCAGCGAGGTGCCCCAGCGGAAGCCCGGAGAGAAGGCGAGGTCGGCGCCTTTCACCTCCATCAGCGCATCAACGATCAACTGGTCCCAGCTGCCGTTGAAATTGCCGCGCCGGTACAGCAGGCCTTCGGTGACGGCCAGTTTTTCGTCGAGCTTGGCGCGGTAAGGCGCACGCACGGCATCGATATGCGCCTGCATCGCGCGGTCGGCTGGCAGCAGGTTGGAGAATACCGGCAACAGGCGGTACTGGTAGCCCTGGATGCGGCCTTCGCGCACATCGAAGTCCAGCACGCCGAGGAATTTGCCGTTGGAACCCGCATTGGTGACCAGGGTCTGGCCGCCTTTGTTGGCGACCACCACCGGCGCCGGCATGCCGTCGTGCGTGTGGCCGCCGAGGATGGCGTCGATGCCGGTCACCCGGCTGGCCAGCTTCAGGTCCACATCCATGCCGTTATGCGACAGCAGGACCACCACCCGGGCGCCCTTGGCGCGGACTTCCTGCACCAGCGCCTGCAAGCGCTCTTCCTGGATGCCGAAGCTCCATTCCGGCACCATATGGCGCGGGTTGGCGATCGGCGTGTAAGGGAAGGCCTGGCCGATCACCGCCACCGGCACGCCGTTCATCTCGCGCCAGCTGTAGGGCGCAAACACCGGATCGCCGAAATCGTTGGTCACCACGTTCTGCGCCACGAAATCGACCTTGCCCTTGAAGTCTTTCTGGACGATCTCCTGCACGCGCTGCGCACCAAGTGTGAACTCCCAGTGCGGCGCCATGATCTCGACGCCCAGCAGCTTGGCGGCATCCACCATGTCCTGCCCGTTGGTCCACAGCGAAGTGGCGGAACCCTGCCAGGTATCGCCCCCATCGCACAGCACCGCATGCGGACGGCTGGCGCGCACCTGCTTGACCAGCGTGGCAAGGTGGGCGAAGCCGCCGACCTTGCCGTAAGTCCTGGCCGCCGCCTGGAAATCCAGGTAGGTGAAAGCATGCGCACGCGCCGTCTTCGGCACGATCCTGAATTCCTTCAGCAGCTTATCGCCCACCAGATGCGGCGCCTTGCCGGCGGCCGTGCCGATGCCGAGGTTGACGCTCGGTTCGCGGAAGAAGATCGGCTGCAGCTGGGCATGGCAGTCGGTAATGTGCAGCAGGCTGACATTGCCAAACTTCGGCACGGCGTACAGCTGTTCAGAGGCGCCCGGCGCAGCGGCCAGGGCCTCCTTGCCGGCCAGCGCCAGGCCGCCGGCGCTGGCGATGGCCAGCATTTGCAGGAAATCGCGACGTTGCATAGGCTTTACTGGTTGACGGGCGATTCAGGCGCCAGCAGCAGCGACATCACGTCCTTGAGCTGTTTTTCGGTCAGGATGCCGGCGGCGCCGAAACGCGGCATCACCGAGCAGGCCTGGAAGGCGTGCGAGTTATAGACCTTGGCCCAGGTGTACTTCAGCATTTCCGGGGTAGGGCCGCCGCGCAGCTTGCCGTAGTTGTGCAGGCTCGGGCCGATATTGCCGAAGGCGATTTCCTTCTTGTCCAACTGGTGGCAGGCGTAGCAATTGCCGCCGGCTGCGGTGCCTTTCGGGTCGGACGACTGCATCCCGCGCCCACTTTGCGCGATCTTTTCTCCTTCCTTCCAGTCGCCCAGGTAATTGCCATCGGCGGGGTAGACCACGGCGGCGGTGGCTTGCGCTTCGATCTTCTTGCGCTGCGCGGGCTTCAGCGGTTTCTGGCCGTCCTGTGTGCACAGGCGCTGTGCCTCGCTTTGCTCCAGGCGCTCCACGGTGGCTTCGTTCTTGTCGCGGAACGAACCCTTGAAACCGGCCAGCGCGGCGTCGTCTTTCGGTGCGGCCAGCGCCGGGCTGGCGGCCAGTGCGCCCAGCAGGGCGGCGGTGACAAGCTTGCTTTGCATAGGTTCTCCTGGATCAGCGTTTCAGGCCGGGCGCCGCCATCGTGCCACCACTGGCTTTGACGCCAAGGTAGGTAATCAGGTCGATGGCTGCCTGGGAGTTGTAGTCGAGCTGCGGGAAGCGCTGCTGGCGGAAGCAGTCGGCCATGCGCCATTGCATGGTACGCAGCGCGCCCTGGCTGACGCGGTAGGCCGGCCAGCTGGCGAAGGCGCCTTGCGCGGCCGCTGCCTGCTGCAGGTTAGGCAGGTCTTGCAGGCGGATGCGCTGGCTGTCCTTGCTGTGGCAGGAGGCGCAGGCGAAATCATACGGGCCGGCGCGGTAGTAGAAGGCTTGCTTGCCGCGCTCGAAGGCGGCTTTTTCCTCCGCGTGCTTTTGCGGGATCATGATCTTCATGCCGCGCGAGGCGGCCGACACATAGGCTGCCAGCGCTTCCATATCGGTGGCGCGTTCGCCCTGCTCGGAGAAGGGCTTCTTCACGATATCGGCGCGTTCCAGGCCTTGCAGGGTCACCATGCAGTGCACCAGGCGCGCTTCGGCATCCATCACTTTGCCGGTGTCTTTGAAATAGCGCGGCAGTTCGGCGTAGGCGCCGGCCACCACGCCCGGGCCTTTGCCCAGGTCGCAGGCTTCCAGGCTGGCTTGCTTGGGACCGCGCTTGGTGGCCCACAAGGCTTCACCCTGGGCTTCCACCAGCTCGGCGGGATTGCCGTCGGCCAGCATGGCGCGGTATTTGGCGATTTCGTCGGCAGTGCTTTGCGCTCCAGCGCTGCCTGCAATGGCCAGCCCTAGCAGGCCGGCGCAGATGGTACGGGATGGATGCATGTGGTGGCCCTTTCAGGCAATGGTGGCTTCGTCGGTTCGGGAATCGCCCTTGTTGTCTTGCCAGCTGACGCTTACTTTTTCGCCCTTGGCGCCGCCTTTGAACTTGAAGGCGAGGTAAGGGTTTTGCGATACCGACTGGCCCCACATGCATTGCAGGACCACGCGGTCGCCGTGCTTGACGGTGACGTCGGTGATGTAGTGCGCCGGGACCACATTGCCGGATGCGTCTTTGCGCACGCCGGTTTCCATCGGGTGGGCCATCAGTACTTTAACTTCCGTCACGCCGTTGGCGGTGTTGGCGCGGATTTTCATTGGATCTGCCATCTCTGCTCCTGTGTCCTTGTCGTTTGGTGCTTTGCCTTAGCCGCCGCAGCCGCCCAGCGTCACCTTGGTTTCCTTGGTGGCCGAGTACAGCTTGCCGTCGGCGGTTTTCACCACGGCCACGATGTTGGTGCTTTGGCCCAGTTTCAGGCGGCCTTGCACGTTGGCGTGGGTGTCTTCGGGGATCTTGAAGATGGCAGCCAGTGGGTTGGGGTTCTTTTCGACCAGGATGTAGATTTCGCTGGTGCCTGGGACGGTGGAATTGACGCCGACCGGCACCACGGCGCCGTTTTCGGCGATGTCGGGCGAGATGATGGTGATTTCCTTGCTGTCGGCCGGAGTGCCGCCTACTGCGGCCAGGGCATCGGCCAGGCTCTTGGCGCTGAAGGCTTCGCGGCCGCCTGCCGCCAGCGCTTGCCGCGTGGTCAGCACGCCGCAGGCCACCAGCAGGCCGAGGGCCGAGGTGGACTTCAATACGGAACGTCGAGTTGGGTTCATGCAGTCTCCTGTTTATATTCGCGGGTCGCCCCGTTTATTGCGCGCCGCCTGCCAGCCATTGGGAAATGGCTTTGGCATCGGCTTCCTTCAATTGGGTTTGCGGGGGCATGGGCACGCTGCCCCAGGCGCCCGAGCCGCCGTTGCGGATCTTTGCGGCCAGATAGGCTTCCTTGTCGGCGCGGTCGCGGTACTTTGCGGCGATGTCGCGGAAAGAGGGGCCGAGGATCTTGTTGCTGATGGCGTGGCAGCCGGTACAGCCGTTTTTGTTGAGCAGCGCCTGCGCGTCAGAGCCCGCCGAGCGGATCGGGGCCTTCGCCGCCGCGGCGCCAGCGCCTGCGCCGCCCGTTTGAGCGCGCGCGCTGCCCGCCGCCGCGACCGGGGCCGCCGGTGCGGGACGCGTCGTATCGGCCCCGCGCAGGCCGCCGAGCGGCCGATTCTGCTCCGCCAGGTTGCCGTGCGCATTGCGCGCGAAGTCGGGCAGCGAAGAAGTCACCTTGCCGTCGACCGGGCAATCCTTCATGCAAGCGGTATTGGCGACATCCGGCTTGCCTTTGGTCTCCCACATGCCCTGCTGTCGCACCAGCCCATTCCGGTTCGGCAGCAGCTTCTGGACTGAAGCGATATTTTCATCGCTCAGCACAAAGTCGGCAGGCACCACACCGCCCAGGTTGAGGATATGCGCAGTCACCGCATAGACCTCGTCGGCGGTCAGCGTCTTGGGTGCATTCCACGGCATGGCGCGGTTGATATAGTCCCAAAGGGTCGACAGGTGCGCAGCTTTCATCAGCGTCGTACGCTGCGGAACGCTGCCGTTGGAAAGCGCCGCAACACGGCCGCTCTTGATATCGGCCTCAGTGGTGCCGCCCACAATCGGCGTAAACACTTCATTCGACTCGCCAAAGCTGCCATGGCAGCTGGCGCAGCGCGCTTCCCAGACTTGTTCGCCCAAAGCGACCGAGCCGCGGCCCTTGGGCAGGCCGGTGAAGTCGGCGCGGACATCGATATCCCACGCTTTCACCTCGGCCGGCGTTGCGGGGCGGCCGATCGACTGCCAGGGCGGAGTGGGCGCCGCGCCGGGAGCGGCGGAGGCGAGGGCGCAGGTACCCAGCAGCGCAGCGGCGATCAAGTTCTTCATCAGCTCACCTGTACATTGGATACTTCGCCATTCGGCGACACCTTCCACGACTGGATGGCGTTGTTGTGATAGATCGAACGCGTGCCGCGCACCGCCCGCAACTGGTTCATTTTCGGCTGTACATAGCCCGTTTCGTCGATCGCCCGGCTTTGCAGGACCGCAGGATTACCATCCCACACCCAGTCAATATTGAAGCGCGTCAGCGCCTTATTCTGGATCGGCCCTTCCAGCCGCGCCGTGCGCCAGTTGCGCCCACCATCCGTGCTCACATCCACACGCTTGATGCGCCCGCGGCCTGACCACGCCAGCCCGCTGATGTTGTAGTAACCATGATCGAGCAGCGTCTGCCCGCCGGAAGGCGTAGTGATCACGCTCTTGCACTCCTGGACCGAGGTGTATTGACGGTGCAAACCGTCCGGCATCAAGTCCACGTAATGGATGGTCTCGTCCTTGGTGTCGTATGGCTGGTCGCCCACTTCAATGCGGCGCAGGTACTTGACCCAGCTAACGCCCTGCACGCCCGGTACCACCAGGCGTAGCGGATAACCATTCTCCGGCCGCAGCATCTCGCCGTTCTGGCCCCAGGCCACCATCACGTCGTCCAGTGCGCGGTCGATCGCGATGGTGCGCGTCATGCTTGAACCATCGGCGCCTTCCGCCAGGATAGTGCGCGCCCGCTTGCGGTCGATGCCGCACATATCGAGCAGGGTGGAAAGCAGCACCCCGGTGTATTCGGAGCAGGCCAGCATGCCATGCGTGTACTGCACCGTCGGCAGCGCCACATTGGCCCATTCCGCGCCGGTATTGGCGCCGCATTCGATGAAGTGGATGCGCGACACGGACGGCAGCCGCATCAGGTCGTCCATGGTGAACACGCGCGCCTCGCGCACCAGGCCATTGACCATCAGGCGGTGCTGGCTCGGGTCGACGTCGTGCCAGCCCTGATGGTGGCGTTCAAAGTGCAAGCCGCTTGGAGTGATGATCCCGAACAGGCCCTGGAGTGGCGTAAAACTGACAGACGCCTGCCGGACGCGGGTCAGGCCCGGACTCTCGCGGCGCTGCAGGTTGGCCTCCCATTTGGAGGGCAGGCCGTAGGGCATGGCGCCAACAGGCTGGCCAAGCGTCTTGCTATGTTCGGGGAGGGACAGGATCGCGTCGTCGCCAGTTGCCGACTGGGCCGCTGCAGCACCGCCGGCGGCAACGCCGGCACCCATCGCCAGCGCCTTGCCCATGAAACTGCGGCGCGCCTTACGCGCCACTTCCAGTTGTTCGTCGCCGAGGAAATTTTCAGGGGCGCGTAAAAGCCTCCCGATGGTCCGACTCAGGTCCGTCACGGCGTGTCTCCTGTGTTTTTTGTGCAGGCAAGCTTGCCCGGAATCGTTCCACTATGCAAGAATTTTTCAACCTTGTTGCGCTTGCCACCAAAGTATCGCCAGTTGATTTGCGATGCCCACGGGATTGATTATTATGTTTCCGAAAGAAAACTAATAAAGGATGAATTCCATGAAATTACGCAACAAGATGGTGTTGTGTATGGCGGTTGTGTGTGTAGCGTTCATCGTTGCGCTGGCGGTTGCGCTGACGGGAATGAATAGTGCGCGCAACCAGTTCCAGCGCTTCCTTGAAGTGGACCAGGCGCAGCTGCAAACAGCGACCAACCTATATGCGCAGGGACTGCAAATGGGGCAGGCTTTGCGCAATGTCGTGATCGACCCGAGCAACAAGACTGGCTACAAGAATCTGGAAGAAGCGGGCAAGTCATTCCAGGAATACATTGAGACGGCCAAAGGCCTGGCGGAACCACAAAGCGCGGCGGCGTCCACCTTTGCCGAAGTGGCGCAGCTACGCCAGAAACAAGCCGGCTTGCAGGCCAAAGTGCTGTCGCTGGCGAAAGATGACCAGCCAGGTGCGGTGCAAGTGCTGAATAAGGAAGAAACGCCGGTGTGGCGCGAAATGCGCACCCGCTTGCTGGATTTCATCAAGGCCAAAAAGGAAGATGTGAAGGCGACCGAGGCGGCGGTGATTGCGTCGACCCAGCGCACTTTGTGGATTTGTATTGCCCTCGCCGCAGCAGCGCTGGCTGGAGCAGGCGTGGCGACCTATATGTTATCGTCCAGCGTGATGCGCCAGCTGGGTGGCGAGCCGGATTATGCGGCAGGTATTGCGCACCGCATTTCCGCCGGCGACTTTACCGAGGAAATTGAGACGGCACACGGCGACCGCGATAGCCTGCTTGCCGCGATGAAGTCCATGCAGCAAAGCCTCGCACGCATTGTGGCGCAGATCCGTACCGGCGCCGATACCATTTCCACTGCATCAAGTGAAATCGCAGACGGCAATCTGGACCTCTCCAGTCGCACCGAAGAACAAGCCAGCTCGCTGGGGCAGACCGCCAGCGCGATGGACCAGCTGACCACTACCGTCAAACAGAATGCGGGCAGCGCACGCCAGGCCAGCACGCTGGTTGCAGCGACATCCGAAGTGGCGGTAAAGGGCGGCTCGGTGGTGTCGGAAGTGGTTAACACCATGGGTGCTATCAACGAATCTTCGCGCCGCATCGTGGACATTATCGGCGTGATCGATGGTATCGCTTTCCAAACCAATATCCTGGCGTTGAACGCCGCAGTCGAAGCGGCGCGCGCAGGAGAGCAGGGCCGCGGCTTCGCCGTGGTGGCATCCGAAGTGCGCAACCTGGCGCAGCGCTCGGCCACGGCGGCCAAAGAGATCAAGGAATTGATCGGCGAATCGGTGCAAAGCGTGGAACAGGGCGCGCGCCTGGTGGAGCAGGCGGGTGCGACGATGGACGAAATCGTGGCCAGCGTGGCGCGCGTCAGCTCCATCATGGGCGAGATCGCGGCCGCAAGCGAGGAGCAGACTTCCGGCATCGACCATATCAACGATGCGATCGTGCAGATGGACCAGGTGACGCAGCAGAATGCGGCGCTGGTCGAACAGGCTGCGGCTGCCGCGCAGTCGATGCAGGAGCAGGCGGCGCAGCTGGCTGGTGCGGTCAGCATCTTTAAACTGCGGCGCTAAGCTAGAATCGATGGCATCTTCCACTACAGTGAGTGATGCCATGACGTTTGCTACCACCGACATCTGCGATGAGAACCCTGGCTTGCTGGAGGATGGCACGCTGAATGTGCTGCCTCCGGTTTTCCATCACTTCGGCAAGCGCGCTCAGTTTGCCGGGCCGGCGGTAACGCTGAAAGTCCACGAAGACAATGCCCTGGTGCGCGCCACGCTGGAAACGCCGGGCGAGGGCAGGGTGCTGGTGGTGGATGGCGGCAGCAGCCTGCGCCGCGCGCTGGTCGGCGGCCAGCTAGGACTGCTGGCGCAAAATAATGGTTGGGCCGGCGTGATCGTCGATGGCTGCGTGCGCGACAGCATGGAGCTGGCGCAGTGCGACGTGGGCATCATGGCGCTGGCCACGCATCCGCAGCGTAGCGCGCGCGAGGGCGTCGGCAAGCGCGATGTGGTGGTGCAGGTCGGTGGCGTGGCCATCGCGCCGGGTGACTGGATCTATGCGGATGCTGACGGCATCCTGGCGTCGAAGCGCAATCTTCTCGCAATGTGAAACGCCCATTTCATGCGGTGAAAAGTGCATCATTTCAATTCCTGCCATTTCTCCCAAAAGGAGAAATATCGTTCCGTATCATGGAATGTCTGGCGTAAGTGCTTGATATGGCGGGAGTTGGAGTTGCTCATATGTCTTATATAAGAGCATTGTTGCGCTGAACAATTCATCCTAAGATGTCCTTAACGATTAAGGCATTTTCAGGAGAATAATCATGGCCACTCGCGCCGAACAAATCGCAGCCCTGCAACACGATTGGGATACCAACCCACGCTGGAAAGGCGTCACACGCAGCTACACCGCAGAAGATGTGGTGCGCCTGCGCGGCTCCCTGCAAATCGAGCACACCATCGCCAAGCGCGGGGCGGAGAAGCTGTGGGAGCTGGTGAACAACGAGCCGTTCGTCAATGCCCTTGGTGCGCTGACCGGCAACCAGGCCATGCAGCAGGTGAAAGCGGGCTTGAAGGCGATTTACCTGTCCGGCTGGCAGGTGGCGGGCGATGCCAACCTGGCGGGCGAGATGTACCCCGACCAGTCGCTGTACCCGGCCAACTCGGTGCCGATGGTGGTGCGCCGCATTAACAATACCTTCCAGCGCGCCGACCAGATCCAGTGGTCGGAGGGCAGGGACGATATCGATTACTTCGCGCCGATCGTGGCGGATGCGGAAGCAGGTTTCGGCGGCGTGCTGAATGCATTTGAGCTGATGAAGGCCATGATCGAGGCTGGCGCATCGGGCGTGCATTTTGAGGACCAGCTGGCGTCGGTCAAGAAGTGCGGCCATATGGGCGGCAAGGTGCTGGTGCCGACGCGCGAGGCGGTGGAAAAGCTGACCGCTGCGCGCCTGGCGGCCGACGTGATGGGTACGTCCACCCTGGTGATCGCGCGTACAGATGCGGAAGCGGCGGATTTGCTGACCTCCGACATTGACGACAACGACAAGCCATTCTGCACCGGCGAGCGCACCGTGGAAGGCTTCTACAAAGTGCGCAACGGCCTGGAGCAGTCGATTTCCCGCGCGCTGGCTTATGCGCCGTATGCGGACCTGGTGTGGTGCGAGACCGGCAAGCCGGACCTGGCGTTTGCCAAGGCCTTTGCCGATGCAGTGCACGAGAAATTCCCTGGCAAGATGCTGGCCTATAACTGCTCGCCGTCTTTCAACTGGAAGAAAAACCTGGACGACGGCACGATCGCCCGCTTCCAGAAAGAGCTGGGCGCCATGGGCTACAAGTTCCAGTTCATCACCCTGGCCGGTTTCCATTCGCTGAACTACGGCATGTTCAACCTGGCCCATGGCTATGCGCGGCGCCAGATGTCGGCTTTCGTGGAGCTGCAGGAGGCGGAATTCGCGGCGGCGGAGCGCGGTTTCACGGCGGTAAAGCACCAGCGCGAGGTAGGCACCAGTTACTTCGATGCGGTCACGCAAACCATCCAGCAAGGCCAGTCTTCGACGACGGCGCTACATGGTTCGACCGAGGACGAGCAGTTCTTCGACGCCAAGAAGGTCGCCTGAAGGCCCCAGCATGAGATAATGCGAGATTGATTCCCATATCTCGCATCCATGTTCAGTTACCGCCACGCATTCCATGCCGGCAATCATGCCGACGTCCTCAAGCACTTTGTCCTGGTCCAGATCCTTGAATACATGAACCAGAAGGACGTCGCCTACACCTATGTCGACACCCACGCCGGCGCCGGCGTCTACTCGCTGGATAGCGCCCAGGCCACCAAGACCGCCGAATTCGAAACCGGTATCGGCCCGCTGTGGGACCGCGACGACCTGCCGGAAGCGCTGGCCGAATACGTGCAGCTGGTGAAGGACATGAACCCGAGCGGCAAGCTGCGCTTCTACCCAGGTTCGCCTTACTGCGCCGAGATCGTCGCGCGCGAAGAAGACCGTATCCGCCTGTTCGAGCTGCACCCGTCCGACGCCAAGATCCTGGACGAAAACTTCCGCAAGCTGGAGCAGCACCAGGCCGCCAACGGCCGCCGCCCGGCCACGCGCGGCAAGCGCGTGATCGTCAACAAGGCCGACGGCTTCCTCGGCGTGAAAGCGCTGCTGCCGCCTCCATCGCGCCGTGGCGTGGTGCTGTGCGACCCGCCGTACGAGGACAAGCAGGATTACAAGAAGGTCTCCGACATGCTGGGCGATGCGCTGAAGCGCTTCCCGACCGGCACCTACGCGGTCTGGTACCCCGTGCTGCAGCGCATCGAAGCGCGCAACTTCGCCGAGCGCCTGAAGCACCTGCCGGCCAAGAGCTGGCTGAATGTGACCTTGTGCATCAGCACGCCAACGCCGGATGGCATTGCACTGCACACCAGCGGCATGTTCTTGCTGAACCCGCCCTATACCCTGGAGCCGATGCTGCGCCAGGTTATGCCGTACTTGGTACAAGTACTGGGCCGCGATGCTGGCGCCCAGTTCACGCTCGAAAGTGGCGAGGCCACCACAGCGCGTGCCACGAAAGGGAAATAAAAAGGTTGTCAAGACTGCACCGAAAGGTTTAGTCTTGTAACTA
The DNA here is from genome assembly GCF_038440195.1 of Pseudoduganella sp. OTU4001. Classification (NCBI taxonomy): domain Bacteria; kingdom Pseudomonadati; phylum Pseudomonadota; class Betaproteobacteria; order Burkholderiales; family Oxalobacteraceae; genus Pseudoduganella; species Pseudoduganella sp. OTU4001. The sequence goes on along the minus strand of NZ_JASATG010000001.1, from coordinate 308,130 downwards.
TGAGATTAGCGATGGGGAAACCCATGACAGCCGTGGCGCAGAGTGAGGTGCAGCTCCCGATGCCGTATGCGAACCAGTTCTTCCTGGCACGGCAACCTATCCTCAATCGTTCCCAGCGGCTTGTCGCTTACGAGCTGCTTTACCGGAATGCCGAGGTCCACGAAGCGCGTGTGACCGACGGCGCCCACGCCACCGCTTCTGTCATCGCCCATGCTTCCGAGCTGGGCATGGAGCAGGTGGTGGGCGACCAGCTTGCCTTCGTCAATGTGGATACGACGGGGCTTATGAGCGACTTCATCCACTTCCTGCCGAACGACAAGGTGATCCTGGAGGTGCTCGAATCCGTCGAGCCCACGCCGGATGTCCTCAATCGCCTGCAGGAATTGAAGCAGGCCGGCTACAAATTCGCGCTGGACGATGTGGCGAGCGAGAGCGAAGCAGTGGCTGCGCTGCGGCCGCTGATGGATGTGATCAAGGTCGATCTCAAACAGATCGAGCGCGGCAGCCTGCCGGCGCTGGCGCGCAACCTGCGCAATCCCAACCAGAAGCTGCTGGCCGAGAAGGTCGAAACGGTCGAAGAATTCCGCGAGTGCATGGATCTGGGCTTTGAATACTTCCAGGGCTATTACTTTGCGCGGCCGGTGATTTTGAGCGGCAAGAAGATCGCGCCTTCACAGCTGTCGATCATGAAGCTGCTGGATTTGCTGGGCAAGGATGCCGACCAGCGCGAGGTGGAGCGCAGTGTCAAACATGATCCCCTGATTTCGCTGAACCTGCTGCGGCTGGTGAATACGCCGGCGGTGGGGGCGCGCTTCCGCATCAACTCGGTTGGTCATGCGCTGGTTGTGCTGGGGCGGCGGCAGTTGCAGCGCTGGCTGCAGATCCTGCTCTATGTAAAAGGCGCGGAATTCGATTCGCCGCTGCTGCAAATGGCGACCACGCGCGGCAAGACCATGGAGCTGGTGATGGGCCACGTGCGGCCTGCCGAGAAAGTGGCGGCGGATATCGGCTTCACGGTTGGCATCATGTCGCTGATGGATGCGCTGTTCTCGGTGCGCATGGGCGAGATTCTCGATTGCGTGAACGTGCTGGACGAGGTGCGCGATGCGCTCTTGCATCGCGAAGGCGACTATGGGGACGCCTTGCGCCTGATCGAGCTGATCGAGCGCGCGCAGGAGGGGCAGGAGCTGACCGGCATCCTGCACAAGCTGGAGCTGGCGCCCTCGGCGCTGTATGCCTTACAGCGCGAGGCCTTCGAGTGGGTCAACGAGTACGCCCACCACGTGGGCTGATTATTGGGCCAGCAGCAGGAAGACGGTCGGCTTCTTGTGGAAGTCCGGCCCCTTGCCGGCGGTGAGCTGGCTTTTCCATTGCGCGCCCGTCTGGGTGCGGATCGTTTCCGTTGGCAGGCTGATGTCGGTCGCCACGCAGATCAGCGTGGTGCCGTTGCATGCCGCGACCAGGGCTTCCAGCATGGCGGCGTTGCGGTAGGGTGTTTCGATGAACAGCTGCGTTTGCTTTTCCTGGCGCGAGCGGGCTTCCAGGTCTTTCAGGCGCTTGGTGCGCTGCGCGGCGTCGGTCGGCAGGTAGCCGTTGAAGGCGAAGCTTTGACCGTTCAGGCCGCTGGCCATCACCGACATCAGAATCGAGGAGGGACCGACCAAGGGGCGGACCGGGATGCCGTGGGCGTGCGCCAGGCGCACCAGGTCGGCGCCGGGGTCGGCCACCGCCGGCACGCCGGCTTCGGACAGCAGGCCGACGTCGTGGCCGGCTTTCAGGGGCTCGAGCAGCACCTGCAGCGCTTGCGCGGGGGTGTTGATGTTCAGTTCGCTGATCGTGATTTCCTGGATCGGCTTGGCGGTGCCAACTTGCTTCAGGAAGGCGCGCGCGGTTTTGGCGTTTTCGGCAACGAAGTGGGTGAGCTGGCTGGTCAGTTGCTGGACGTGCCGGGGGATGACCTGGTCGAGGGAATCGGTTGGGCCGAGGGTGTTGGGGATGAGATAGAGGGTGCCGTTCATATTTTTTAAACCGGTAAATCTGGGTCAGACCCAAGGGTCTGACCCTGTCTGATCAAATTGTGCTGGTACTTTATTGGTTGGCCGGTGACCCTGGTTTACCGGTTTGGAAGAACTCCACCCCCGCAGCGCGCAGCATGCCGGTCAGGGCGATCAGGGGCAGGCCGGTAAGGGCGGTCGGATCGCTGGAGTCGATGCGTTCGAGAATGGCGATGCCTAGCGCCTCATTCTTGGCGCTTCCGGCACAATCATAGGGCTGCTCGATGCGCAGGTAAGCGTCCAGCTCCTCATCCGGCAGGTCGCGGAACTTGACCACGGTTTGTACGTCTTCCAGCTGGTGCGTATTGTTGCGCCCATCCCACAGGCACAGCGCCGTATGGAAAATGACTTCGCGCCCGCGCATCTTCTGCAGCTGCGCCAGCGCATTGGCATGATCGCCAGGTTTGCCGATTTGCTCATCGTCCAGCGTCGCCACCTGGTCGGAGCCGATCACCAGCGCGCCCGGATGGCGGGTCGCTACAGCGGCAGCCTTCTCGCGCGCCAGGCGCAGGGCAGTGGCGGACGGCGTTTCGCCGGCTTTCGGGCTTTCGTCGATATCCGGCACATCGACCGTAAACGGCAGTTGCAGCCGCGACAACAGCTCGCGGCGGTAGGCCGAGCTGGAAGCGAGAATGATGTTTGTTGTTTTCATCGGGAAATTGTTATATGCTCTCTGCGCCGTCGAAAAAGAGCGAAAAGTCTCGCAAGTCTTTGACGCGGCGTGGAAAATCCTGTTATTATCGCAGGTTTTCGAGGGAAATTTTAGCCAATGAATGCTTTTGAGATCGACGCTTTTGAATTCTGTCGGACCAACAGCAGCCGTGAGGGAGTCACTCCTGTCGCTGAAATGACCCGACTGAGCAAGGAATGCGCCAATACTTCCGGTGAGGTGACCTGGAAAGTGGAAGGCGGTTCCAGTAAACATGGTTATCCGCAGCTGCGACTGACCGTTGCCGGCGACGTGCAACTGGTGTGCCAGCGCTGCCTGACCCCGTTTGGCTACAAAATCGATTCGTCCACCGTCCTGATGCTCGGCAAAGACGATGCTGACGCGGACGAGATCGAAGAAATCATTGACGATGAAAGCATCGACGTTATCGTCGGTGCCAAGTCCATGAACATCATGGACCTGGTGGAAGATGAGGCCCTGCTGGCCTTGCCACAAGCGCCGAAACACGAAGTATGTCCCGATACTTCGCTGGTTGACAGCGCCAAGAGCGAGAAGGCATCGCCTTTCGCTGGCCTGAAGGGCCTGAAAACGAATTAACCCAGTTTTGTAGTAGTAAAGAACGTGTCAAAACGCGTGCAGTAATCGAGTTTGACATGGATGTAGAAGCTCGATTCGCATGTTTTTGTGCATCGGATGTGTTAAAATCTTAGAACTTTAGTATTAGGAGTCATCATGGCTGTTCAACAGAACAAGAAGTCCCCATCGAAGCGCGGCATGCACCGTTCGCACGATTTTCTGGTAGCACCGAACCTGGCCGTTGAGCCAACCACCGGTGAAACCCACCTGCGTCACCACATTTCGCCTAACGGCTTCTATCGTGGTCGCAAAGTGCTGAAGACCAAGAACGACGAGTAATCGACGTTTCTTTGCCTTTGGCTACAAGACAAAGCGGTGCTACGCAGGTTCTCTGACGTCGCGCCGCTTTTTCTTTGAGTTATACAATGACAATCAAAATCTCTATCGACTGCATGGGTGGCGATCACGGCCCCTCTGTCACGATTCCTGCTGCACTTTCCTTCCTTAAGCACGAACCTAACGCCGAGTTGATCCTTGTCGGCCTGGAAGACGTTATTCGCGCTGAACTGAAGAAGCACCACGCCGACGCCGAGCCGCGTCTCACCGTCCTTCACGCTTCCGAACAGGTCACCATGGATGACCCGCTCGAGGTCGCCTTGCGCCGCAAGAAGGATTCGTCGATGCGCGTGGCGATCGAACAAGTCAAATCCGGCAACGCTGCCGCCTGCGTTTCCGCCGGCAATACCGGCGCGCTGATGGCGGTGTCCCGCTATGTGCTGAAAACCATGCCTGGCGTTGACCGCCCGGCCATCTGCAGCATCCTGCCGAACCAGAAGGGTAATCCAACTTACATGCTGGACCTGGGCGCCAATGTGGATTGCGAACCGCACCACCTGCACCAGTTCGCCATCATGGGTTCCGTGCTGTGCCAGGCTGCCGAAGGCATCGAGCGCCCGAGCATCGGCCTGCTGAATGTAGGTACCGAAGACATCAAGGGTAACGAAGTGGTCAAGACCACGGCGGAACTGCTGAAGGCGGACCACGCGCGCGGCGCCCTGAATTTCCACGGCAATGTGGAAGGCAATGATATTTTCAAAGGCACCGTCGACGTCGTGGTATGCGACGGCTTTGTCGGCAACGTGACGCTGAAGGCCATCGAAGGCATGGCGCGTTTCGTGAAGTCGGTGCTGACGACTGAATTCAAGCGCAACCCAATCACGATGTTGGGTGCGCTGATCGCGCGCGGCGCACTGCGCATGATCGCGAACCGCCTGAATCCTGCACGCTATAACGGCGCCGGCCTGCTGGGCCTGCGCGGTCTGGTGTTCAAGAGCCATGGCGGTGCGGAGGCGGAGGCCTATGAGTGGGCGATCCGCCGTGCATTTGATGCGGCGAAAAACGACGTACAAGAGCATCTGTCGGCCATGATTGCCGAACTGATGCCACAAGAAGAGCCGCCAACCGAAACGAGAGACACGCATGACCCTGTACAGCAAGATCGTAGGCACGGGCAGCTACCTGCCTGAAAAACGCGTCACCAACGATGAACTGGCGGCCCAGCTGGCAGCCAAGGGCATCGAAACTTCGGACGAGTGGATTGTGTCGCGCAGCGGCATCTCCGCCCGTCACTATGCGGAACCGGAGCAGGCATCGTCCGACCTGGGCGTGATTGCCGCGCGCCGCGCGCTGGAAATGGCTGGCATGCAGCCGGACGATATCGATCTGATCATCGTCGCCAGCTCGACCCCTGATTTTTACGGCAGCTTCCCAAGCACTGCCTGCATCGTGCAGAAGAAGCTGGGCATGACCAATAACTGCGCGGCAGTGGACGTGCAGGCTGTGTGCAGCGGCTTCGTGTACGGGGTGTCGACGGCGGACAGCTTCATCAAGTCCGGCATGCACAAGAATGTGCTGGTCATTGGTGCCGAAGTGTTCTCGCGCATCCTGAATTTCGAAGACCGCACCACCTGCGTGCTGTTCGGCGACGGCGCCGGCGCGATTGTCATGAGCGCGTCTGAAGAGCCGGGCGTATTGGCCTGCAAGCTGCACGCCGATGGCCGCCACTCCGATGTGCTGCGCGTTCCGGGCAGCCTGTCCAACGGCGCGATTGCCGGCAGTGCTTTCCTGTACATGGATGGCCAGGCGGTGTTCAAGCTGGCGGTGTCGGTGCTGGAGAAAGTTGCCTATGAAGCGCTGGACCATGCAGGCATGACTGCCGACCAGATCGACTGGCTGATCCCGCACCAGGCCAATATCCGCATCATGAACGGCACCGCCAAGAAGCTGGGCATGGATGCCGAGAAGATGGTGGTGACCGTGGACCAGCATGGCAATACTTCCGCTGCTTCGATCCCGCTGGCGCTGGATGTCGCTGTGCGCGATGGCCGCGTGAAGAAGGGCGACGTCGTCATGATGGAAGGTGTGGGCGGTGGCTTCACGTGGGGCGCTGTCCTGGCGCGCATGTGATGAGCTTTGTTTCCGCGCTAGGACTAGGCTCGCATGTAAGCGGCTGCTAAAATTGCAGTCCTTTTTAGAATAAGAAGTCTAAAGGTTGAAGAATGAATAAATTTGCATTCGTATTCCCAGGCCAGGGTTCCCAGGCCGTGGGCATGATGGAAGGCTTCGCCGGCAACCCAGTGGTTGCCCAGACCCTGGCGGAAGCATCCGATGCATTGCAGTTTGACCTGGCCAAGCTGATCGCCGAAGGTCCAAAAGAAGAACTCGACCTGACCACCAATACCCAGCCGGTCATGCTGACCGCTGCCGTGGCAGCTTACCGCGCCTGGATCGCCGCCGGCGGCCCAGTGCCGACCGTGGTGGCCGGCCACTCGCTGGGCGAATACTCCGCGCTGGTCGCGGCAGGCGTGATCTCGTTCAAGGATGCGGTGCCGCTGGTGCGCTTCCGCGCGCAAGCCATGCAGGAAGCCGTGCCGGTAGGCCAGGGCACCATGGCCGTGATGCTGGGCCTGTCCGACGAAGACGTGCGCGCCGCCTGCGCCGAAGCCGCGGCCGCCGTGCCGGGCGAGATCGTGGAAGCTGTTAACTACAATGCGCCAGCGCAAGTCGTCGTGGCAGGCCACACCGCCGCTGTCGACAAGGCATGCGAAATCGCCAAGGCCAAGGGCGCCAAGCGCGCCATGCGCCTGCCGGTTTCCGCCCCGTTCCACAGCTCGCTGCTGAAGCCAGCCTCGGACCGCCTGCGCGACTATATGGAAAACATCCATTTCAATGCACCGCAAATCCAGTTGATCAACAACGTGGACGTGGCCGTGCTGACCGACCCGGCCTCGATCAAGGATGCCCTGGTGCGCCAGGCCGCTTCCCCGGTGCGCTGGGTGGAGACCATGCAAAAGGTCGCCGCCGACGGCATCACCAATGTGGTGGAATGCGGTCCGGGCAAGGTCCTGATGGGCCTGGCCAAGCGCATCGACAGCAATCTGGTTGGCGAAGCCATCTACGACCAGGCGACCCTCGAGCGCATGCTGGAAACCCTTAAGTAAATAAGAAGGACAATAATGACACTCGCTAAACAAGTAGCACTGGTGACCGGCGCATCGCGCGGCATCGGCAAGGCAATCGCACAAGAGCTGGCCCGCCAGGGCGCCATCGTGATCGGCACCGCCACCAGCGAATCCGGCGCGCAAGCCATCTCCGCCTACCTGGCCGAGATCGGTGCGGAAGCCGGCAAGGGTATGGTGCTGAACGTCACCAACGCCGAGCAGTGCGCCGCCATCATCGACGACATCTCGAAAACCTACGGCGCCGTCGGCATCCTGGTCAACAACGCCGGCATCACCCAGGACAACCTGGCCATGCGCATGAAGGATGAGGAATGGGACAGCGTGATCGCGACCAACCTGACTTCCGTCGGCCGCCTGTCGCGCGCCGTCCTGCGCGGCATGATGAAAGCGAAGACCGGGCGTATCATTAACATCACCTCCGTGGTGGCATCGTCCGGCAATCCGGGCCAGATGAATTACGCTGCCGCCAAGGCGGGTGTTGAGGGCATGACCCGCGCGCTGGCCCGCGAAATCGGCAGCCGCAACATTACCGTCAACAGCGTCGCCCCTGGCTTTATCGATACCGATATGACCAAGGCGCTGGGCGAAGACCAGCATACAGCCCTGCTGACCCAGATTCCCCTGGGCCGCCTGGGCCAGCCGGAAGATATTGCTGCAGCCGTTGCTTTCCTGGCTTCGCCAGCTGCCGCCTATATTACCGGTACCACCCTGCACGTTAATGGTGGTATGTATATGAATTGATACGGAAGTGCGGCATAATGCTGCACGTTCGCATCATTTAATAGTGATTTCAACGTAGATCAAATCAAACGCTGAAATTAGTTTATCGGCGCGCAAACCTGCTAAAATGCGCGCTTTCGTAACAAACATAATGGAGCCATAACATGTCGGATATCGAACAACGCGTTAAGAAAATCGTCGCTGAACAACTGGGCGTCGCTGAAGCAGACATCAAGACCGAATCCTCCTTCGTGGACGACCTGGGCGCCGATTCCCTCGACACCGTTGAGCTGGTAATGGCACTGGAAGACGAGTTCGAAATGGAAATCCCTGACGAACAAGCTGAAAAGATCACCACCGTGCAGCAAGCGATCGATTACGCAACTGCACACGTCAAGGCCTAATCAGCCCGCTGACTCTCCGATCCACTCCGGGAGACTCGCTTGAGTTCTAAAAACCGTCGTGTAGTGGTAACCGGTCTTGGTGTGATTTCCCCCGTCGGCAACACGGTTGCCGACGCGTGGAAGTCGATTACCGAGAGCAAATCCGGTATCGCTGACATTACCAGTTTTGACGCGTCGGCCTTCTCCACCCGCTTTGCGGGCGAAGTGAAGGGCTTCAACGTTGAGGATTACCTCGACGCCAAAGAAGCGCGTCACATGGATAAGTTTATCCATTTCGGCATGGCAGCTGGCATCCAGGCTATCCAGGATTCCGGTATCACCGTGACCGAAGAAAACGCCGACCGTATCGGCGTCATCATTGGCTCTGGCATCGGCGGTCTGCCGATGATCGAAGCACAGAAGGAAGATTACGATAAGCGCGGTCCGCGCCGTATCTCCCCGTTCTTCGTGCCGGCCTCGATTATCAATATGATTTCCGGCAACCTGTCGATCAAGTACGGCATGCGCGGTCCAAACCTGTCCATCGTGACGGCTTGCACCACCGGCCTGCACTCGATTGGCGCGGCTGCGCGCCTGATTGAATACGGCGATGCGGACGTCATGGTCGCCGGCGGTGCGGAATCCACCGTGTCGCCGCTGGGCCTGGGCGGTTTCGCTTCGGCTCGTGCACTGTCATCGCGCAACGATGACCCAGCTACCGCGTCCCGTCCATGGGACAAGGACCGCGACGGTTTCGTGCTGGGCGAAGGCGCAGGCGTCATGGTGCTGGAAGAGTACGAACACGCGAAAGCGCGCGGCGCCAAGATCTATGCAGAACTGCTGGGCTTTGGCATGAGCGCCGATGCGTATCACATGACCTCGCCTCTGGAAGACGGCGCTGGTGGCAGCAAGTCGGCGCAGAACGCGCTCCGCAACGCTGGCATCAACCCTGACCAGGTGAACTATGTGAACGCGCACGGCACCTCGACCCCGCTGGGCGACGTGGCTGAAGTGCAGGGCATCAAGCGCACATTCGGCGACCACGCCAAGAAGCTGGTGGTCAGCTCCACCAAGTCGGCCACCGGCCACTTGCTGGGCGGTGCCGGCGGCCTGGAATCGGTGTTCACGGTACTGGCGATCCACAACCAGGTGATCCCGCCGACCATCAACCTGTTCAACCAGGATCCGGCATGCGATCTGGACTTCTGCGCAAATACTGCGCGTAGCGCCACGATCAACTATGCGCTGAAGAACTCCTTCGGCTTTGGCGGCACCAACGGCAGCCTGCTGTTCGGTAAAGTCTAAACGGAACTTCCAAGCCTCGCCCCGGTCTTAGTACCGGGGCGAGCGCTTCCGCTGTGCCCCCCCATTCATTTTCGTCTATGTCGATCGCGGCTACTGTCGCTGTTCGTCCGTCGCCATGCCTGTGCGTTTTGCGGGCAGGACTTGTTGCGTCCGCGCTGGCCGTGGCGGCCTGGGGCGGCGTGCTGCCGCTGGCGGCGGCAGCGCTGGCCAGCCTGCGGCGGCCAGCCAATTGCACCCGCCTTGATATTTCCGGTGTCGGAGAAATCCGGCTGACGGTATACCAGCAACAGTGCCGGGCGCAACTGCTGGGCGATTGCACGGTCTGGCCGGGCGCGGTCTTGCTGCACGCCGAGCTGGAGGACGGCAGGCGCCTGTGGCTGGTCTTGCTGCGCGACTCGGTGGCCAGTGGCGACTGGCGCCGGCTGCAGGCGGCGGTGCGGGCGCAGCTGCAAATAATTTGAACCAACAACGCGGGGCGAGGTCTATGAAGGCGGACCCAGATCGTGAGCTGGTGGAGCGGGCCCGGGCTGGGGAGCGGGCGGCGTTCGACCTGCTGGTGGCGCGCTACCAGCGCCGCCTGCTGCGGCTGGTGTTGCGGCTGCTGCGCGACCCGGCGGAGGCGGAAGATGTGGTGCAGGAGACTTTCCTGAAAGCTTACCGGGCGCTGCCACGGTTCCGGGGCGAGGCGGCCTTTTTCACCTGGCTGTACCGGATTGCGGTAAACGGGGCGCGCAACGCCATCCTGCGGCGCCGCCAGCGCAGCGGGCCGCAGGGGATCGCGCCCTCCCAGGCGCCGGCCCAGCCGCCCGAGATCGGCACGCCGGAGTCCATGCTGCTCAGCAAGCAAGTGATGCAGGCGATCGATGCCGCCCTAGAGGCCTTGCCTCTGGAATTGCGCACCGCCATCGTGCTGCGGGAAATTGAGGGCTTGAGTTATGAGGAAATTGCGCAAATCATGGAGTGTCCGATGGGAACCGTGCGCAGCCGTTTGTTCCGGGCGCGCGAATCCATCGCGCGGCGGCTGCGGCCTTTGCTCGATTTGCCGGTCGATAAACGTTGGTGAGGGGAGGGGTGATGATTGTGCTGCCGGATGAGGATGGCTTGCCAGTAGGCGAACAGGTGAATGCGCTGATCGGGGACGCCTTGCGCGAGAGCGTGGCCGACGCCGAGCTGAGTCCTGGCTTTGCCGCCCGGCTGGCGGCGGCACTGGATGCGGCTGGCGGTGCTGCGGTCGCGCCAGCGCAGGAGCCGGCGCCGGTGGCAGGGCAGTGCGCGGACACGGTTGCGGCATCCTCTTGAAAACCGTCAATCGAACCGCAACATATCGTCACAAAATCACGCGCCCTTTTCGGGGCAAGCTGATTTATATTGCTCCTACTTCATTTACTTTCACAGATCGCAACCATGAAAAAAACCATGATTTCTGCGCTGGTATTGAGTGCAGCTTCCCTCGGCCTGCCAGCCATGACCGGCCTGACCCCTGTATATGCCGCCGCCGCGCCCGCGATTGCCGGTTTGCCCGATTTTGCCGACCTGGTTGAGCGGGTCGGCCCTTCGGTGGTCAATATCCGCACCACCGAACGTATCACCCAGAAGGATGTCGATGCGGCCGGCCAGGCTGACGAGATGCAGGAATTCCTGCGCCGCTTCTTCGGCGGCCAGATCCCGCGCGGCCAGACCCCGCGCCGCCGCAACCTGCCGACCCCGGGCCAGGAAGTCCAGCGCGGCATCGGTTCCGGCTTCATCGTCTCGGCCGACGGCTATGTGCTGACCAATGCCCACGTGGTCGATGGCGCGGACGAGGTCTATGTGACCATGACCGACAAGCGCGAATTCAAGGCCAAAGTGCTGGGCGCCGACGCGCGCGCCGACGTGGCTGTATTGAAGATTGACGCCAGCAAGCTGCCATTCCTGACCGTCGGCGACCCGAACAAGTCGCGCGTGGGCGAGTGGGTGATCGCCATCGGCTCCCCGTTCAACCTGGAAAACACCGTCACCTCCGGCATCATCTCGGCCAAGGCGCGCGACACTGGCGACCTGCTGCCGCTGATCCAGAGCGACGTCGCGGTCAACCCGGGCAATTCGGGCGGCCCGCTGATCAACCTGAAAGGCGAGGTGATCGGCATCAATTCGCAGATCGCCACCCTGTCCGGCGGCTATAACGGCATTTCCTTTGCGATCCCGATTGACGAGGCGATGCGCGTGGCCGACCAGCTGAAGAAGTCCGGCAAAGTGACCCGCGGCCGCCTGGGCGTGCAGATCGGCGAACTGAACAAGGATGTCGCCGAGTCGCTGGGCCTGAAGAACAACAAGGGCGCCGAAGTGACCCTGATCGAACCGGGCAGCCCGGCCGACAAGGGCGGCCTGCGGGTGGGCGACGTGGTCCTCAAGTACAACGGCAAGGACGTCGACCGTTTCGCCGACCTGACCCGCATGGTGCTGGGCACCACGCCGGGCAGCAAGGCCACCCTGACCGTGTGGCGCAAGGGGGCGCCGACCGACCTGCAAGTCACGGTAGGCGAGGCCGATCCGGACAACAAGGTCGCCAGCAAGTCAGGCGGCAAGCGTGGCGAGCAGAAGGGCAGTGCGACACCGGCCTCCGCCGCCAACGCACTTGGTTTCGTGGTCAGCGACCTTACAGCGGCGCAAAAACGCGAGCTGGGCGTGACCGGCGGCGTGATCGTCGAGGACACCGAAGGTGCGGCCGAACTGGCCGGCCTGCGCCAGGGCGATATCCTGCTGATGCTGAATAACCAGGACATCGTGGACGCCAAGCAGTTCAACGCTGCCGTCGCCAAGCTGGACCCGAAGCGGGCAGCCGCCGTGCTGGTGCGCCGCGGCAACCAGGCCCAGCACTTCTCGCTGCGCCCGATGCCAGCCGCCAAGTAAGCCGCAGCACTCCCGCGCCGCCGCGCGTTTGTCGCCCCGCAAGGCGGCAAGCCCGTGGCGGCGTTACATTTGGCTATCAGCCGCCAGGGAGCCAAAAATGTCCATGCTTGAGTTTGACAACTACCATGTGCGCGCCGAAGATGAATCTATTCGCACCAGGGTGACAAAGTGGAAAAGGATTCAGAGGCCATCTTGCAGCGCCTGGATCGGGAAATGGCCACGAAGGCTGACCTCGAAAGGGCGGTTGCCACGCTGATCAAATGGATGATGGGCTCGCTATTCGGCTCCATGGCGCTCATGATCACGGTTATGACGTTCGTCATGAATTACGCGCCGCCACCGCAGGGGCGATTTGCCAAGCCGGAGCCGGTAGCCGTCGCGGCTGCACCGGTGACGGCCCAGCCGCCGGCCATCATTATCAACATCCCGCCCGGCGCGCTACAATGGCAGCCCGCGCCCGAGGGGGCGCAGCCAAGCCAACGCAAGCACTGATGCATTTCACCCTCTACTCCCGCTCCTACTGCCACCTGTGCGACGACATGCTGGCCGCCCTGAACGCCCTGCAAACCCCGGAACAGCCCTTCACCGTCGAAGTGATCGACGTGGATGCCGACGAAGCCCTGGTGGCGCGTTTCGACGAGCTGGTGCCGGTGCTGTTTGCCGGCCTGGACGAGCCGGAGCTGTGCCACTACTTCCTGGATGAGGCCAAAGTACGGGCCGTGTTGTCGAAATAATTGTTTTTCTCACAACCCCTCTCTAGAAAACCGGCTTTCCCCTCTGAAATCCGGTAAAATGCCGGGGGTTACCCTTGCATTGATTTCCATAAAAAGGCGCTCGAGCGCCTTTTTGTTATAGCTCGCTTCGATTTTTAATGAATAACATTCGCAATTTCTCCATCATCGCCCACATCGACCACGGCAAGTCCACGCTGGCAGACCGCATCATCCAGCTGTGCGGCGGCCTGTCCGACCGCGAGATGGAAGCGCAGGTCCTCGACTCCATGGACCTGGAACGTGAACGCGGCATCACCATCAAAGCCCAGACCGCAGCCCTGAAGTACAAGGCGCGCAATGGCGAGATCTACAACCTGAACCTGATCGACACCCCGGGCCACGTCGACTTCTCCTATGAAGTCAGCCGTTCCCTGTCGGCCTGCGAAGGCGCGCTGCTGGTGGTCGACGCGTCGCAGGGCGTGGAAGCGCAAACCGTGGCCAACTGCTACACCGCGCTCGACCTGGGCGTGGAAGTGGTGCCGGTGCTGAACAAGATCGACCTGCCGAACGCCGACCCGCCAACCGCCATCGCGGAAATCGAAGACGTGATCGGTATCGAAGCGGGCGACGCCGTCCATTGCTCGGCCAAGACCGGCCTGGGCGTGGAAGACGTGCTGGAATCCATCATCGCCAAGGTGCCGCCGCCAAAGGGCGACCCTGAAGCGCCGCTGCAAGCCCTGATCATCGACTCCTGGTACGACGCCTACGTGGGCGTGGTGATGCTGGTGCGCGTGGTGAACGGCACCCTGAAGCAGAAGGAGCGCATCAGCATGATGGCTACCGGCGCGACGCAGCTGGTGGACGACGTCGGCATCTTCTCGCCGCGCTCGGTCTCGCTGCCGCAGCTGTCCGCCGGCCAGGTAGGCTTCGTCATCGCCGGCATCAAGGAACTGAAGGCCGCCCGCGTCGGCGACACCATCACCCACGAGAAAAACGGCGCCCCGGCGCCGCTGCCAGGCTTCAAGGAAGTGCAGCCGCAGGTGTTCGCCGGCCTGTTCCCGGTGGAAGCCAACCAGTACGACGCCCTGCGCGACTCGCTGGAAAAGCTGAAGCTGAACGACGCCGCCCTGATGTTCGAGCCGGAAGTATCGCAAGCGCTGGGCTTCGGCTTCCGCTGCGGCTTCCTGGGCCTGCTGCACATGGAAATCGTGCAGGAACGCCTGGAGCGCGAATTCGACCAGGACCTGATCACCACCGCACCGACCGTGGTGTACGAGGTTGAGAAGCGCGACGGTTCCGTGATCTTCGTCGACAACCCGTCGCGCATGCCGGACCCGAGCCACATCAACGAAGTGCGCGAGCCGATCGTGACCGTCAACCTGTACATGCCGCAAGAGTATGTCGGTTCCGTGATCACCCTGTGTATCGCCAAGCGCGGCATCCAGATGGACATGGCCTACCACGGCCGCCAGGTCAAGCTGGTGTACGAAATGCCGATGGCCGAGATCGTGCTGGACTTCTTCGACAAGCTGAAGTCGACCTCGCGCGGCTACGCCTCGATGGACTACGAGTTCAAGGAAAACCGCGCCGCCGACGTGGTCAAGGTCGACATGCTGATCAACAGCGAAAAAGTCGACGCGCTGGCCATCATCGTGCACCGCGCCAACGCGCCATACCGCGGCCGCGCCGTGGCCGCCAAGATGCGCGAACTGATCCCGCGCCAGATGTTCGACGTGGCGATCCAAGCCGCGATCGGCTCCAACATCATCTCGCGTGAAAACGTGAAAGCGATGCGCAAGAACGTCCTGGCCAAGTGCTACGGCGGCGACATCAGCCGTAAGCGCAAGCTGCTGGAGAAGCAGAAAGCAGGTAAGAAGCGCATGAAGCAAGTGGGCTCGGTCGAGATCCCACAAGAAGCATTCCTGGCCATCCTTCAAGTGGAAGAGAAATGACATTGCAAGCCATCCTGGGCAATTTCGCACTAATCCTGTTCGTCCTGATGGTGGTGACCGGGATCATCTGGGTCCTCGATGTAGCGGTGTTGGCCAAGCAGCGCCGCGCCGCCGCCGACAGGGCGCTGGCCGAATACGACGAGCGCATGGCGCGCTCGGCCGCCAACGGCATCCGCATGGACGAGCAGGGCAACGCCCGCTCCAGGCTGGAAGCGGACATCCTGCGCCAGCCGACCTGGATCGAATATTCGGGCAGCTTCTTCCCGGTGATTGCGCTGGTGTTCTTCCTGCGCTCTTTCCTGTGGGAGCCGTTCAAGATCCCATCGTCGTCGATGGTGCCGACCCTGCTGGTGGGCGACCTGATCCTGGTGAACAAGTACACCTACGGCATTCGCCTGCCCATCCTCAACAAGAAGGTGGTGCAGCTGAACGACCCGCAACGCGGCGACGTGATGGTGTTCAAATATCCGAAGGATATGAGCCAGGATTACATCAAGCGGGTGATTGGTGTGCCCGGTGATAAAATTGTTTATCAAAACAAGCGCTTAACCGTGAACGGCCAGGAAGTCGGCTACACCCCGATGGAAGACTACCTGGAAGAGGGCACTCTTACTTACCAGAAACAGTTCACCGAACAGCTGGGCAATGTCCAGCATCGCATTCTCAATAATGAGAAGGCGCCGGCGGTGATCCTGGGCCAGGTGGAAGATTTCCCGGGCCGCGAAGCATGCAGCTACAACTACGAAGGCTTTTCGTGTGTAGTGCCTGAAGGAAATTACTTTATGATGGGCGATAATCGGGACAATAGTGCCGACAGCCGTATCTGGGGTTTCGTACCGGACAGGAACATCGTAGGCAAAGCCTTCTTCGTCTGGATGAACCTCGGTAATTTCAATTTCGATCGACTTGGCGGCATCCGCTAAGCAGACAAGGGGAAGAGATTTATGCAAAAGCAGCGTCAAAGCGGTATCAGCCTGGTAGGCCTGATTGTCGTCATCGCGATCCTGGGTTGTATTGGCTTGCTGGGCATGCAGATTTTCCCCACGTATATGGAATACCGCGCCATCCAGAATGCGATTGAGCGCGCCAAGAAGGACGGCGGCGGTTCGGTCAAGGATATCCAGGACTCCTTCAACAAGAGTGCCGAGGTGGGCTATATCAGCGCCATCAGCGGCCGCGACCTGATGATCGAGCGCCAGGGTGGCGAGTTCGAGATCAGCTTCGCCTACGAGAAGAAGATCCCCCTGGTCGGCCCGGCCAGCCTCCTGATGGAGTACGAGGGCACCACCGCCAAGGCGGGCGTGAAAAAGAAAGCTGAATAATACGTGATGAATTTACAGTTATTGCAAACCAGATTGGGCTACACGTTCCAGGATGCTGGATTGCTCCAGCAGGCCCTGACGCACCGTAGCCACAGCAGTTTGCATAACGAACGTCTGGAATTCCTGGGCGACTCCATCCTGAACTGTGTGGTCGCCGCGATCCTGTACGAACGCTTCAACTCCCTCGACGAGGGCGACCTGTCGCGCGTGCGCGCCAACCTGGTCAAGCAGCAATCCCTGTTTGAAATCGCCCAAAAGCTGGAGCTGTCGCAGTTCCTGCGCCTGGGCGAGGGCGAACTGAAGTCGGGCGGTTTCCGCCGCCCATCGATCCTGGCAGATACCCTGGAAGCCCTGCTGGGCGCGGTATACCTGGACGGCGGTTTCGACAAGGCCGCGGCCGTGGTGCGCGCCTTCTACATCCCGATCCTCGATTCGGTCGATGTGCAGACCCTGGGCAAGGACGCCAAGACCCTGCTGCAGGAATTCCTGCAATCGAAGAAAATCTCGCTGCCGCTGTACAACGTGGTCGCCACCCATGGCGCCGCGCACAGCCAGGAATTCGAGATCGAGTGCCTGGTGCCCAAGCTGGGCATCCAGGTCTTCGGACGCGGCGGCAGCCGCCGCGCCGGCGAGCAGGCCGCCGCCAAGCTGGCCCTGGAAGTCGCGGAAGAAGCACTGAAGAAGGCCCCGGCCGCCGGCCGCAAGCCACGCCAGCGCTCCCCGCAGCTCAAGCTGGCCGGCATTGCCACGGTCCAGAGCGACACGGCAGCTGAAAAAAAGCTGGCCAAACAATAAACGAATAGAGTTTGATCATGACTACCGCACCTACTCCCGCCGGCTTCCGCTGCGGTTACATTGCCATTGTCGGCCGCCCGAACGTCGGCAAGTCGACCCTGATGAACACCCTGATCGGCGCCAAGGTCAGCATCACCTCGCGCAAGGCGCAGACCACGCGCCACCGCATCACCGGCATCCAGACCGTGAACGATGCCCAGTTCATCTACGTCGACACGCCAGGCTTCCAGACGCGCCACTCGAACGCGCTGAACAAGACCCTGAACAAGACGGTGACCAACACCCTGGAATCGTCCGATGTGATCCTGTTCATCGTGGAAGCCGGCACCTTCGGCCCGGCCGACGAGCAAGTGATGAACCTGCTGCCGAAGAACGTACCGGTGCTGCTGGTGATCAACAAGTCCGACCGCGTGAAGGACAAGGCCGTGCTGATGCCGTTTGCCCAGCAAGTGGCTGCCAAGTTCCCGTTTGCCGCGATTGTGCCGGTCAGCGCCAAGCTGCGCTTCCAGCTCGACGGCCTGCAAAACGAGATCAAGAAGCACCTGCCGGAAAACGAACCGATCTTCGGCGAAGACGACATCACCGACCGCAGCGAGAAATTCCTCGCGTCCGAGATCGTGCGCGAGAAGCTGTTCCGCTTTGTCGGCGACGAACTGCCGTACACCAGCACCGTACTGATCGAAAAGTTCGAACAGGAAGGCAACCTGCGCCGCATTTTCGCCGCCATCCTGGTGGAACGCGACGGCCACAAGTCCATGATCATCGGCAATAAGGGCGCCCGCCTGAAAGAGGTCAGCACCCAAGCCCGCCTCGACATGGAAAAACTGTTCGGCGGCCCGGTCTACCTCGAGATCTGGGTCAAGGTTAAATCCGGCTGGGCCGACAACGAAGCCGGCCTGCGCGCCTACGGCTACGAGTAATTTTTGTCGCCCCGGGGTCAGGAACAAAAGTGGACAAAATTTGCCGTGATGGAAGAGAACTCCATTAATGTTCCTGCCGGGGCGCCGGACCGCCCCAAATCAGACATTTCTCCCCCGCCGGCACAAAGGCGGCGGGCGCCGGGGCAGCAGCGTACGGTCGGTACGCGTGTTGGCGAGCAGCCGGCGTTCGTGCTGCATAGCTATCCTTACAAAGAAACCTCCCTGATCATCGAGCTGTTCACGCGCGATTTTGGCCGTGTGGCGCTGATCGCGAAGGGCGCCAAGCGTCCGCATTCGCAGCTGCGCGGGGTGCTGCAGACCTTCCAGCCGCTGACTACCGGCTGGACAGGCAAGAATGAATTGCGCACGCTGACCGACGCCGATTGGGTCGGCGGCATGCGCCCGCTCGAAAAGACCGCGCTGCTGTGCGGCTTCTACCTGAACGAGCTGCTGGTCAAACTAACCGCGCGCGATGATGCGCATCCCAAGCTGTTCGACCACTACGTCTCGACCCTCAACCAGCTGGCCCATAACGAACCCGCGCCCATCGTGCTGCGCAAGTTCGAAATGGCGCTGTTGAAGGAGACGGGCGTGGCGGCAGACCTCACCCGCTGCACGGTCACGCGCACAAAAGTCCTGCACGATGTACATTACGTGGTGGATCCCGAGCGCGGCCCACGTCCAGAACGTGCCGACGACAGCGCGCCGCGCGTCGCCGGCAAAACCCTTCTGGACATGGAGCGCGAGGATTACACCGACCCGGCCACGCAGGCGCAAAGCAAGCAGCTGATGCGCTACCTGCTGTCCTGGCACCTTGGCGGCGCGCCATTGAACACGCGCCAAATATTGATCGATTTGCTGCAACTTTAAGAAAAAATATGAGCTTCCTGTCACCCTCCGGCACTGTCGTTGATCTCGGCGTGAATATCGACCACGTCGCCACCCTGCGCAACGCGCGCGGCACCGTGTATCCGGACCCGATCCGCGCCGCGCTGCTGGCCGAACAGGCCGGCGCCGACTGCATCACCCTGCACCTGCGCGAAGACCGCCGCCATATCAAGGATGCCGACGTGATCGCGCTGGCGCCGCAATTGGTCACCCGCATGAACCTGGAAGCCGCCGTGACCCAGGAAATGATCGACTTCGCTTGCCGTATCAATCCGGCCGACGTCTGCCTGGTACCGGAAAAACGCACCGAGATCACCACAGAAGGCGGCCTGGACGTGGTGCGCTTCCACAAGGAAGTGGAAGCCGCGGTGAAGCAGCTGCAAGCGCAAGGCATCCGCGTCTCCCTGTTCATCGACGCCGATGAAGAGCAGATCAAGGCCGCAGCCGTCGTCGGCGCGCCGGTGATCGAGCTGCACACCGGCGCTTACGCCGATGCGGAAGGGGACGCGCAAGCGCGCGAACTGCAGCGCATCAAGGATGGCGTGCGCTGGGGCGTGCAGAATGGCCTGAAGGTCAACGCCGGCCACGGCCTGCACTACACCAACGTGCAGGCGATTGCCGCCATTCCGGACATCGCTGAACTGAACATCGGCCACGCCATCGTGGCGCATTCGATCTTCGCCGGCTGGGAAAACGCCGTACGCGAGATGAAGGCCATCATGGTGTCGACCCGCCTGGGCGCCAAATGATCTACGGCATCGGCACCGATGTTTGCAAAGTGCCACGCATCGCCGCCGCGCTGGAACGCAGCGGCGAACGCTTCGCCCGCAAGATCCTTGGTCCCGAAGAATTCGCGGTCTACCAGGAGCGCCGCGAGCGCAGTGCCGTGCGTGGCATCCGCTATGCGGCCACGCGCTTCGCTGCCAAGGAAGCCTTCTCCAAGGCGCTCGGCCTGGGCCTGCGCTTTCCGATGACCTGGCATACCGCCCAGCTGCTGAATGATGATTTGGGCAAGCCCTACATCGCCTGCAGCGGCGCGCTGGGCGAGTTCATGTTGCAGAACGCGCTGGTCGCCCATATCTCGGTCAGCGATGAAGAGGATTACGCGGTCGCCTATGCGATCGTCGAGCGAGCGAATGACTGAAGAAACACAAGACCCACGCGAACAGGTACTGGCCACGGTTGCCAAGCTGCCAAACCTGCCCGGCGTGTACCGCTACTTCGATGCCGAAGACAAGGTGCTCTACGTGGGCAAGGCGCGCGACCTGAAAAAGCGCGTCTCCAGCTACTTCCAGAAGAATCTATCGAGCCCGCGCATTGCGCTGATGGTCGAGCGCATCGCGCGCCTCGAAACCACCGTCACGCGCAGCGAAGCCGAAGCCCTGATCCTGGAAAATAACCTGATCAAGGCCCTGCAGCCGCGCTACAACATCCTGTTCCGCGACGATAAGAGCTACCCATACCTGAAGCTGACCGGCGACGAGATCCCGCGCATGGTCTATTACCGTGGCTCGGTGGACCGCAAGCACCAGTACTTCGGTCCCTTCCCATCGTCGTGGGCAGTGAAGGAATCGATGCAGATCCTGCAGAAGGTGTTCATGCTGCGCACCTGCGAGGACAGCGTGTACATGAACCGCACGCGCCCCTGCCTGCTGCACCAGATCGGCCGCTGCAGCGGTCCTTGCGTGGGCCTGATCGCGGCCGAGGACTACCGCAATGACGTCAACAACGCCGCACGCTTCCTGCGCGGCCGCCAGTCGGAGGTGATGGAGGAACTGGAACAGAAGATGCTCGCCTACGCCTCCGAGCTGAAGTTCGAGCAGGCGGCGGTGGTGCGCAACCGCATCCAGTCGCTGTCGAAGGTGCTGCACCAGCAGTCGATGGAGACCACCGGCGACCAGGATGTCGATATCCTGGCCGTGGTAGTGCAGGGCGGTCGCGCCTGCGTCAACCTGGCCATGGTGCGCGGCGGGCGCCATCTGGGCGACCGTGCCTATTTCCCAACGCATGTGATGGATGCGGAAGTGGTGGCGGAGCGCCCGATCGAAGAGGAGGTGCTGGCGGCTTTCCTGGTGCAGCATTACGTCGATAAATCGATTCCCGGCACGTTGATCCTGAATATCGAATTCGACCAGCCGGAATTGATCCTGGCGCTGCAGGAGCAGTGCGGCCATCGTATCCACCTGGTGTTCCAGCCGCAGGGCCAGCGCCGCCAGTGGCAGGAACTGGCGCAGAAGGGCGCCGAGATTTCGCTGGCGCGGCTGCTGTCGGAGCAGGGCTCGCAGCAGGCGCGTACCCGCGCGCTGGCCGAGGTGCTGGCGCTGGAGAACGAGGACCTCGATACGCTGCGCGTGGAGTGCTTCGACATTTCTCACACGGCGGGCGAGGCGACGCAGGCTTCCTGCGTGGTGTTCCATCATCACCAGATGCAGAACGGCGAATACCGCCGCTATAACATCAATGACATCACGCCCGGCGACGACTACGCCGCGATGCGGCAGGTGCTGACGCGCCGCTACGAAAAGGTGGCTGGCGGTGATGGCGTCATGCCCGACGTTGTGCTGATCGACGGCGGCAAGGGCCAGGTTGAAATGGCGCGCCAGGTGTTCGTTGAACTGGGGCTGGATATCAGCCTGATCGTCGGCGTGGCGAAAGGCGAGGGCAGGCGGGTTGGCCTGGAGACGCTGGTGTTCGTCGATGGCCGCGAACCCCAAGAACTGGGCAAGGAATCGGCCGCCCTGATGCTGGTCGCCATGATCCGCGATGAGGCGCACCGCTTTGCCATCACTGGCATGCGCGCCAAGCGGGCCAAGACGCGCCAGACCTCGCGGCTGGAGGAGATCGAAGGCATCGGCGCCAAACGCCGCCAGAAGCTGCTGGCGCGCTTTGGCGGGCTGAAAGGCGTGATGAACGCCAGTGTCGAGGATTTGAAGTCGGTGGAGGGCATTTCCGACACGCTGGCTGAGGAAATCTACAAGCAGCTGCACTAAACTGGCATTGCCCCCGCCGCCGTTATACACTAGCGGCGCGTCATTACAATTCTTATACACCGCATATGCCTTTCAACATACCGATCCTGCTGACCTGGTTGCGCGTCGCGCTGATTCCCCTGGTCGTAGGCGTGTTCTACTTCCCGGACACCTGGCTCTCCGCCCATGAACGCAATTTCACCGCCACCGCGATCTTCATCGTAGCCGCCGTCACCGACTGGTTCGACGGCTTCCTGGCCCGGCGCTGGAACCAGACATCGGCATTTGGCGCTTTCCTCGACCCCGTAGCCGACAAGCTGATGGTCGCCGCAGCCCTGCTGGTGATCGTCAACCTGCGCCAGGACCCCTGGCACCCAATCCTGGCCCTGGTCATCATCGGCCGCGAAATCACGATTTCCGCCCTGCGCGAGTGGATGGCCCAAATCGGCGCCTCCAAATCCGTGGCAGTGCACTCCATCGGCAAGATCAAAACCGCGGCCCAGATGACCGCCATCCCGCTGCTGCTGTACCAGGACGTGCTGTTCGGCGCCATCGACACCCGCGTGATCGGCCACATGCTGCTGTGGGTTGCCAGTGTACTGACCGTGTGGTCCATGTTCTACTACCTCAAGAAGGCCTGGCCATTGATCAAGGAACGTTCCGGTTCGTTGACGTAAATAACAATGTTGCCCCTTGACAGCCAGTTTGGATCATCTATAATGCTGGCCTGCTGTTGATGACAACGCAGCGATGCGAAGCGGGAGTAGCTCAGTTGGTAGAGCGCAACCTTGCCAAGGTTGAGGTCGAGAGTTCGAGACTCTTCTCCCGCTCCAAAAGTCATCAGCAAGTGCGATAACGTCGCACTGGAAATATGAGAATGTTTCTGCGATAATGCGGTTCCTCTGAAATGCGGGAGTAGCTCAGTTGGTAGAGCGCAACCTTGCCAAGGTTGAGGTCGAGAGTTCGAGACTCTTCTCCCGCTCCAGTTCACTGGAGCAGCAGTAAAAGTAGTAAAGTTGAAATTCACTCCAAGCGGGAGTAGCTCAGTTGGTAGAGCGCAACCTTGCCAAGGTTGAGGTCGAGAGTTCGAGACTCTTCTCCCGCTCCAAGTATTTCAAACCCAATGCGGGAATAGCTCAGTTGGTAGAGCGCAACCTTGCCAAGGTTGAGGTCGAGAGTTCGAGACTCTTTTCCCGCTCCAGAATTCCAAGAGAACGCGATCTGCCGCGACTCTGAACACCCCTTCGGCGGGGTAGCAAAATGGTTATGCAGCGGCCTGCAAAGCCGTCTACGCCGGTTCGATTCCGGCCCTCGCCTCCAGAAGAATGAAAAATCCCTGCCTCGGCGGGGATTTTTCATTTTCGGCGTCGATTTTTGCGTAATTTGCACCGTTGGTGAAACAGTCATGGAAAAGCCCGTCAAAACTCCCCAAGAAGCGCTCAAGCTGATCGCGGCCACCTGGCGCCGCTCGGCCGGCTTCCTCACCAGTATCGAGGTATGGCTGATGGTGCTGGTGGCGGCCGCGATGGTCGGCGGCGCTTTCCTCGCCGCCATGGGCGACGTCCGCAGCTTGCTGGCAATTGGATTCGCAGTCGGCTACCTGGTGCTGCGGCCTGTACTGCACGCCAAAGGCATTCTCAGCTGGCCGTTTATTTGAGAAGTTTGCGTAGCGCATTTTTGTGGGCAATTGGCAAAGCAGTTAGAATGCCAAAAAATTCACAAAAGGCGACGTATGAAATCTGTCATTGCACTGCTGCTGGCCGCAACCATGTCCACCTCCGCGCTGGCGGACAATCCAAATCCCGATGCAAACCAGGTCCAGGCCGCCCATAAGCTGCTGACCGCCATGCAGGCCGAGAAGATGCTGCGCATGAAGGCTGGCATGAGCCGTTACGCGACGCCGCAAGAACGTGACCGCATCATGGGCAAGGTGATGGCCACCCCGTCGGAATACGTCTATACGAAAATGGCCAAGCCAGTGGCCCGCTTACTAAGCCCGGAAACGGTGGTCGAAATGACGCGCTTTTACGAGTCCACGTACGGCAAGAAGGTTTTGGACAGCATCTACAACAGCGGCGCCCAACTCTATCCGACCATGCCGAAGGCGACGAAGTCGGAGCAGGCTGAATTGAAGAAGCCGGCCTACCTCAAGGCCGACCAGGAGTTCAAAGCGAATGAACGGGCCATTCAGCAGGAAACGTTCCTACTGCTTAAAGAGATCGCGAAGACTAAATAAGTTATCGCGTGCCGCGGCTGGCTGAAAAACGGCGGCGCAGAAGCCTGAACAATCCACCAATGACCGGCAGTTTTTGGAACAGCTCTTCGGCTGCATCCCAATAGTCGCGGTGTGCGCACACGAAACCGTCAGGGCTGAAGGTGATATGTGAAGCGCCTTCCACCGTATAGGGCTTGCCAAGCAGCTGGAATTCGAAGACCCAGGTGACGAATGCCTGTTCGCCCTGAAGCAGGCGCTCGCGGATGATAAAGCGTGGCGCATTGGTGGACTCGAACATGTGCTCGAAGATGCGCTGAATTGCGGGCGTTCCCACAACGTCATTGAAGGGATCGCGAAAGGAAGCATTTGCGGCGTAGAACTCCCCAACGCGACTGACGTTTTGCGGCGCCAGGTTTTCATACCAGTCCAAAAGCTTGTCGAGTGCTGGCTTCATGTTTTAATCAGTTGACCTATGAGAGCGAAGCGAAGCCTGTAGGGAAGCATCCGCACCAATTTAACGAGCAGGGTAAAGCGCCAAGGGAAGTGTATCTCGAAGCGTCCTGCAGCAATGCCGCGCAAGATGACCGACGCTGCGTCGTCCGGCGTTTGTAGGGCCGGCATGTGGAAGTCGTTGCGCGCTGTCAGCTGGGTACTGACGAAGCCTGGGTTAATCAGGTACACATCAAGGCCGCGTGGCCGCAGGTCGCTATAGAGAATCTCGGCGAGGTTGATCAAGGCTGCCTTGCTGGGGCCATACACGCTTGCCTTGGGCAGGCCGATCCAGCCCGCTACGCTGGCGACAATCGCGATGCCGCCCGTGCCGCGCTCCAGCATGTCGGGCAGGATGGCGGCCAGTCCCGCGTAGAGGCTGCCCAGGTTGACCCCCAGTGTGCGCCTTGAGCCGCTGGGCGTGACTTCCCAAATGCGTTCGGGGCGATACTCCGCCGCGCAGAATATAACCAGGTCAACACCGCCCATGCGCTGCCGGATCTGGCAGTGCGCATCGCTCCAGGATTGCTCGTCGAGTACGTCGAAAGCAATGGCAAACGCATCGGGGCGGCCGCCGGCAACGGCCTGCAGCTGTTCTTCGCGGCGCGCCGACAGCGCAACCTTCGCTCCGGCATTCAATGCCTGGCTGGCGATCGAGGCGCCGATCCCGCTGGATGCGCCGATAATCCAGAGCCGCTTGCCGTGCCAGTCTTCAATCGGTCGATTCAAGGGGAACATGATCTTTTTCTAAACATTAAAGTCACCTGGCCAAGTTCGATGCCGAACTTGCGCATGCTGGCGCGATTCATCATGGTGCAGCCGTCGATCAGGAACATCCAATCGTCGAAATGCATTTCGTACGTCGTGCCGTCCACCGGTAACAGCAAGGTGTACTGCCAGCGGAACGCATTGCCGGCTACTTCACCATGCGCTTCGCCTTTGACATCGCCCGCAGTCCCTCGCCAGAGGCCGCCGGCTTGCGGCTCCAGGCGCCAAACGCGGCGCTGGGTGCTGCCATCGTCGTACTTGAATCGTTCGTCCAATTGCAGCGCGTCGCCGACTTTGCTGCCTTCAATCTCGACATGGAAGCGCTTGACGACCTCGCCGCCACGCTTCTGGAACATTCCCCAGGCATCGGTCGTGCCGCTAAAGAATTCGTCAACGGCGAGTTTGGGTTGGACGTGCGCGTAGTGCTGCACGTCATTTCCCGCACATGCCGTCAGTAGCAGGGCAAGGCAAATCGCTAATTTCTTCACGGGTCCTCCTGAGCGAAAACATGGCCGCAAGCTTCAATAGGCAGGGCAGGCCGGCATAGATGGCGACCAATAGCGGGCTCGCTCCGTTGCCCGGCTGGTAGCCAAATGCTGCCAGCAGCGGTAGTGACAGCCCGCTCAAGGCCAGGGCCAGCTTGCCAAGCAAGGTGTAGAAACTGAAGTAGAGCGCTTTGCCGGGAGCCTCGCTGATGGCCTGGGCAAACAGCACGGATGGGAGAGCGAGGTCGGCGCCGAGCGCCGCACCGGCCGCCACGCACACGAAAAAGAAAGGCATGGAATCACCCGGCCCCAGCAGGGATGTGCCGGCGAATGCGCCAATGGCCATCAGCATGCCGAGCTGCCAGGCCTTGGCCGTGCCGATGCGCTTGGCGAGGCGGACCCAGAGCGGCAGGCAGCACATCGCGGCGGCGAAATATGCGACCAGGAAGATGGCGCCTAGTTCGGGTGCTTGCAGTTGGTCGCGGATATAGAGCATCACCAGCGTCGCCGGCAGGGACACCGAAAGTGCGTTGAGCAGGTAAGGCGGCAGCAAGCGCATGAAGCGGCGGTTGGTGGAGACGGCGCGTAAGGCCTTTCCCCACTGCGTTGCAGGTCGCCCGGTTGGCTTCCATGCCGGTGCGCCGGACAGCAGGGCCGCCACGGCAATGAAGAGCAGCGTGGCGAAGCCCGCGCTGTACCAGCCCATGCTTGATGCAACCTGGCTGGCATCGCCCGCCATCACGGCGGCCGGAATCGCGCTGGCCAGCAATACGCCGACCAGGCCCGCTCCCTCGCGCCACGCTGCAGGGCCGAGCAGGACATGTGCGCGTGCCTGGGGGCCATCCAGGCTTGCGCCCCAGGCGAGGTAAGCGATGGACAGGAAGCTGTGGGCGCTATACACCAGGACGAGTGCTATGCCCAGCCAGGTGATGGAAGCGGCCGGGCCGCTGGGTGGCATCCAAAGGCCGGCGAAGGCAAGTGCGAAGACCGCAGTTGCGCCGATCAACCACGCGTTCAAGCGGCGCCCAGGGCGATCAATCAAGAGTCCCAGCAGGGGCTCCTGGACGGTGTCGAACAAGCGTGCCGCAAACAGCACCCAGCCCAGTTGCGCCAGGCCTGCGCCATGGAGCAGGGCATAGTAAGCGGGGACGTGGACGTACACAGGCAGTGCCGCCATCGCAAGCGGAAGCCCAAGCAGGCCATAGGCCATATAGCGTGCGGTCAGGGCGCTCACCGCTGGCCTCCCAGCAATTGACGCCGCAAGGCCTGGTCGCGGCTCGCTTCATGCAGCCAGATGCCGAAAAAGGCGCGCGCCAACTGCTGATCGGGGATGTCGGCCACCAGTTTACGTGGGTCATACAGGCGCATGCCATAGCCGGGCAGGTTCACGCCAATCAACTGGTCGCCAGCCGCGACATCAATGAATGCCTTGCGCAGCTGGGCTTCCCATTTTTCGAGCATGGACGAATCGGATGGCGCAGTGCCCAGGCGGCGCATTTCATCGAGGCTGGTCTGTACCAGGCGTTCACGGCTGATGCTGCGGTGGTAGGTCAGTTGTAAAGCGAAGCGTGCCGTCTGGTCGAATGGTTGCTGCCCGCTCCACAAGGCTGCGTTGTAGATGCGCAGGCCGAACCAGCGCAGCTCACCGCTGCCGATGGTGACCGCCCCCGGCAGCTCATCGCGCCAGTTGCCTGTAGCTTCGCCGCCCCGCACAGGCTGGGTAGCGGCCAACAGCAGGAACAAGACGGCGTGGACCAGCTTAAAGCACAGCCGGTTTCGCCAACAGGAATTGGACAACATTGGTGCGTCCCTCGTCGAATGCGGCCTCGCAATAAGCGAAATACAGGTGCCAGATACGCTGGAAGTGGGTGTCGAAGCCTTGCGCGCTGATCTCCTGGCGCTTTGCGCCGCATTCCTTGTCCCAGCGCCGCAGGGTTTCGGCGTAGTCCTTGCCAAATGCGTGGATATCCTGTGTCGCGAGGCCGGCGCGCGCTGCCTGCTGGATGAAGCGTTCCACGCTTGGCAGCATCCCGCCGGGGAAAATGTATTGCTGAATGAAGTCGGTGCTGCTGCGATAGCGTTCAAAGTGCCGCTCGCCGATCGTAATCGACTGCACCAGTGCCTTGCCGCCTGGCCGCAGCCGGCGCGAGACGGCCTTGAAATAGTCGGGCCAGTACTGTTCGCCGACCGCTTCAAACATTTCGATCGATACGACGGCATCGTAGTCGCCATCGATATCGCGATAGTCGCGCAGCTCAAGCTCTACCCGGTCATCCAGGCCCTGGGCGGAGATTCTCTGCTTTGCATGCTTCAGCTGGGAGGGCGAAATGGTCAGCCCATGCACGTGGATGCCCTGTTGCGCCGCCTGCTCGGCGAACCCGCCCCAGCCGCACCCGATTTCCAGCACCCGCATGCCTGCCCGTAAGCCGAGCGTGTCGATGATGCGCTGGTACTTGCGCGTCTGCGCCTCTCGCAGCGGCAGCGTGAAGTCGCCGTCGAACAAGGCGCTTGAGTAGGTCCAGCTTGGATCAAGCCAGAGCGCGTAAAAGTCGTTGCCCAGGTCGTAGTGCGCGTGGATATTGCGCTTGCTCCCGGCGCGCGTATTCGGGCGCAGCAAGTGGCGAAAGCGATACCAGCAGCGCGCCAATGCGCCGCCAAAGAACGCTGGTTCGAGTGCTTGCTCATTACGCAGCGCGAGGCGCAGCAGGCCGGTAAGGTCCGGGCTGTCGACCCATCCAGCGCCATAGGCTTCGGCGAAGCCGATGTCGCCAGAGCGCAGGATGCGCGAGCATGCTCGCCAATCGTTCACCTTCAGCGTGGCGCCGTGCGGCGTATGGACGTCGCCAAACTCCATGCGGGTTCCGTCCGGCGTCACCAGGGTCAGGTGGCCGTGCTGGATGCGCCCCAGCAAAGACAGGAAAAGCTTGGCGCCTTGTGGTGCTGCCAGCTGGCGGATCGATAAGGTATGGTTCATTGCTGGACTTCCTCTTGCAGGGTAATGTTTTTATGGCCATCCATTCCGAAGAAAGGCACGCCCTTGCACCAAAGGCGAAACGCTTGCCAATGGATGCGTACCACGATGCCGACCGTCAGCAATGGCTGGCGCAACAGGGCCTTCAACAGCGCACTGTCGCTGCATGGCTGCGGCTTGCCACTGATAGCGGTCTTGAGCAGCAGCCCATCGCCGTCGTGGTAGTCGATCTTTGTCAAATGGTTGCGGTTCCCCAGGCGGAAGCGGAAGCGATATTCGCCCTCCACCTGGCAGAAGGGCGAGACGTGGAGGCGCTTGACGCATGCTGCCTGGCCATCGTGCGCAACGGGCTGCAACAGGTAGCAGTGGCTCTGGCCAAAGGTGTTATTGACCTCGGCCAGCACGGCTTTCAAGGTGCCTTGCGCATCGTGGCAGTGCCAGAAATTCACCGGGTTGAAGGAAATTCCTGCGATGCGGGGGAAAGTCTGGAGCCAGATTTCACCTTCGGCGCTGACACCTTGTTCATGCAGCAGCCGCCGCATCCAGGCCTCCAGGCTGCTGCCATCGCGCGGCCCGTAATCGCGTGTGCGGATCGATACCAGGCGCGGTGTGTCGACCCCGAACCAGCGCGATGTGCATTGGTCGAGCCGTGCCACGTCCAGCCGCAGGTAGAACACGGGATAGCTGAAACGGTTGCGGCGAGGGCGCAAGCGGTCATGCATCACCAGGCCTTGGACCAGCTCAATGGGAGCGCGGGCGTTCATGGCAGGACAGTCCAATCCGGCGCGGCAGCGAAAGCCTGGGCCACCCGCAAGGCGGATTTCAGCCCGTCCTCGTGGAAGCCATAACCGGTCCACGCCCCCGCATGCCATACCTGGCGCTGTCCCTGGATCGACTGCAAGCGCTGTTGCGCATCGATGGTGGACTGGTCCATGATGGGATGCTCGTACTCGAAGCGCGCCTGCACTTTCCCATCGGCTGGGGCTTGCTGGGGATTCAGCGTGACGATCACCGGCGTTTTGAAGGGCAGGCTTTGCAGCTGGTTCAGCCAGTAGCTGACGCAGACAGGGCGCTGGCCATCGTGCAGTTCGCCGGACAGGTAATTCCAGGCGGACCACAGCTTGCGCCGGCGCGGCATCAGCTTTTCGTCCGTGTGCAGCCAGGCCGTGTTGGACTGGTAGCGTACGCCGCCGAGAATATCGCGCTCTTCGGCACTGGCATCCGCGAGCAGGGCCAGCGAGGTTGGGGCGTGGGTGGCCAGGACCACAGCGTCAAACGTTTCCGCGCCAGCCGCGCTATGCACCGAGACCTTGCCGCCACTGCGCTCAATCGATACGACTGGCGTGTTGAGGCGGCAATCCGGCAAGCTTGCCGCAATCCGGCGCACGTATTCGCGCGCGCCGCCTTGCACCGTGCGCCACTGCGGGCGGTCGTTGACCTGCAACAGTGCGTGATTGAGGCAGAAGCGCAAGAAGGTCGCGGCCGGGAATTTGAGGATGTCGGCCGGTGTGCTGGACCAGATCGAGGCTGCCATCGGCAACAGGTAGGCGTCGCGGAACATCGCACCGTAAGCATTCTCCTGCAGCAGTTCACCGAGCGAGACCGGCTTGCCGTGGACTTGCGCCAGATAGCGCTGCGAATTGCGGTTGAAGTGCAAGATGTTTGCCACCATGCGGATGAAGGCGGGCGACAGGAGACGGAAGCGCTGGGCGAACAAGGTATCCAGGCTGGTTCCCGCCCATTCGAGGGCGCCGTCATCCACCGAGACGGCAAACGACATGTCGCTGGCGATACTCGCTACGTCCAGTTCGCGCAACAGTTCTATAAAGTTGGGGTAGGTGCGCTCGTTAAATACGAGGAAGCCGGTATCGACGCCGCAGGTAATGCCCTCGAGCGTGACGTCGACGGTGTTGGTATGGCCGCCAAGGTACGCGCCAGCTTCAAACAGGACTACATCATGGCGGCGGTTCAGGAAATAGGCCGAAGCCAGGCCGGAAATGCCGGCGCCGATGACTGCAATTCGTTGATGTGTCTGGTTCATTATTAGCTGGTGATGAGGTTGGGCTCGCTACCCTTGTGCTAATATTACTACCGACAAATAACAAAAGCTACTGATTAGTAGCGAAATTTTACCAATGAGTATCCTCTCAAAATTTAGCTTTAAAGATCAGGCATTTAAGCTCCGCGAGAACGCAATTCTCGATGCTGCGACGGTTGTCTTGAGTAGCAAAGGCTACGATTTGATGACGATGGATGATGTGGCGGGGGCGGTGGGGATCTCCAAACCCAGCCTGTATAAGCACTTCAAATCGAAAGATGAGCTGGTCGGCGAAGCGATGATCCGCCTGCTGGACGGTGCGATCGAACAGGTCGACGCCTTGTCGCAGCAGCTGAGTGCGCGCGAAAAGCTGGAAGCGCTGCTGGAATGGGCCTTGCGTGTCCGGCTGGGAGGCGGGCTGCCGTTCCTGCCCTCGACCAGCCCGCACGTGCGGGACATGCTGATGCGGAATTTCAAGTACATGACGCGCGTGCTCAAGCTGAACCGCATGCTGGAGCAACTGGTCAAACAGGGCCAGAAGGATGGGCAGTTGGACGCATCGCTGCCGACCGACGTCATTTTGTTCAGCTATTACGCCCGCACCTGCGACCCGGCGGTGGAGTACCTGCAGAAGTTCAGCAAAATGAGTGACGACGATATCGTCAAGCACATGATCAAGGTTGCTTTCTCCGGGCTGCGATAAAGCTGGCTGCCTGTATCACGCAAGTTCTGCGAACAGGCTGGCGGTCCAGTCGATGAACACGCGCAGCCGGTTGCTCACGTAGCGATTGGACGGATAGACCACATAGAAGGGGTAGCGCGCGGGCTGCCATTTTTCCAGTATCGGCACCAGGGCGCCGCTCGCCAGGTGCGGTGCGGCGGCGTACCTGAATGTTTGAATCACCCCCAGGCCCGCCAGTCCGGCTGCGACATGGGCGTTGCTCTCGTTGACGCCTACCGAGCGGGCGCCGGCCAGCTCGATCTTTTCTCCATTTTTCTCGAAGTGCAGCGGCATGCCGCGCCCGGTCCGTGTCGACAGGTATTGCACGATCGCGTGACCTTGTTCCAGGTCCGCGGGCTGCTTGGGTATGCCGTGCTGGCGCAAGTATTCCGGCGTGGCGCAGGTCACCCACGAAGCACTTCCGACCTGGCGGCCGACCAGCGACAAGTCGGTCAGCGCACCGCCGCGTATCACGCAATCCACATTATCGCCAACCAGGTTGGCATGTTTGTCCGAAACGCCGAGGTCTATCCGGATATCAGGGTAGCGTGCGAGGAAATCCGGCAACGCCGGCAGCAGCACCATGCTTGCCGTGGAACTGCCGATGTCGACGCGCAGGTGGCCGCGCGGCTTGGATTGGGCGGCGCTGAAACTGGCATCCACATCATCGAGTTCCTTCAGGAGGCGCTGGGTCTTTTCGTAGTACTGCGCGCCCTCCGGCGTCACCGATACGCGCCGGGTAGTGCGGTGCAGGAGCTTGACACGCAAGTGGGCTTCCAGCGCCTGGATCGACTTGGTGAGCGAGGCGTTCGGCATGCCTAGCGTGTCGGCGGCTTTGGTAAAGCTGCCGGCTTCGACGACGCGGGCGAAGGCGCGTATGGCGAGTAGCTGGTCCATGCTTTGATTATTTATGGATGGGAATAATGTATTTGTTTAGCGCTACTTTATTCAACAATCTGCCAGGCGTAAAGTTCATTCATCGCATCCAACCTAAGGAGAAACAAAATGAACAACGCAAAGAAACTGGCAGGGAAAGTAGCACTGGTCACCGGCGGCACCACGGGCATCGGCCTGGCGTCGGCGCAAGACTTCGCGGCACAGGGCGCGGTGGTGTACATCACCGGCCGGCGCCAGGCGGAACTGGAGGCCGCAGTCGCAACGATTACGGCAACCGGCGCCACGGCGTACGGCATCCAGGGCGATGTCGCAAAACTCGCGGACCTGGACCGCATTTATGCTGTCATCCGCGAGCGCTCCGGCCATCTCGACGTGCTGTTCGCCAATGCGGGTGGCGGTGACATGATGCCGCTGGCGGACGTTACCGAGGAGCATTTCGACCGCGTCTTCGGCACCAACGTCAAAGGCACGCTGTTCACGGTGCAGAAGGCCTTGGAATTGCTGAAAGACGGCAGCTCGATCATCCTGACGGCATCTACCACCTCGGTGAAAGGTACGGAAAACTTCAGTGTCTACAGCGCGAGCAAAGCGGCGGTGCGTAACTTCGCCCGCAACTGGCTGCTGGACTTGAAACCACGCAATATCCGTGTCAACGCCATCAGCCCTGGCCCAATCCACACACCGGGCCTGGCGGGCCTGGTGCCGGAAGAGTATCAATCCGGCCTGCTGGGGCACCTGGCGACCCTGGTCCCGATCGGCCGCCTCGGCCAACCGTCGGAAGTGGCGAAAGCGGTGACCTTCCTGGCCTCCGACGACAGCACCTTCATTAACGGCATCGAGCTGTTCGTGGACGGCGGCCAGGCGCAGATTTAAGCAGGGCGGCCCGGCCGCCGGGGATCTTGATTTCGTCCATCGCAGCCCCTAGATAATTTGCCCTATTGTGTATTCATGAGGAGTGACTATGGAGCATGATGAGGCACTACTGGACAACCTGGCGGCCCTGCGCGCCGCG
Source organism: Pseudoduganella sp. OTU4001 (assembly GCF_038440195.1). Lineage (NCBI taxonomy): Bacteria > Pseudomonadati > Pseudomonadota > Betaproteobacteria > Burkholderiales > Oxalobacteraceae > Pseudoduganella > Pseudoduganella sp. OTU4001. The sequence continues at coordinate 274,857 of NZ_JASATG010000001.1, read as the reverse complement.
CATGACAAGGCTAGCCGGCAGTTGGCGGACATTACCGCCCTGGCGGCGAGTGCCTTGAAAGGGCGGGGCACCCTGCCATCCCTGGTCCAGCTGCAGAACTACGCGCAAGCGTTGTCCCAGGCGCAGCGGCAAGCCGCCCATTGCGAAGATCTGATGCTGGGCAGGCCTGCCCCAGCCACTTCCGGGAAGGCGGCGGGCAGCAGGCCCTATGTGCATTGAAATGCTGGCGGGAGGACTGTGCCATGCGAATCTTCGATGCAGTTTCTGCGCAAATTTCCGCCATGGGTTTGCCGCTTTTCGCGGTCAGCGCCACGCGCGCCGAGTGGCCCGATACCCCCTTGCTGCTGTTCCTGCACTGGCACGGCTTCCGCCGCGCGACGCCATTGCAGCTGGAGGGCGTGCCGATGCCGGCGCGGGCGGTGCCCAGTTCGGCCTTGCAGTTCGACGGTCCCGGCTTGAGCGCCATGGCGGCGGAAGAGGCCTTGCTGGAAGCTGCCTGGCGGCTGGGCGCCTGGCAGCTGGAGCGCCTGCAACTGCGGGCCTGCAATACGGCCGGCGCGCCCTATAGCGAAGCGTTTGCCTGCCGCCTGGCGTTCGGCGACAACGCGGCCGGCTACCCGGACGAGCCGGTGCTGGGCGGCGACCAGGACCTGCGCCTGGCGCAGATGGCGCTGGCGGCCCAGCGCGGCTACCAGCAATGGCTGTTCCAGCCCGTCAAAGGCGGCCTGTGGGCGGGGATTGGCCCGCCCGACGACAGCCTGGGCGCGGATGGCGGACGGCAGTCTAATTGTCCGGTGCGGCCGTCACCGCCGGCGCCCGGACAGCGCGTGGTGTACCAGCTGGGGCACCATCACCGGCTGATCCTGCCATGAAACATTTTGTTACAAAGTGCCCGCGGCAGCCGTCTTGAAAACAAAAGTCCGAAAACATATTTCCGAAAACGCTGAAGTCTGGCTCCAGCAGCTGTCTGGACCGATTCACTTTTTAAATGATCTGACCACCATTTGGAGATTGAAGAGATGAATATTCGTCCCCTCTATGACCGGGTTATTGTGAAGCGAATTGAAAAACAACGCCAAACTGCCTCCGGCATCGTTATCCCTGATTCCGCCACCGAGAAGCCCGAGCAGGGCGAAGTGCTGGCGGTTGGCCAAGGCCGCGCCTTGGCCGATGGCGGCCTGCGCCCGCTGGCCGTCAAAGTCGGCGACTCCGTCCTGTTCGGCAAATACGCCGGCCAGGCCGTCAAGCTTGACGGCGAAGAATTGCTGGTGCTGCGCGAGGAAGACATCCTCGGTGTGATCGAGCACACCGCAGCCAACGCCAAAGCCGCCTGAGTCCAACTTGTATCAGGGAGAAAGAACATGACTGCAAAAGACGTTCAATTCAATGAGGACGCCCGTACCCGCATCGTCAAGGGCGTCAATGTGCTGGCCAACGCCGTCAAGGTCACGCTGGGCCCGAAAGGCCGCAACGTGGTGATCGAGCGCAGTTTCGGCGCACCGACCATCACCAAGGACGGCGTCTCGGTCGCCAAGGAGATCGAGCTGAAAGACCGCCTGGAAAACATGGGTGCGCAAGTGGTCAAGCAGGTCGCGTCCAAGACCGCCGATGTGGCGGGCGACGGTACCACCACCGCTACGGTGCTGGCCCAGGCCATCGTCCAGGAAGGCATGAAGTACGTGGCGGCCGGCATGAACCCGATGGACCTCAAGCGCGGCATCGACCTGGCTGTCGGCGCCGCGATCAATGAGCTAAAGGCGATCTCGCGCCCGATCGCCACCGGCAAGGAGATCGCGCAAGTCGGCGCCATCTCGGCCAACTCGGACAGCGCCATTGGCGACATCATTGCCCAGGCGATGGAGAAGGTCGGCAAGGAAGGCGTCATCACCGTGGAAGACGGCAAGTCGCTGGAGAACGAGCTGGAGGTGGTGGAGGGTATGCAGTTCGACCGCGGCTACCTGAGCCCATTTTTCATCAACGATCCGGACAAGCAGCTGGCGCGGCTGGATGACCCGCTGGTCCTGCTGTACGACAAAAAGATCAGCAATATCCGCGAACTGCTGCCGGTGCTGGAGCAGTCGGCCAAGGCCGGCAAGCCGCTGTTCATCGTGGCGGAAGACATTGAAGGCGAAGCGCTGGCCACCCTGGTGGTGAACTCGGTACGCGGCATCCTGAAAGTGGCCGCTGTCAAGGCGCCGGGCTTCGGCGACCGCCGCAAGGCCATGCTGGAAGATATCGCCGTGCTGACCGGCGCCACCGTGATTTCGGAAGAAACCGGACACACGCTGGAGAAGGCGTCCCTGGAACACCTGGGCAGCGCCAAGCGCATCGAGGTACAGAAGGAAGCCACCACCGTTATCGACGGCGCCGGCGAGCAGCAGCGTATCGATGCGCGCGTAGCCTCGATCCAGGCCCAGATCGAGCAGGCCACCAGCGACTATGACAAGGAAAAACTGCAGGAGCGCGTCGCCAAGCTGGCCGGCGGCGTGGCTGTGATCAAGGTTGGCGCCGCCACCGAAGTGGAAATGAAGGAAAAGCGCGACCGCGTTGACGATGCGCTGCACGCCACGCGCGCGGCGGTGGAGGAGGGCATCGTGCCGGGCGGCGGGGTGGCCCTGCTGCGCGCACGCGCCGCGATCACCCAGCTGAAAGGCGCCAATGCCGACCAGCAGGCGGGCGTGCAGATTGTGCTGCGCGCATTGGAAGCCCCGCTGCGTGTCATCGTCTCGAATGCCGGTGACGAACCGTCCGTGGTGGTGGCCAAGGTGGCGGAAGGCAAGGGCAACTTCGGCTACAACGCTGCCACTGGCGAATATGTCGACATGGTGGAAAACGGCGTGATCGACCCAACCAAGGTCACCCGCACCGCACTGCAGAACGCCGCCTCCATTGCCGGACTGCTGCTGACGACCGAAGCGACGATCGCCGAAGCCGCGCCGGAAGAGAAGGCGACCCAGCCTGCCTGATCAGGGTTCAACTTTGCGGGATCATGCCGGTTTCCGGGGCATGGTCCCGTTTTTTTATTTCGATTTTTTGCCGGACTGGGACTGCGTGCTCTTGCCCGACTGGCTGCCTTTATTTCCCGGCTCGGCGGACTGCTTGTTGCCGGTGTTCTTGCTGTTCTGCGTCTCTTCCAGCTTGCTATTGCGGCCGCTCTTGCCGGCTTGGGTGGGCTTGCTCATGATGTGCCTCCTTGTAGACGAGAGTGCCCATCATAATCAGGGTGGCGCGGGACGGGCACTCGATTGAAACGCAGCAATCGAGCGCCAGGTGTTGCCTTGAATGCGCGCTGCCGCTTAGCGCGCTCCGGCGGCGAATTCGCGCGCCGGCAAGCGTACTTTGACCGTGGTGACCGGCGCATCGGCGGCCTCGGCCAGCGTGACCAGGTAATCGCCCGCTGCAATCTTCCACTTGCCACGGCGGCTGTCAAAGACGGCCAGCGTGCGCGGATCGATCTCCACCCGGGTGCTGCGCGCTTCGCCCGGCTTGAGTGCCAGTTTGTCCCAGCCGCCCAGGCGCTTCGGCGCTTCCCAGCCCGCGCCAATCTTGCTGACATAGATCTGCGGCACTGCCTTGCCTTCGCGCGCGCCGCTGTTGGCTACCTTGAAGGACACGCTGATCGTGCCATTGCTGGCGCTGGCCTGCAGTCCTTCGTAGTGGAAGGTGGTGTAGGACAGGCCGTGGCCAAAGGCGAACAGTGGCTTGAGGTTCTTCTTGTCAAACCATTTGTAGCCGACCGCCGCACCCTCGATGTTGTAATCGGTGGCGAAGCGCACGTCTTCCTTCAAGCCGGTGCCGTCGATCACGGGGCGCGGCAGTTGCGCTTCCGACTGCGGGAAGGTGGCTGGCAAGCGTCCCGAGGCATCCACTTCGCCGGTCAGGACGCGGGCAATCGCTTCACCGCCTGCGCTGCCGGGGTACCAGGCTTCCAGCACGGCGCCTACCGAGCCCAGCCACGGCATGGTCACCGGGGTGCCGGTTTCCAGGACCACCACGGTGCGCTGGTTGGCGGCGGCCACGGCGGCGATGGTGTCGTCCTGCCCGTGCGGCAGCTTCAGGTCGGCCTGGTCGAGCGATTCCGCTGTCCATTGGGTGGCGAACACGATGGCCAGGTCGCTGCTGGCAGCCAGCTTTGCCGCTGCGGCGGCGTCCTTGCCGTCGTGGTAGACGAATTTGGCTTTCAGGCGCTTGGCCAGGGCCTGCATGGGCGACGAGGGCAGGTAGACGATGGGGCCGGGGAAGCTGGCTGGGCCTTCGTTAGGCACCGCCGAACCGCCGGCCGGATAGACCTGCGACGAGCCGCCGCCCGACAGCACGCCGACATCGGCATGGCCGCCGATGATGGCGATGCTGGCATAACGGTCGGCCAGCGGCAGCAGCTGCTGATCGTTCTTCAGCAGGACCATGCCTTCCTCCGCACCGGCCTGCGAGATGGCGGCATTGGCGGCGAAATCAATCTTGTCCTCGGCAACCGCTACCGGATGCTCGAGCAGCCCATTGGCAACCATAGGGCGCAGGATACGCAGCGCCATGTCGTCCAGGCGGCTGGCCGGGACGTGGCCATTCTCGACCGCTTCTTTCAGCGGCTCCTTGAAGTAGGGCGACAGGTCGAACGGCCAGCCGGACTGCTGGTCAAGCCCGTTCAGTGCGGCCGGGATAGTGGAATGCGTGGCGCCCCAGTCCGACATCACATAGCCCTTGTAGGCCCAGTCGCGCTTGAGGACCTGGTTCAGCAGGTAATCGCTCTCGCAGGCGTAATGGCCATTCACGCGGTTGTAGCCGCACATTACCGAACCCGGATTGCCGCGTTCGATGGCGATCTGGAACGCCAGCAAATCCGACATGCGCGCCGCCGCGTCGTCGAGTTTGGCATCGACCTTCATGCGTCCGGTTTCCTGGTTGTTCAAGGCGAAGTGTTTGACCGTGGCGATCACGTGGTTCGACTGGATGCCACGGATCTGCTCGCCGGCCATGACGCCGTTCAGCAGCGGGTCTTCGCCGCCATACTCGAAATTGCGGCCATTGCGCGGCTCGCGCTGCAGGTTGGCGGCGCCGGCCAGCATGACGTTGTGGCCCGACAGGCGCGCTTCCTGGCCGATCATGGCGCCGCCGGCATAGGCTACGGCGGGGTTCCAGCTGGCGGCGGTGGAGATGCCGGCGGCCAGCGCGGTGCGTGCACGCGGCGCCGGGCCGGGCTGGGTTGCCACGCCCATGCCGGCATCGGTCAATTGCTGGTGGGGGATGCCCAGCCGCTCAATCCCGTACACGAAGCCGGCCGAGTAGGGGACACCTTGCGCCGGTTTGGCGACACCTTTGAAGTCGGTGGAGAAATAGCCGAACACCAGCTTGAGTTTTTCGTCCAGAGTCATCTGCTGCACCAGCGCCTTGGCGCGCTGGTCGGCGTCTACCGGGCTGGCGGCGTTTGCCGCAAGCGGGGTGAAGGCGGACAGTACGGCCAGCGCGGCGGGAAGCATACATTTGAAAACGTTTTCAAGAACGGCTGAAGATGGGAGCGGGGAACGTGATTGGGTCATGGATGTCTCGTCAGCGCCCGGTAGGCGCAATATTGTTATGAAAGAGGAACGGCGAGGAATACTAGCACGATTATTACAGAACGTTAATAAATTATCGTCCAGCCTGGCCGGCGGCGCGCGCGAGTTGCGCTGCCGCTTCGCCCGCGCCCATGCGGTCATTGCTCCAGAAGCGGTTGATCACATCCCACATGCGCGCCACCGTATGCGCCGGTTGCGCCATGCCGTGCGCCAGGCTGGGCAGCAGCGTACCGCGCCGGGCGCTGGCTTTGAAATCGGCGCTGGCGCGGCGCGCGCACTCGTCGAACTTGTCCAGGCTCACGTCCTGGCGCACCGGAATGGAACCTTTGGCCAGGTTAAAGGCTTGCTGGAAATCCTTGTCCATCACGGCATGCGCCAGGTCGCGCTGGGCCTGCTTGTTGCGGTCGCTGACCTGGAACATGGCCAGGGCATCGACGTCGAAGGTGAAGGCGTGCGCCGTGCCCGGCATGGCAATGCACAGGATGTCGCTGCCCGGCCGCCGGCCGGCCGCTTGCATTTCCGCCTTGGCCCAGTCGCCCATCAGCAGCATGCCGGCACGGCCATGCGTCAGCATGGAGGTCGAGGCAACCCAGTCCTGGCCGCTCGATGCATTGCTGCTGTACTGCTTGATGCGGCGGTAGGTGGTCAGCGCCTGGATCATTTGCGGGCTGTTGAGGGCAGCCGGATCCAGCTGGATAAAGGCGCGCCGGTAAAAGTCCACGCCTCCGACAGCGATCGCCACGCTTTCAAAGGTACCCATGTCCAGCCAGGACTGGCTGCTGTAGGCGACCGGGATGATGCCGGCCTTTTTCATCGCCTCGGCCACGGCGAAGAACTCGTCCCAGGTCGCGGGCGGCTTGGCGTTGGCTTTCCTGAGGGCGGCGGCATCGATCCACAGCCAGTTCACCCGGTGCACATTCAGCGGCGCCGCCACGTAACGCCCGTTGTATTTCATGGTGTCGCTGACATTGCGCGGCAACAGCGCATTCCACTTGTCCGTGTTGGCCACGTCGTCAATGCTGGAGAGGGCGCCGGTGTGCGCCCATTCCTGGATGGCGGCGCCTTTGATCTGCGCCGCCGTGGGCGGGTTGCCGGAATTGACGCGGGAGGCCAGCATCACCATCGCCAGCCCGCCGCCGCCATTGGCCACTGTGAAGTTTTTCCACAAATGTCCTTTGCGATGCAGGGTGGACTGGAGTTCCGCCAGCGCGCCCGCCTCGCTGCCGCTGGTCCAGAAGTGCAGGACTTCGACTTCCCCGCCCGGCGCGCGGTTGCCGCCTTGCGCCGGCGCCAGGCTGGCCAGCAGCAAGGCGGCCAACAGCGGGCCGCAAACGCCGCGCCGCAAGGCGCGCTTCACGGCTCGCTCCGTTGCGCGGCGGCTGCGCTGGCAGGCAGGCGCAAGGTGACGGTAAGACCGTGCGGCACGCTGTCGGACAGGATGATGTGGCCCTGGTGGCGGTCGACGATTTCCTTGACGATGGACAGGCCAAGGCCGCAGCCATCGGCCTGCTCGGTGGCGCGCACAAAGCGTTCAAAGACACGCTCCCGGTCCGCCGCTGCGATACCGGGGCCATGATCGACCACGCGCAGCAGCGCAAAGTCGCCGTCGGCATGGACGCCTACCGTGACTTCGGCCTGCGGTCCCGCGTAGCTCAGCGCGTTGTCGATCAGGTTGGTGAGCGCCTCGCGCAGCAGGGGGGCATTGGCAAACACCATCACCGGCTGCGCGCCCATCGTTTCGTAGAGACCCAGGTCGGCACCGGCCCGCAGCGCGCGCGGGACCAGTTGCGCCACCAGTTCCTGCGCCAGCCTGGACAGGTCGAATTCATTGCGCTCCAGCGCCGGCCCCGCGCCAGGTTCGGCGCGCGCCAGCAACAGCAGCTGCGAAACCAGGTGGGCGCTGCGGCAGGCGCTCTGGTACACCAGCGCCAGGCGGTTGCGCTGTGCCTCGTCGGTGGCGGCTTCCAACGCCAGCTTGGTCTGGCTTTTCAGGCCGGCCAGCGGGGTGCGCAACTGGTGCGCGGCGTCGCCGATGAAGCGCTGCTGGGCGCCCACCTGGCTGCGTACCGACTGCAGCAGCTGGTTCAGGGCATTCGCCAGCGAATGCAGCTCCACCGGCGCCAGGTCCAGCTTGAGCGGCGTCAGTTCGTTGGGGGCGCGCTGCTCGACTTCGCGGCGCAGGCGCGCCAGCGGCACCAGGCCCGCCTTGATACCGGCCCAGACGATCAGGCTCATGGTCAAGACCAGCAGCGACAGGGGCAGCAGGGTATCGGCCAGGATGGAGCGCGCCAGCTCCTGCTGGTTGGCGCTGCTGCGCGCCACCTGCACCAGCATGGTCTGGTTCGGCTCGGTCAGGGCGCCATACGCGACATACAGGGCGACGATGCGCATCGGCTTCTTGCCTTCACCGGGGCTGGCCGCCACCTCGGCATCATAGAAATACGGCGTATCGAGCTTATGGCTGGCCGCCGCCGGCGGCGCGGGCAGCTGGTTGTTGCCGAGGATGAAGCGGCCAGGCGGCGTGCTGACGGTATACATCACGCGGTCCTTGGGGTCGGCTTCCAGCACTTCCTGGGCGGCGCGCGGAAAGTCGATCAGCAAACCCTGTTCGATGGGTTTGACCTGGCGCAGCAGGGCGCGCGAGCTTTGCGCCAGGCTGGCATCGATGGCGCGATTGGCGTAGCCGGCGGCGAGCCGGTAGGTGGCCACGCCACCGGCCAGCCAGAGTATCAGCTGCGGCAGCAGCAGCCAAAGCAGCAGCTTGCGCTGCAGGGATACCATTGCCGCCTATCCCTTGAGCAGGTAACCCAGGCCGCGCACGGTGCGGATCTCGATCCCCGAGCCTTCCAGGCGGCGCCGCAGGCGGTGGATATACACCTCGATGGCATTGCCGCCGCCGGCGCCGGCGGCATCGCCGGACCAGCCCTGGGTAATCTGTTCCTTGGTGACGACGTTGTCGCGATTGACCAGCAGCAGTTCCAGCAGCGTCCATTCGCGCGGGCTCAGGTCGAGCGCTTCGCCGCCGATGTGGGCCCGGCGCAGCATGGGGTTGAAACTCAGCTTGCCGAAACCCAGCTCGGTATTGGCCGGCACGGCGGAGCGCACGCTGGCGCGGCGCAGCAGGGCGCGCACGCGCGCATCGAGTTCGGGGAAATCAAACGGCTTGGTCAGGTAGTCGTCGGCGCCGGCATCGAGCCCGGCGACGCGGCTGTCCAGCGAGTCCTGCGCGGTGAGCACGATGACCGGCATTTGCTGGTTGTTGCTGCGCATATTCCGCAACACATCGAGTCCCCCCACCATGGGCAGGCCCAGGTCCAGAATGCTCAGGTCAAAGCTCTGGCGCTGCAGGAGAAATTCGGCCACGGGGCCATTGGGCGCATGTTCCACGGCATAGCCAGCGCCGCTCAGGTGGGCAATCAGGGCGTCGGCCAGGATGGCGTCGTCTTCGGCAAGGAGGATGTGCATGCCGGCAGTGTAAACATGTCGGAAAGGATTGACCAGATTTTTAAGCTACCTGACAAAGCTTTACGAATTATTAATGCAATGCTAGAATTTATTATCGATCGTTAATATTGATCGGCGGAGACGCACCGACGGCCGCAATGGCCTCCGTGCTCCATAACAAGACTAATAGAGGAAACATTGTGGCCAATTTCTCGTCGACGCTGGACGCCAGCGTGTCGTCCGGCGCCGCGCAGCCGCAGCGCGGGGCGCTGGTGATCGTCACCATGCTGTTTTTCATGTGGGGCCTGCTGACCTCGCTGAACGACGTGCTGATTCCCCATTTGAAGGCGGTGTACACCCTGAGCTACCTGCAGGCAATGCTGGTGCAGTTCTGCTTCTTTGGCGCTTACTTCCTGGTATCGCTGCCGGCCGGCCTGCTGATCCGGCGCATCGGCTACCAGCCGGGCGCGGTGACCGGCCTGCTGGTGGCCGCCGCCGGATGCGCCTTGTTCTATCCCGCCTCGCTGGGCGGCTACGGCTTGTTCCTGACCGCGTTTTTTGTTCTCGCTAGCGGCATCACGATCCTGCAAGTGGCGGCCAATCCCTATGTCACCAGCCTGGGGGACGCGGCGACGGCGTCCAGCCGGCTGACGCTGACGCAGGCTTTCAATGCGCTGGGCACGACGGTCGCGCCATGGCTGGGCGGGATGCTGATCCTGTCCGGCGCCATGCCGGCGGCCGAGCTGGCGCAACTGCCGGCCGCGCTGCAGGCCCAGCAGAAAGCGCTGGAAGCGGCCGCCGTCCAAGGACCGTACCTGGTGCTGGCCGGCCTGTTGCTGCTGACGGCCATCGCGTTTGCCCTGGTGCGCCTGCCGCGCATCGCCCAGGCGCAACAGCATGCACGTGGCGCCGTTTCCTTGTGGTCGCAGCGCCGCCTGGTGCTTGGGGTGATCGCGATCTTCCTCTACGTTGGGGGCGAGGTTAGTATCGGCAGCCTGTTGATCAATTTCCTGGGTGAGCCCGGCGTGGCTGGCCTGAGCGCCGCCGCCGCGGCTACCTTTGTCAGCTACTACTGGGGCGGCGCCATGGTAGGGCGCTTCATCGGCTTTGCCGTAATGCGCAAGGTCAGTCCAGGCAAGGCGCTTGGCTTCAATGCGGCCTGTTCGGTCGTGCTGATCCTGTGCGCGGTGTTCACCCAGGGCAAATTGGCCATGTGGGCGATCCTGGCCGTGGGCCTGTGCAACTCCATCATGTTCCCAACTATCTTCAGCATGGCCTTGCATAAGCTGGGGCCAGCCACCGGTCAGGGCTCCGGCCTGTTATGCATGGCCATCGTGGGTGGCGCCATCGTGCCGTTCGCGCAAGGCTGGCTGGCCGACCAGGTCGGCGTGCAGCAGTCCTTCCTGCTGCCGGTGTTCTGTTACTTGTACGTGATGTTCTTCGGCATGCGCTACGCGAACCTGTATGCGGGCGCCGCTGGCGAGTAATTTTTTTTTCACATTAGTGAAAACGATTTCATCAAAATCGGCGAAAATAGCCGCTTTTTGCCAATTTTTTAGACAACGATTTCAGCGGCACCTTTTCATAACAACAATCTGGGAGGCACATGTATCCAAGCAAGCGTAAGCAACTATTCGGGGGAGGGCTGCTCAGCGCGCTCCTCTTCACCGGCGGCATCCTGTCCGCCTCGGCGCAGAATGCCGATCAAGCCGCGGGCCCGGACAAGGCCGCCGCGGCCAATGCCGACCCGGACGGCTTGCAGGCCGTGGTCGTCACCAACCGGCGCCCCGAAGGCAGCCAGAAAGTCGCGGGGGTGGTGCAATCCCTCACCGCGGAGCAACTGCGCCGCGACGGCATTACCGACCTGCGCCAGTTGCAGGTGGCCGTGCCTGGCCTGAACATGGCCAACCAGGAAGGCAATCTCGAGATTTACATCCGTGGCGTCGGCTCCAGCAACAATACCGAACTGGGCGACCCGGGCGCCGCGCCCCACCTGAACGGCACCTACATTCCGCGTCCGCGCGGCCTGGGCGCCATGTTCTACGACCTGGAACGGGTGGAAGTCAACAAAGGCCCGCAGGGTACGCTGTATGGCCGTAACGCGATGGCCGGCACCCTCAACATCATCACCCAGAAACCGGTGATCGGCGAGACTGGCGGCTACCTGCAAGGCGAGGTCGGCAACCGCAAAGGCCACGGCCTGGAAGGTGCGTTCAACATCCCGCTCACGTCGACCATGGCGCTGCGCGTGGCGGGCTATGAATCGAAGAAGGACGCCGGCTTCAAGAATATGTCGACCGACGCGCAGGCCAGCAAGCTGCCGCCGGCGGGCCAGGAACATAATCGTGCGGCGCGACTTTCGCTGCTGTACAAACCCAGCAACGACTTGAGTGTTTCCCTGGTCGGCGACACCGGCAAGGAACGCGGTACCGGTTATCCCGGCTCGAATATCTATCGTGCCGTGGTGACGACGGGCTTGCGCGCCGACGACCTGGATCTGCGCAAGCAGGTTTATCGCGGCGAAGCGGGTGAATTGAACAACCAGCTGGATGGCTTGCAGGGCAAGCTCAATTACGATTTCGGTCCGGTGACGATGGAGTTCAGCGCAAGCCAGCGCGAGGTGGACTTCCTGCAGCGTAATGCCTCGTCGGAGGGCGTAGCCTATCCCGGCCTGGATTTGTCGACCGTGAACTACGATAACTACTCGACCGTCTACTGGCAGACCAAGTCCAAGAGCAAGATCTATGAAATGCGCCTGGCGTCCGATACGCCGAGCCAATTCAAATGGAGCTCGGGCCTGTTCCACTTCAAGGAAGACCAGCAGGTCGGTTACCTGTCCACCTCGGACCGCGGCTATTGCTGCTTCTCGGGCACTGAGTTCACCATGCCTGTGGTGAAGGGCTCTTCCAGCGCGGCCTATGGCGACGCTTCCTATGACTTTTCCGAACAGCTGCGCGTCTTTGGCGGCGTACGCTATTCCGAGGAGAAGAAATACCGCTACGGCATCGGTGGCAACTGGGCCTTGACGCTGGGTGGGGAAAACTGGGACTGCTGTATCGGCACCCGTCTCGGCACGCCGGGCTTTGTGCCGGCGCTGCTCGCGCGCCCCAACTTCAACCTGTCGGAAGTGACGACCCCCGCGCAGATCGCGCAGTTCCTGCTGGAAGGCACCAAGACCCCGGGCGAACGCGATACCCTGGTGGCGCAGATCCAGGCGATTGCCAACGGCAGCAATCCGAACGGGACTTGCTTCACCCGTCCCGACATCAGCAACGGCAAGTCCTGCCCGACCACGAACCCGGGCAATACCAACGGCGGCTTCAGCTACGCGAACCTGACCATCCCAACCCAGCAGGTCGGCAGCAGCAAGGATTCCTTCCGTGATTGGCGCCTCGGTGCGGAATACAACATCGACCGCAATCACCTGCTGTATGGGAAAATTGCGACCGGCCACAAGTCGGGCGGCTTCAACGACAGCTTCAACGGCAGCACGATTCCGGAAACCTATCGTCCGGAAAAACTGGTCAGCTATGAGCTGGGCAGCCGCAACGCCTTCACCCTGTTTGGCCGCCATGCGATCCTGAATGCCACGGCTTTCCACTACGCCTACGACAGCCAGGTGTTCCAGGACCTGACCTGCATTAACATGGACACCACCCAGACCCCGGCGCAGTGCAAGGGTTACTCCCTGTCCAACCGCAACATCGGCAAATCGCGTATCGATGGCCTGGAAACGGAAGCCAAGTTCGTGCTGCCGAACCGCTTCCGTCTGGACCTGAACGTGACCCTGCTGGACACCAAGATCAAATCCGGTGTGGTGGCCGATGCGCGTGCTGTGGACTACAGTAACGGCGGCAAGTCGCCGTTGATCGACCTGGCCGGCAACCGCCTGCCGCTGGCATCGACCTTCAACCTGGCCAGCCGCATTACGCAATCGATCGACCTGGGTTCCGGCACGCTGGATTGGCAGGCCCTGGTGAACTATCGCTCCTCGTTCTTCCTGACCCAGTTCAACGAACGCGACATCGTGTTCCTCGATGGTAAGCGCCAGACGGCACTGCAAGCCGGCTTCCCGGACAAGCAGAACGGCTTTGCGACCGTCAACCTGGGCCTGGGCTATACCCTGGACCGCTATCGTTTCGAACTGTGGGGCTCCAACGTCTTCAATACTGAAGCGTCGCAAAAAGCCCTGGTCGGCCCAAGCGAAAACATCCGCTTCCTGAACGATGCCCGCGCTTACGGCATGCGGATGCGTTACAACTTCGAATAAGCTGCGACTTATGATCGTGCAGGCCGTTCCCCGGCGACGGGGCCGGCCTGCAGTTATTTGAAAATATGGAGATTCGCTTGAACATTACGACCAAGCTGTGGGCTGCGGCGGCCTGGCTGACCGTTTTCAGCCTGGCACATGCGGAAGCGCTGCCGGCCCCGGCCACTGCAGCGTTTCCAGGGCTGTACGTGGACCCGCAATCGAGCGCCGTCGCCTGGGTGCGCGACAATCCAGCCGACCAGCGCGCCGCCGATATCGCGCGCCACATCGCCAGCCAGCCCGGCGCGCGCTGGTTCGGTGGCTGGAGTGGCGATATCGCCAGCGCAGTGGGGCAGCATGTGGCCAATGCAGCGCAGGCGCAGCGCACGCCAGTGATGGTGGCCTACAATATTCCGAACCGCGATTGCGGCCAGCACAGCGCCGGCGGCGAGCGCTCGATGCAGGCCTACCAGAACTGGGTGCACGCCTTCGCCAAGGCCATCGGCGAGCGGCCCGCCATCGTCATCCTCGAGCCGGACGCCTTGCCGCAACTCGATTGCCTGGACGCGCAGGGGAAGGCCGAGCGCGTGCAACTGTTCCAGTTTGCCGTGCAGGCGTTTTATGACCTGGCGCCGCGCACCCTGTTGTATATCGACATAGGCAACAGCGACTGGCTGCCGCCTGCCGAAGCAGCCAAGCGGCTACTGCTGGCCGGCGTGGCAAGCGCGCAGGGCTTTTCCCTGAATGTGTCCAACTATCGCGCGGACAGCGAGAGCAGGGCGTACGGGATTGCCGTCACCCAGGCGCTGCAGGCAATGGCGGGCTTGAGCAAATCGTTTGTGGTGGATACCAGCCGCAACGGCGCTGGTCCCAATGGCAAGCAGTGGTGCGATGCCGCCGGGCGTAAGCTGGGCCAACTGCCGCGCATCCATGGCGCCGGCAGCCAGCCCGAGATGTCCCTGTGGATCAAGGCGCCGGGAGAATCGGATGGCTGCGCGGGGCCGGCCGGAAGCTTCATGCCGGAACTCGCGCACCAGCTGATTGGCGGCCACTAAGCGATACCGGGGCAGCGGCTGCTCGCATTCGCGTCAGTTCACGACCCACTGGTATTGCACGGTGGTCCAGCCCGGTTTGCTGTCGCTGCCCTTCGGTGCCGCCCCGAACTTGCAGTTGGCGCCGGCGCGCAGCGTGGCCTTGTCCAACTCGCGGTGGCCACTTGAACTGACGACTTTCCTTTCCTTCACCGAACCATCAGCTTCCACCAGCAGGGCCAGGTGGACGGTACCTTCCAGCCCGTCTTTGATCCAGGCCGTCGGGTAGTTGGGAGTGCTGCAAATGGCAGTGTTGGGGGCCGCAGCGGTTTCGGCAGCGTTGGCGGCGAACCCGGTCATCGACAGGGTGAAAGCGATTGCGACAGCGTGCAGTTTGCCAATCATGATGAGCTCCAGTAGCAGGTTAAGTTCAAAATATCGCTTGAGTGAACTCAATATACTGCGCTGCATCATATGTTGAAAATTTATTCTTTGAATCCTTTGTATTCACACAATGAATAACTTGTCAAACCGGCAGCGCGGTCTCGTACTTGACCTCGCGCAGCGCTACGCTGGTGTTGACCTGCGAAACGCCAGGTAGTTTGAGCAGGACGTTGTGCAGGAAGTCGTGGTAGGTATTCATATCGGCTACGATCAGCTTGACCAGATAGTCCGAGGTGCCTGTCACCTCATAGCACTCCATGACTTCTGGGCGGACGCGCATGGCATTCTCAAAACTCTCCACCACGCCCGGATCGTGCCGCGCCAGTGAGATGTGCAAGAGGCACACCTGGCGCAGGCCCAGCTTGTCGCGGTCGACGATCGCGACATAGCGCGTGATGACGTTTTTCTCTTCCAGCTCCTTTTGCCGCCGCCAGCATGGCGTGGCGGACATGCCGACCTTCTCGGCCAACTCATTGGTTGAAATTGCGCTGCTCTTCTGGAGTTCCTCCAGGATTTTGAGCGAAGCGGCGTCAAAAGTGAAATTTTCCATGTATTGCCTACTTTGAGAAATATTTTTCCCATTGTGCCAGTTTGTCTTGCAAAGTAGGAATAATTTTCTGGTCCCGAAAACCTACCATATCAGCTCCGATTACAAGATTAAACAGGGGACACAATGGGTTCGATGAAGGGTGCCGAGGAACTGGCAAGCGCGCAGGAAAAGGTCTATGAAGCAGAGGCGCCGCTGGTGGACCCGGATTATCGTCTTGACGATAATTTGAGCCGCGAGAGCGGCCGCATTTTCATCACCGGAACCCAGGCCCTGCTGCGCATGATGCTTGCGCAAAAACGTTTCGATGAAGCGCGCGGCCTCAAGACGGCTGGTTTCATCAGCGGTTATCGCGGCTCGCCGCTCGGTGCGGTGGACCAGGAGGTGTGGCGCGCTTCCAAGCTGCTCAAGGCAAACCAGATCGAATTCCTGCCGGCGATTAACGAGGAGCTGGGCGCGACGGCGGTGCTGGGCACGCAGCAAGTGGAAGCCGATCCAACGCGCCAGGTCGAGGGCGTGTTCGCGCTGTGGTACGGCAAAGGTCCGGGTGTGGACCGCGCCGGCGACGCCATCAAGCACGGTAATGCATACGGATCGTCCCCGCATGGCGGCGTGGTGGTGGTGCTGGGCGACGACCATGGCTGCGTCTCGTCGTCGATGCCGCACCAGAGCGAGCAGGCCTTGATGGCCTGGCTGATGCCGGTCCTGAACCCGGCCAACATCGAGGAGTACCAGGAGTTCGGCTTATACGCCTGGGCCTTGTCCCGTTATTCGGGGACTTGGGTGGGCTTCAAGGCTATTTCGGAAACGGTGGAGGGCGGGGCGGTCGTCAACATTCCGCCAGCGCCGGAGTTCCGCATGCCGACCGATTACCAGCCGCCCGCGGACGGCCTGCATTACCGCTGGCCGGACCTGCCTGGCCTGGGCATTGAAGTGCGCATGCATGAAAAACTGAAGGCCGTGCTGGCCTTCGCCCGCGCCAATCCGATTGACAAGCTGGTGGTGCCGGCCCCGGTGGCGACGCTTGGCATTATCAGCGCCGGCAAGGCCTACCTGGACCTGGTGGAGGCGTTGCAGCGCCTGGGATTGGACTTCGATAAGCTGGAGCAGCTCGGAATCCGCCTGTACAAGCCGGGCCTGACCTATCCGCTGGAAGCTACCCGCCTTCAGTCGTTTGTGCAGGGCCTCGAACAGATCCTTATCGTCGAAGAGAAGGGCGCGGTGATCGAAGAGCAGGTCAAGCAACTGCTCTACAACCAGCCTGCGAACCTGCGTCCGATAGTCATCGGCAAGACCGACGCAACGGGAGCGCCATTGCTGTCGGCCCTGGGCGAACTGCGTCCATCGCGTATCGCGCCGGTGCTGGTGCGCTGGCTTGCTCCGCTGCGGCCACAAGCCGGCCTGGCCGGCCAGCTGCCTGATTTCTGCGCTTCCAGCGGCCTGTCGCAGGATGCTGTGCGGCGCACGCCATTCTTCTGCTCCGGCTGCCCGCACAATACCTCGACCAAGGTTCCTGAAGGCAGCCGCGCGCTGGCCGGTATCGGCTGCCATTTCATGGCGACCTGGATGGACCGCGACACCGTCAACCTGACCCAGATGGGCGGCGAAGGCGTGCCTTGGGTGGCTGCCTCGCGCTTCGTCTCGGAACCGCATGTGTTCCAGAACCTGGGCGACGGCACCTATTACCACTCCGGTTATCTCGCGGTGCGCCAGGCGATTGCGGCCGGCACCAACATCACCTACAAGATCCTGTATAACGACGCTGTCGCCATGACGGGCGGCCAGCCGGTGGACGGCGGCTTGAGCGTGCCGCAGATCGCGCAGCAGGTGCTGAGCGAAGGGGCGGTGAAGGTCATCGTTGTCACCGACGACACGGAGCGCTACCGCAGCGTGGTGCTGCCTGCCGGCGTGGCAGTGGAAGACCGCAAGGAGCTGGACGCCATCCAGCGCGAGCTGCGCCAGCTGAAAGGCGTCTCGGTGCTGATCTACGACCAGACCTGCGCGGCCGAAAAGCGCCGCCGCCGCAAGAAGAACCGTCCAGGCCAGGAAGTGTTCCCTGACCCGCAGCGCCGCATGGTGATCAACCCGGCGGTGTGCGAGGGGTGCGGCGACTGCGGCGTGCAGTCGAACTGCCTGTCCATCATGCCGCTTGAAACTGAGCTCGGGCGCAAGCGCCAGATCGAGCAGGCGTCCTGCAATAAGGACTACTCCTGCGTGGAGGGATTCTGCCCGAGCTTTGTTTCGGTGATCGGCGGAACCTTGAAGAAGCCGGCAGCGGCAAAAGTCACGCTGGCGCAACTGGAGCTGGCGCTGGTCGGCTACCCGGCGCAGCAACAGCACGATTTCCAGCGGCCATTCGAAGTGCTGGTGGCAGGCATTGGCGGCACCGGCGTGGTGACGCTGGGCGCGCTGGTCACGATGGCGGCGCACCTGGAAGGCAAGGGCGCCTCCACGCTGGACTTCATGGGCTTCGCGCAAAAGGGCGGCGCAGTGATGTCGCATATCCGCGTCGCGGCATCACCGCAAGTACTGAACCAGGTGCGTATCGACTTGCGCCAGGCCGACGCCTTGATCGCGTGCGACCTGGTGGTGGGAGCGATGCCCGATGCGCTGGCCGTGATCGGGGAAGGCCACACCCAGGTGCTGGCCAACAGCCGCGAAACGCCGACCGCCGAATTCACCCGCAATCCCGACGCGGTGGTGAACAAGGACGCATTGATCGCCAAGCTGCAGCAAGCGGCCGGCAGCGGCCAGGTGGTGAGCCTGGACCCAACCGAGCTGGCGAGCCGCGCGCTCGGCGAACCGATCACGGCCAACATCGTGCTGCTTGGCTACGCATGGCAGAAGGGCCTGGTGCCGGTGTCGAATGCGGCCATGATGCGCGCGATCGAACTGAACAACGTCGCCATTGACCTGAATAAGCGTGCCTTCCTTCTGGGCCGGCTGGCGGCAGCCAATCCTGCGGCGCTGGAGCAGGCGATCGGCACCCGTTCGCAGGTCGTGCAGTTCGTCGCGCCTCAGGGCCTGGAGCAGATTCTTGAGCACCGCAGCCGCTTGCTGGCCGCTTACCAGGACGACGCCTACGCAGCGCGCTATGTCGCGCTGGTGCGCGCAGTGGAGCAGAAAGAGCGCGCCGTCGAGGGCGAGCAATCGAAGCTGGTGCTGGCCCGCGCCGTGGCGCGCAACCTGTACCGCGTCATGGCCTACAAGGACGAATACGAGGTGGCTCGCCTGCATAGCGACGGCGCCCTGACCGCGCAGATTGCCGCGCAGTTCGAGGGCGACTACTCGCTGCAATTCCACCTGGCGCCGCCGCTGCTGGCGCGCAAGGGCAGCGATGGGCGGCCGCGCAAGCAGGTCTATGGGGCGTGGATGCAGTCCGGCTTCCGCGCACTGGCACGTATGAAACGCCTGCGCGGCACGCCGTTTGACCCGTTCGGCTATACCTCGGAACGGCGCCAGGAGCGCGCCTGGCGCGACGAATACACGGCAGCCGTGGCCGAGTTCCGGCAAACGCTCACCGCCAACAACAAGGATCTTGCCTTGCGCCTGGCGCAGCTGCCTGAATCGGTGCGCGGCTTCGGCCACGTCAAGCTGCCGGCCCTGGCGGCTGGCCGCGAACGACTGGCGACGCTGAAGCAGCAGATCGCGGCGGCGCTTGCTGCCTGAGCGGGGAAGAGGTCAGTCGTAAATCGGCCCGGTGGTGATGAAGGGCCCGCCCTGATAGAGGCGGGCCAGGTCATCTTCGGCGGGATAGTCGGCGTTGTCGGGGAACAGGTGGGCGAACTCGCGTGAGCTGCGGCGCGGCTGGTAGCCCAGGTGGCTGGCCTTGCTGTTGTCCCACCAGCTGGTTGAGTTGTCCGACATGCCGTAGGCGATGGTATGTCCGACGCGCGGTGTGAACAGGGAGCAGCGCAGCAGCTCCACCAGGTCGTCGTAGTGCAGGAAGGTGACCATATTGCGGTAGGTCTTCGGCTCGGGGAAGGAGAAACCGATGCGGATGCATACCGTCTCCAGCCCGAAACGATCCCAGTAATAGCGCGACAGCTGCTCGCCGAATACCTTGGAGACGCCATACAGGCCATCCGGCCGGGTAGGGCTGTCGGCGTCGAGATGGGTGGTGGTGGGGTGGAAGCCGATGGCGTGGTTCGAGCTGGCGAACACGATGCGCTTGACGCCGGCCTTTTGCGCCGCCTCGTACAGGTTCTTTACGCCGACGATATTGGCCTGCAGGATAGGGTCCCACGCTACCTCGGTCGATACACCGCCAAAATGCAGCACTGCGTCCACGCCTTCCAACAGCTTGAGCATAGCCTGGCGGTCCGACAGGTCGCAATAGACGATCTCTTCGCCGGGGCGAGCTTCGCCCAGACCGCCCAGGTCGGACAGGCGCACCACATCGGCCCAGGCGCCGATACGTTCGCGCAAAACGCGTCCAAGGCCGCCGGCGGCCCCAGTCAGCAGGATGCGGCGAAAGGGTTTGTTAGATTGAGCCATTTTTCTGATCTCCTAAGGAAGCAGTGGCTATGATAACGTTAACCTTCCATCGAATTCAATGGTCCTTTGAGGCTTCCCAACAACGCACGTGGCTTGCTTCTTGGAATTCGCCATGATAACGTTACCCTATAACTATAAAGAATTAGGTTGCATTCCTATAAAGAATCTGGAGGAGATTTATGAGAGTCGCACCCCTGGCCCGCCACGGGCTGTTCTTGGCTGCATTGCTGCAGATCTGCGCCGCCCCGGCACACGCCGACACCTTCGATGACCTGCGCATCAAGTGGAAAAGCCGTTCATCCAGCGCGCCGCCGTTGCCTGCCAATGACCCCGATGTCGCAATGCAGGTTGCCAGTGCAGGCAATGCGGCGGAACAGTACTGGACCACAATGGACTTGTCGGCCGGCCGTACCTCGCTATGGGCGGATCTTCCATTCGGCATCAAGAGCGGAAATATCAACAGCACCGTTTCTCGCCTGAACACCCTGGCCAGTGCCTACAATTCCTCAAGCTCGCCGTACTACCAGAATCCCGATGTGCGCCAAGCGGTGCTCGATGGTTTCGACTGGCTGCTGGCAAACGTGTATTCCTCCACCGGCACCGGCTACGACAATTGGTACGACTGGCAGATTGGCACGCCGCTCGGCCTGACCGGCTTCATGATGACATTCTACAGCGAGCTGTCGCTAACCCAGATCGCTGCAGCATGCGCATCGATTGACCACTACTTGCCCGATCCGACCGTGCGCGCGGCAATGGATGGCACCATTCCTGCCGGCGCGACTGTGGAAACGGGCGCCAACCGCCTCGACAAGGCGCTGGCGTTCGTATTGCGCGGCATCCTGGGTAAGGACGGCAGCAAGATCGCGGCGGGGCGTGATGCGATTCCGGCTGCACTGGCCTATGTCACCACGGGCGATGGCTATTACACCGATGGCTCCTTCATCCAGCACCTGCACGAACCGTATATCGGCGGCTATGGCACGGTACTGCTGGCGGACATCAACAAGCTGTATTACATCCTGAAGGATTCCGACTGGCCAATCAGCGGCGATCCCAATTACCTGAATCCATTCGATTGGGCGATGAATGCCTACCGCCCGTTTATCTTCGATGGAGCGGTCATGGACAACCAGCGCGGGCGCACCAGCTCGCGCCAGTTTGCGAATGACCACTTCAACGGGCGGCAGATCGTCAATACGCTGGCCGAACTGGCGCAAGTGCTGCCAACGGCACAGTCCAATCAACTGAAATCCGTGCTCAAAGGCTGGGTCGAGCGCGATGGTACGTTTGGCGAGAGCTATTTCACGCCGGTCCCAAGTGATGCCGTGGGTGGCATGAGCGGTGTGCCGACGTTTGATATCGCGCTGATCAAGGCGATCATGAACGATTCGTCGATCCCGTCTGCGCCGGAACCGATCGAGACCCGTTTCTTCCCGTCCGCCGACCGTGCCGTTTCTCGCGGCGACGGTTATGCGTTTGCACTGTCCATGTTCTCGAAGCGCATGAGCGCCTTCGAGTACGGCAATGGCGAGAACCTGCGCGGCTGGTGGACCGGCGTGGGCATGACCTATTTGTACAACGCGGACCTGACCCAGTACAGCAACAATTTCTGGGCCACGGTCGACATGTGG
Organism: Pseudoduganella sp. OTU4001; assembly: GCF_038440195.1. Taxonomy (NCBI): domain Bacteria; kingdom Pseudomonadati; phylum Pseudomonadota; class Betaproteobacteria; order Burkholderiales; family Oxalobacteraceae; genus Pseudoduganella; species Pseudoduganella sp. OTU4001. The sequence continues at coordinate 253,459 of NZ_JASATG010000001.1, read as the reverse complement.
CGCCTGCCCGGCACCACCACCGACCGCAGCGGCAGCGGCACGCCGGTGGCCTGGAAGCACTACGGCAATACCAAGAGTGGTGTCGGCGGGGCGGAGTTGAACCGCAGTTTCGCGACTGCGGCCATGGAGTTCGCGCTGGATAACAACACCGGCAGCAAACTGGCGGGCAAGAAAGCGTGGTTCATGTTCGGCGACCGTATCGTTGCCGTGGGTTCCGGCATTACCGGCATCAGTGGCGCCAGCGTCGAGACCATTGTCGAAAACCGCGCCCTGAACGGCGTTGGCGACAATGGCCTGACTGTGAATTCCGTTGCGAATACCAAGCCCGCCACCCTGGGCTGGAGCGAATCGATGCCGGCAACCAGCTGGACCCACCTGGCGGGGAATACTTCCTGGGGTTCGGACATCGGCTATGTCTTCCCGGACCAGCCGGCCGTATCGGCCTTGCGCGAAACGCGGAGCGGCGCCTGGAGTGATGTGAATACCGGCGGCACCGCCGATGTGGTCAGCAATAACTTCCTGAGCCTGGCGTTGGACCATGGCGTCAATCCGACCAATGCAGCTTATACCTACATTTTACTGCCGAATCGCACAGCGCAGGAGACCGCCGAATTTGCAGCGGCCAATCCGATCACGGTGATCGAGCGTTCCACCTCGGCGACGGCGGTGAAGGATACCGCGCAAGGCGTGACCGGCGTCGTGTTCTGGAATGATTCGTCCAAGACTGTTAACGTTACAGGCCAGCCGTTCCTGACCAGCGACAAGAAGGCCGTGGCGACGCTGCAGCAAATCGGTAACGACATGCAGCTGGCGGTGGCCGACCCAACGCAGCTGAACACGGGTGTCATCAACCTGGAATTAAACCGCAGCGCCGACAGCATCGTCAGCAAGGACGCCGCGATCACAGTCAGCCAGTTGAGTCCAACCATCAAGATGCAGGTGGCGGTCAACGGCTCGCTGGGCAAGTCCTTCAAAGCTCGCTTCGCCCTGAACAACCTGGTCACGCTGGCACCGGGCGGTGATGCCTACGTACGTGACGGGACCTATGCCAACAACAACTTTGGCAGCACGACTACGCTGACTGTGAAGCAGGATGCCACCAGCTTCTCCCGCAAGTCGGTGCTGAAGTTTGACCTGTCTTCGATCAGCGGCACGATTACCAGCGCCAAGCTGAAGCTGGTTCCGGTAGTGGTCGGCACCACCGGCATCGTCCATAACTTGTACCAGACCACCACCGACAACTGGACTGAAGGCAGCATGACCTGGAACACCTTGCCAGCCAATGGCAGCCTGCTCGCCAGCTGGACCGTGCCAGCGGTGAATACGCCGGTCGAAATCAACCTGACCAGTGCAGCCAATGGCGTTTTGAGCGGCAGCAAAGTGCTTTCGCTGAAGCTGGAGTCCGCAGCCAACTATGGCGGTTCCGGTTCGGTCGATTATGCGTCGAAAGAGCATAGCAACCTTGGCTACCGGCCAGTCCTGGTAGTGACCTCCCAATAAGAAGGATCGCGCAACCTTTGGGCCCGTCCTGGCTGCCGGCCTGGTGGGCCCTTTTTTTGGAGATCAGTATGAAAAAGTTTTTTGCCGTGGCGGCCTTGTTGAGCGCCACCCAGGCGGGGGCGGGCGTCCTGAATATTTCGCTGACGGATATCGGCCAATTCAGCGGTACCAGAAATACGAACACCGCTGCCAGCTATGCGGGCACGGGGTACATCGGCATGTACAGCAATGCCTGGGGCCATGTGTTCGGCGCTGAGCGATCGAACCTGAGCCGGACCTTGATGCAGGTTGATATTGCGGAATTGGCTGGCAAGACCATCTCCAGCGCATTCCTGAGTTTTGACTTGCTGGATGGCGACAGCGGCAACCAGGCCGGTACCGTAGTGGGCTTCGATGCAGGCGCCGGTCAACTGGCATTCAGCTGGAATGCGCCGACGGCAAATTACGGTTCGGTCGCCGCGACGCTGGTAGGGCGGGGCACCAGCACTATCGACATCACCAGCCTGCTGGCGGCCAGCGTGGCGGCGCAAGACGATTGGTTCGGCCTCCACTTGCGCGGTTCGACCCGCTATCAGTGGACTTCCACTGCTAACGACGCGGACCGGGCGCATATGCGGCTGACCGTCAATTATGAAGATGCGGTGCCAGTTACCAGCTTGCCGGAGCCGGCTTCACCCCTGCTGATCGGCGTTGCGTTGCTGGGATTGGCGTGTGTGCGGCGCAAGCGTACAATAATGTATCGTTAACGGAAAAATGCGCTGCAGGGGGCTAAATGAAGAAGTCTGGCGTCACACTCGTCGATGTGGCAAAGCTGGCAGGAGTGTCTGTGATGACCGCTTCGCGCGCGCTCAGCGGCGAAGGCTATGCTTCGGAAGAAACCAAGACCAAGGTGCAGGCAGCGGCCAAGCAGCTTGGTTATGCTCCCAACGCCCTGGCCCGCATGATGAAGGGCGGTAAAACCAATGTGATCGGCGTGGTGGTCAATGACCTGTCGTCTTCCGTGGTTAACTGCTTTGTCACCGCGCTGAGCGAAGAAGTGCGCAAAGTCGATATGGACCTGTTCATCTATAACTCGCTGGGCGATATGGGCGGCGGCAAAGGCAAGCGTGTCAGCCAAATGCTGCATGGGCTGTGGGATGGCCTGGTCTACGTGTTGCCGCGCATGACCGACGATTATCTGGAAACGCTGGAAAAGACCACCAGCCCGGTGGTCATGATCAATTACTTCCGTCACGAGACCACCTTGCCGGTGGTGCGCGGCGATAACGTCAACGGTGCGCACGATGCGGTGTCGCACCTGGTGGAGCTGGGACACCGCCGCATTGCTTTTATTCGTGGTAACGCCTATACCGGCCAGAGCGACCTGCGCGAGCGCGGTTATGCGGCGGCCCTGGCCGATGCCGGCCTGGAGCTGGACCCGGCGCTGGTCTGCCAGGGGGATTTCAGCGAAGCGTCGGGCATGCAGTGCGCGCACAAGCTGCTGGAGCTGCCCGAGCCGCCGACGGCCATCTTCGCCGCCAATGACGGCATGGCCCTGGGTGTAATGAATGCCATCCGCGAGAAGGGCTTGCGGATTCCGGAAGATATTTCGGTGATCGGTTTCGACGATATCCCCGCAGCGGCAATGACCCGTCCTCCGCTTACTACCTTGCGCCACCCGTTCGAGGCGATGGCGCAGGCCACGGTGCAGGAGCTGGTGCGCCGCATCCGTGGCGAACCTGGCCGCCGCCACCGTATCGAATTCCCAAGCGAATTCGTGGTGCGCGAATCCACCGGCCCGGCGCCGGTTTCGGCCACCACGCCTGCCAAGCGCAGTCGTTTGCGTCGCGCGTAGTTTTTTTGCACATCCCAACAAAAATGCTTGAGTTGGCGTTAATTTGAATGGTATCGTTATCACATGAATCGCAGCTTTACCACGGCTGCGTTTTTAAAACAGAAGAATGATAACGTTACCCTATTGGGGGCGTGCTAGATTTCAATGAGGAGGAGTGGCTGTGAACAGTAATCATCAAATGCAGGGCAGCAAATTGGTCGTCAAGCCAGCAGTGGCTGCCGTAGCCCTGGCGGTAGCGAGCATTGCCCATGCACAGGAAGCCAAAAAAGACGAGCCGGTGCAACTGGAAAAAGTGGTGGTGACCGCGAACAAGCGCGCCCAGAATCTGCAGGACGTACCAGCCGCAATCACCGTGCTGAATGATGCCGTCCTCCAGCGCAACAACGTCAAGGATTTCGATGACCTGCCAGCACTGTCGCCAGCCCTGAGCGTGACCTATAGCACCCAGCCTGGCAACTACAGCATCAATATGCGCGGCATCGGTACTTTCTCGCTGGGTGTGGGTGTGGAAGCCGATGTGTCGGTGATCATCGACGACATCCCCTACGCCATGCAGGCCAATGCCTTCAAGGACCTGGCCGACGTGCATCGCATCGAGGTATTGAAAGGCCCGCAAAGCACCCTGATGGGCAAGAGCTCGATTGCCGGCGCGGTGAACATCGCCACCAAACCGATCGACGGCCAATGGAAGACCAAGCTGTCCAGCTATCTGACCAACGACCATGAGTACCGCGTCAGCGGCTCCGTCTCCGGCGGGCTGACCGACACTTTGCGCATGCGCCTGGCGGCGAGCAAGTCCGACCACGATGGCGTGGTGAAGAATCTGACCGATGGCAAGCGCCTGAATGGTTCCGATAACACCAACTTTATCGGCAAATTCGAATGGAATCCGGACGACCAGTGGAGCGTGGTGTTTTCTCCGCGCGCCAGCAAGTTCACCAAGAACTGCTGCGTCAGCCCGCTGCGCATGATGACGAGCACCGGCGGCCTGTATAACCTGAATAACGGCTTCACCTACGCATCCACCAGCGACCGCATTCCGGTTTCCCAGGTGCTGAACGGCATCGTTCCGGGTCCGGACAATGTCTCGGTGCGTAACGACTATCCGGCCGGCGGCAAAGCGAAGGACGTGGGCGCGGGCCTGAAGGTCAACTATGCCTTTGGCGATGGCGGCCTGCTGGCCAACCACACCCTGACGTCGATCACCTCCTGGTCGCACTACCAGATGGACGATTACCAGGATGGCGACGGTACCGATAGCGATGTCCTGAATAAGACCCTGGTGGGTGGCAAGCCAACCAACCTGCACGGCGGTCTGTACCAGCTGGGTAATTTCGACGTCAAGTCCAAGACCCAGGAATTCCGCCTGACGTCGCCGGACAAGGGCAGCGTGCGTTACGTCGCCGGCCTGTTCTACGGTAAGAATGAGCTGGGTCGCCACCTCGCGCGCTATCCGGCCGGCACCTATATCACCGACTACACCGCGTTTTCCTCCAACACCAACTACGCGGTTTTTGCGAATGGCGCCATCGACCTGACGCCAAACACCAGCATCATCGGGGGCCTGCGCTACAACAAGGAAGACTTGGCCTACACCTTCGATAGCCCGCTGCTGGCGCCGACCGTCGCTTCCCGCACCCGCAACCACTACGAGGACACGGCTAGCGAAACCAAGGTGACCGGCAAGATCGGCCTGGAGCACCGCCTGGATGCTGCGACCATGGGCTATGTCACTTACTCGACCGGCCATAAGGGCAAAGGGATCGACCTGACCAGCACCTTCAACGACAACAACTTCAGGAACGGCTACGTGCCGGGCGAAGATGCGAAGAGCATCGAAGCTGGCGTGAAACTGAGCCTGCTGGAGAACCGCATGGCGCTGGACCTGGCCGTGTTCCGCACCGACTTCGAGGGCTTCCAGCAATCGGCGGGCATGACCGATCCGGACGGCATTTTCCGTACCCAGCTGCATAGCATCGGCAATGTGCGCACCAGCGGTTTCGAAGCTGACCTGAACTGGCGCGTGGCACGCGACCTGTCGCTGAACGGTTCCTTTGCCTACACCAAGGCGATCGTCACCGAATTCCGCAATGGCCCATGCTACAACCGCTTGAACGACGCAGGTACCGGTTCGACCCAGGTTGGCTCCGGCAACTGCATCGCCAGCAATCCTGAATTCGGCAAGACCAATACTGCAGATCTGGCCGGCAAGCCAATGCCGAATGCGCCGAAGTACAAGTTCAATATCGGCGGCCAGTACGATATCCGCCTGGATAAGAGCTTCGACGCCTTCATCACCGGTGCTTATCGCTGGCAGAGCAAGATCAACTTCCGTATCGACCAGGACCCGACCACTATCCAGCCGGCCTTTGGCATCCTGAACCTGGGTGCTGGCATCAAGGACAAGAAGGGCGACTGGAAGCTGAGTTTCAGCGTGAACAATGTGTTCAACAAGTCGTATGCGGCCTCCCTGGGCAACGTTGGGTGGGGTAATACGATGTGGGGCAGCACGGCAACCGCTCCGGTGCACGTCCAGGCCTGGACCCCGGCGCGCGACTATCAGCGCTACTACGCGGTACGTGCGGACTTCGCTTTCTAAGGTCTTCTAAAATCTATCTCATGGCGTACGGGGTCCCGTCCTTGTACGCCTTTTTTATTGTGTCAAAGGGAATAATAAAAATGACTATTCAGCGATTCAAACGTCTTCCGCTGGCGCTGTTGTGCGCCGGCTTGTGCCTTGGTGGTTTGTCGGTGCAGCCGGTGTACGCCGCCACGCCGGTCGTCGCAGGAACGCAAGCTCTGGCGCCGCAGACGGTGCTGGCGACCATGGAGAAAGTGGCTGACTGGCAGTTGGCCAATCCGACCGGTTATCCGTTGGATGACTGGACCGAAGGCGTTGGCGATGCTGGTTTCATGGCCCTGTCAGGGGTATCGCCAGATCCAAAGTACCGCGAAGCGATGCGCGCGGCGGGCGAGAAGCTGCGTTGGCGCTTGGGGCCAAGTAAATTCCATGCCGACGACTATGTGGTCGGCCAGATGTATGCCGAGCTTTATCTTCAGTTGCGCGATCCGCGCATGATTGCGCCGATGCGCGCGCAGTTTGACGAAATGCTGGCCGAACCGCGTCCCGGTTCCCTGAACTGGCTGGTGCCGGATGTGCTGCATCGCTGGTCTTGGTGCGATTCGCTATTCATGGGGCCGGGAGCGTGGGCGCGCCTGACTGCCGTCACGGGTGACCAGCGCTACCTGGACTTCGCATTGAAGAATTGGTGGATTACTTCGGACTATTTGTACGATAAGGAGGAACACCTTTACTTCCGCGATAGCCGTTACTTCACGCAGAAGGAGGCTAATGGCAAGAAGGTGTTCTGGGGCCGTGGTAATGGCTGGGTGCTAGCGGGGCTGGCGCGCATGCTGCAGTACATTCCGGAGCATCGCCCGGAGCGTGCGCGGTTTGTGCAGCAGTATCGTGAGATGTCGGAGCGTTTGCTTGGCTTGCAGCAGGCGGATGGGTTGTGGCGCGCCAGCTTGCTGGATCCGGACAGCTATCCGAATGCGGAAACCAGCGGCACAGGTTTGTATGCCTATGCGCTGGCCTGGGGCGTGAACCAGGGCATCCTGCCGCGTGCGCAGTTTGCGCCGGCAGTCAAGCGTGCCTGGCAGGCGCTGGCTGGCAATGTTCAGGCCAATGGAAAGCTGATTAATGTGCAGCCGATTGGGGCCGATCCGAAGCGCTTCGATCCGCAGTCGAGCGATGTGTTTGCGGTGGGGGCGTTCCTTATGGCTGGCGCGGAAATGTATCGCATGGGGTTGGAGGAGGCTGGGCCTTTGCGTGTTGTGACGGTGGCGAATGAGGGAGCTTCGGCGCGGCTGGATCAGCAGGTCGAGGTGGCGGATGTGGGGGATGTGGCGGTAATGGATGCGTTGACGACGCGTCTGCTTCACACTGTGGCGGTTGGCAGGGGTGTTCAGTTTCGCATCGATGTGGCGGGTGGCGAGAGCCGCCGCTATTTGTTGATTCCGCGTGCGCGCCTTTCCGCGCCAGTAGCCGTCAAGGCGGCTGCTTCCGGCGCCGGTGCCAGTGGGCTGAAGGTGAGCTTGTCGCGTTAAGTTACGCCTCCTCCTATCGGGTAAAGGCCCGGCCGTTTCGATGGCCGGGCCTTTTGTTTTGCAAGATCGCGTGCACCGTTCACGCGACCGCGTCGCTATCTAAACTGCGCAGGAAGTCGCCGGCTGTGCGAGCCGCAAGCGACGAGCGGCGGGAGACTGGTGGTGGATTGTGCGCCTGCCACGTGCCGTCTTTCGCCAGCCGCCCGCCGGCCCGTCCGGCTTTAGCCGCCCCGCGCCCGGCTCCTGCCTCCCGCTGTCCGCTATCCCGCGGTGGGGCATGTGGCTGGCCTCCCCGGTGAAGGACGTTGGAAGGCGCGCGAAATGTGGCCGCTTGCCGGCTGACGGTTGCGGCCTGGCGGGAGGTTGCCGAGCGGGGAAGTGTGAGCGGGGAAGGGCGCTGGGGAGAGCGCCCGGGAGTAGATTACTTGGAGCTGGCGAAGTGGCGGCCGATTTCTTCCAGCGTCTTGCCGCGCGTTTCGGGGAGAATGAAGGTGGCTGCGAGGAAGTAGATTGCGGTGCAGCCTGCCCAGGCGAAGAACATCGGCGCATATCCATGCTGGCCAACGGTGGGCAAGAAGACGGCCGCAATCACCGTGGATACGAACTGGTTGAGCAGCAGCGCGACGCTCATCCCATTAGAGCGAATCCTAGTCGGCATCAGCTCCGACAGCGCCAACCACACGCAAACCCCTGGACCAATCGCAAAACTGGCGACAAAACCCAGCAAGCAAGCCAACACCAGCCATCCCTGTTCCGGCTTAGGCGCCTCGCCAATGCGAGCACGCTCAATGACGAGCGGCGCGTTGCGGGCAAGCTGCATGTCCGGAAACGGATTGAGATGCACACGGCGGAAAGTCGCGCCAATCACGCTGTCGCCATCGACAGTGTCGGGAGCAGCGATAAGCAAGTCCTGGCCAGGACGCCAGGTGCGCACCTGGGTCAAGGGCCCGTAGCTGTAGGCGACTTCGAGGACATAGTCATCGCCGCCGATATAGCGTAACTCGCTGGCTTTCATTGACAGCCCATTGCCGGCGATACGATGGTTGAACAACTGGCTGGCATCCAGCTGCTCGCGTTCGGCGGACAGGAACAGCAGTCCCGCCGCCGTGAGGCTAACGATGATACCGCCAGTACCCAGCATCAGCAGAAACTTGCGTCCCTTACGGTCAACCAGCATCACCGCCAGCACCGTCATCAGACAGTTGACCAGCTTGAGCGCGAAATCGCCGACATTGGCCATCGAACCATTCAGTCCGCCCGCCTCGAAAATGTTGACGGCATAAGCCAGCACCGAATTCATGCCAGTCGCCTGGTTGCAGGCCAGGATCAGGCACGCCAGCAGGAATGGCAGCACATAGCGGCGCTGCAGCAGGCTGCCCGACTCAGTGGCGAGAGCAGGGCCATGGTCGGCACCAATGGCTGACAGTTCATCGCGCGCCGCGGCGGCAGGGCGGGTACGCTGCAATGCCTGGAGTGCCGCGTCCTGCGCGCCGCGGGCCAGAAGCCAGCGTGGCGATTCGGCCAGCAGCAGCACACCGCCGGTGAACAGCAAGCCCGGTGGAAGACTTAACCAGAAAATGCGGCGCCAGGCGCCATCCTGCACCGCTTGCAGGGTGGCGGGTGCGCTGCTGGCAGCTGCTTCCACTTCGCGCGCCACCAGCAAACCAATGGCCGCAGCAAGCACCAGTCCCACCGTCAGCAACAGCTGGAAAATGCCCGTGCCGCGCCCACGCACCTCGGCCGGCAGCGATTCGGCAAGGTAGAGCGGCACCACCACGCCAATCAAGCCGCCGCTAATCCCCTGCAGCAGGCGCCCCAGTAGCAGAGGCACATAGCCGTCGGCCAACGCAATCACCGGTATGCTCAGGCTGAACAGCAGCCCGGAGAGAAACATCAACCGCTTGCGGCCGAAAATTTCGGCCAGCGTGCCTGCCGCCAGCGATGACAGAACAGACCCCAGCAACACCGCCGCCACCACGAAGCTAAGCTGCTGCGTCGACAATTTCCAGATTTGGGCGGCGCTGGCTTCCAGGTACGGCAGGGCGCCCGCAATGATGCCAACATCAATCCCGTACAGCAGCCCACCGAGGCCTGCAACAAACAGCAAAAAGCGGGTATGGGCTTCAGGCGTAGATAACTTCATGGCTTGCTCCTTTGGTTAGAGACAACTGGCGGCCGGCCAGCACTACGCTCTGCAATTGAAGCGCTTTATCCAGTACGACATAGTCGGCACGCATGCCGCGCGACAGACTGCCCCGGTCGCGCAGACCGAGGTATTCGGCCGGGAAGCGCGAGACGCGGTCGGAGGCGGCGGCCGGCGACAGCCCAATGTCGACCAGGTTGCGCAGCGCCTGGTCCATCGTCAGCGCGCTGCCGGCCAGCGAATCGCCGACCGCCAGCCGCACGCAGGACTGGCACTTCATGACGCGTTGGGTGCCCAGCATGTATTCGCCGTCCGGCATGCCAGTCGCGGAGGTGGCGTCGGTCACCGCATACAGGCGTGGAATGGCGCGCATGGCCGCCCGGATCGCACCCGGCTGCACGTGCTGCAGGTCGGGAATGATTTCGGCGAATTCAGCATGCGCAATGGCCGCCGCCAGCATGCCCGGCGCATACTGGTTCAGGCCCGACATGCCGTTGTAAAGGTGGGTGAAACCGGCCAGGCCAGCCTTGATGGCCGCCAGTCCATCGTCGTAAGTGCCGGCGCTGTGGCCGGCCTGCACGCGGATACCAAGCGCCACCAGCTGCGGGATCAGTGTCAGGTGGCCCGGGATTTCCGGCGCCAGGGTCAGCACCCTGATAGGCGCGATGCCGTGCCAATGCTGCACTTGTTCGATGGTGCCGCCGACCGTCAGCGGCGGTTGGGCGCCCAGCCTGGCCTGGTTCAGGAACGGGCCTTCCAGGTGTACGCCGATGATGTCGGCTGCATCGGGCGCATTGGCTGCCATCGCGCTGCGCACGCCCTGCAAGGCACGCTCGATGTGCTCCGGCGGCGCCGTCATGGTGGTGGCGAGCATGGTGGTGGTTCCGTGGCGGGCATGCAGGCGGGCCACGCGCTGCGCTGCGTCGCCGCCTTCCATGATGTCTGTGCCGCCGGCGCCGTGCACGTGCAGGTCGATAAAGCCCGGCAGCACCAGCACGTCATCCGGCGCCGACGGATCGGCCTCGATAGAGGCGATCTGCGTAGCGTGGCGCAGGCAGCCGCGCAGCCAGCCGGTAGGGGTCAGGATCTGGCCGCGGATTTCATCGGCCATCACTCGTCCTCCGCAATCAGGATCTCAATGCCGCGTGCGGACAGCGCAGCGCGCATGGCCATCGGCATGGTGGCGTCGCTGATGACGGTGTGGACGTTCTCCAGCCCGCAAATAAGATGCAGGCAAAGCCGGCCAAACTTGGAGCCGTCGGCCAGCACGATAACCTGGCGCGCGTGTTCCACCATGCGTGCGTTCAGGCGCGCATCTGCCATATCGTGGGTGGACAGACCAAAGTCCGGGTCGAAACCGTCGGCGCCGAGGAACAGCTTGTCGAAGAACAGCGATTGCAGGCTGGCCTCCGCCTGTGGACCCTGCAGCGATTGCGAAGCCTGGCGCAAGGTACCGCCAGAAACGATCAGGCGCATGCCGGCCGCGTGGTTTAGTCCATTGGCGATGGGCAGGCTGTTGGTGAATACAGTGAGCGGCATGCCGCCGGGCAGCCGCTGTGACAGCATCAGCGTTGTGCTGCCTGCGTCGAGAATCAGTTTATCGTCCGGCGCCACCAATTGCGCGGCGCGCGCGGCGATACGCAGTTTTCGGTCACGATGGATGACGCGCTTCTCCGACAACGGTGCCTCCGGAACCGCTTCGCCGACCAGGCGCGCCCCACCGTGCTGGCGGGCCAGCAGCCCGGCCGAGGTCATGGCGCGCAGGTCGGTGCGGATAGTGACGGCCGAAACACCAAAATGTTGCGCCAGGCGCGACACACGTACCTTGCGCTGTTCCTGCACCGCCTGCAGGATCTGGTCGCGGCGGGCCACGGTACTCAGCATACGGCCTCCGCCCGGTTGGCATGGCAGGCGCGGATATAGCGCCCGAGTACCAGGCCGACTTTATAGCGCGCCAGTTTGGCGGCGCACGGCACAAGATCACCGCGCTGTACCGGTTCGACCAGCTCCGGCAGGTACTGGCTGAGTAGCGGCAGCGGAATGCCAATTTGGTCAAGATTGGCATACAGCTTGGCCAGTGCGTTCTGCACGCTGGTCTCGCCCCAGTAGTAGCGGCTGCGGTCGGAGAGCGCGAAGCGGCGCAGCACGCGCAGCTCCGCCGGACTGCCGGCGTAATGCTTTTTCCAGTGGCGTGGGTCGGCCTGCATGCACTGGTCCAGCAACTCCACCAGGTGCGAGCGCTGTTCCATTGGCAGCAGCTCGTCCTCAATGGCGGCCAGCGCGAAGCAGGCCTCACGCAGGGCGTAAGTGGCGGCTGGTCCAACCTTCAGGATGGCGAAATGGTCGCGCACCAGAGCGTGCAAGGCTTCCTCCGTCTGGTAGTCGGTGGAGTGCGCTTCGAACACCAGGCCCGGATGGCTGGCGATAAAGGCCGACAGCTCGCGCGCTTCCTGCGGCGCGTATTGCTGCACGCTGCTATGGTCGAAGTCCACGCCCGGCTGCACCACCAGCGCGATCACGCGCTCCCAGGCGCTGTGCAGACCCAATGCTGCGAAGGCTGCGCGATGCGCTTCCAGCGTTGCCGCTGCGGCCGCGGGACGGGTCACCTGCACGCCGCCGCCGAGCGAAGCTTCGCCGCCGGGAATCGGGACTTCGGTGCCGACGATATACACCGGCGCCGGCAGGCCGGCGGCTAGCGCGGCCTGTTCCGCCACCAGTGCCAGTTGGGCGGAGCGTTCCGCCACAACCGCGTCCGGCAAGGGTGTTGGATCGCCGGCGCAGGACATGCTGCAATCGAGGTGGATCTTGTGGAAGCCGGCGCCGGCGTAGGCGGCGATCAGCACGCGGGCGTTCTCCATCGCCGCTGCCGGCGGCAGGTTTTGCCAGGTATTCGGGCCCAAATGGTCGCCGCCAAGGATCAGCCGTTCGAGCGGGAAGGCGGCCTCGCTGGCCAGACCTTGCACATACTGGACGAAATCGGCCGGCTTCATACCGGTGTAGCCGCCATACTGGTCGACCTGGTTCGAGGTGGCCTCCACCAGCAGTGGCGCATCGTTCGCCAGCGCGGTCTCCATCGCGGCCAGCAGCACTTGCCGGTTGCTGCAGCAAACGCTTGGAATGCCAACGGCACGGCCCGCGTGGTGTTCGCGGATCAGGGTCTGGAGTGGAGACATCATGCTTCCTCAGTAATGGGTTGGGCCGCCTGGGCGGCCAGCAGGGCGGCGCCGCGCGCACCGCCGGCATCGCCGAACCAGGGCGGCAGGATCGGCGGCACGGACATGCCCGGGATCAGGTGGGCCGCAGCGGCGGCCGGCAAGGCACGGTACAGGTGCGGCAGCTGCGACAGGCCGCCGCCGAGCACCACCACGTGCGGGTCATAGGCCAGGACGATCTGGGCCAGCGCGGCGCCCAGCAAGTCGAGGTGCACGGCGAAGACAGCGCTGGCCAGGGTGTCGCCGCTATCGCGCAGGGTGGCCAGTTCTTCGGCGCTCATTCCTGCGGTGCCGGATAAATGCGCGTGCAGTTTGCGCAGTCCGCTGCCGGAGACATAGCATTCCAGGCAGGCTTGCCTGCCGCAGGCGCAAGGCAGGATCGGCAGCTGGTACTGCTTCAACAGCGAAGGTGCGATGGGCCAGTGGCCCCATTCTCCGGCCACGCCATTACGGCCGCGTACCAGGCGGCCATCGGCGACGAAACCGGCGCCGGCGCCAGTGCCGATGATCAGTCCGAACATGCTGGCCGCTGCATGCGCCGCGCCGCCGTGCGCCTCTGACAAGGCAAAGCATTGGCAGTCGTTGCCGAGCGTGACGTCACGCTCCAGACGCCGGCGCAATACCGGCAATAGCTGGCGCCCCGTCAGGCACGGTACGTTGGCGCTCAAGTGGGCGCCGGTAGCGGCGTCGATAATGCCCGGCACGCCGAGTCCAAGCGCAGCGCGCTCGCCGAGCTCCTCATCCGCTTGCCGCACCATGCCGCACAGCGCGTTGACGAAGACGTCGAAATCATGTGTTGGCGTCGGCACCCGCTGGCGGTAGCGGACCTGGAGCGCCGCGTCGCACGCCACCAGTTCCATCTTGGTGCCGCCGATATCGATGCCGTAAAAGATGTCAGGCGCTGGCATAGGGATGGATGATGACGCCCTGGACAACGCGGTTGACCGTGCCGTCAGGGAAGGGGTTGTCGGGAGTGAGGGACAAGCGCACCGAATGGTGCAGGGCCAGCACCTGGGCGAAGACAACATAGGCCGCCGCCAGCCAGGCATCGGACAAGGTGGCCGGCGCACCCCGCTCGCGGCCATCGATCGCCAGCACGGAGCCGGCAATCCCGTCGCGCTGCAGTTCGTCCAGCAAATCCTGGTCGTAGCGGCGCACATGTTCGTCCTGGCTGCGGAATACCACCACCATGGTTTGTGCGTCGACCACCGATTTCGGGCCGTGGCGGAAACCCAGCGGCGAGTTGGACAAGGCCAGGATGCGGCCAGCGCTCAGTTCCAGCACTTTCAGGGCGGCTTCGCGCGCCAGTGCTTCCAGCGGCCCGCCGCCGAGATAGACGATGCGGTGGACCTGGGACTGGGCGCAGGCGTGCCAGGGGCCTGCCAATTCGCTGATCCAGCGCTGGGCCAGCGCGGCCACCTGCTCGACCCGTGCCGCGGATTCGTCCAGCGGGCCAGGGCCCAGCAGGGCCAGTGCCGTCAGCAGCATGCTGGTGAAGCTGCTGGTCATGGCGAAGCCCTGGTCGCAGCTGGCGGCCGGCAGCACCACGTTGATGGTGTCGTCGCGTCCTGCGCCGTGGCGGGCCAGCTTGCCCTCCGCATTGCAGGTGATATTCAGGAACAGGGTGCCGGGCGCCAGCTGGCGCACCAGGTCGACGATGGCCTGGCTCTCCGGGCTGTTGCCGGACCGTGCGAACGATACTACCAGCAGCGGCGCTTGCGCATCGACAAACAATGCAGGGTGGCTCAGCAGGGTAGTGGTGGCGACCGCGCGGACCTGGGCCGGCCAGGCGGCATTCAAGGTGTCTGCCGCCAGCTCGCCGGCGAAGGCCGAGGTGCCGGCGCCAGTCAGGATCACACTGGCCTGCGGGTTGGCAAGGATGCCCTTGATGCGTAAGCGGCTCGCGGCCGGCACGTCATTCCAGCATTGCGGCAGCTGGCGCCAGACCGTTGGTTGCTGGGCGATTTCGCGGGCGGTGTGGCCGCCGCCCAGGGCGTCCCAGTGTGCCTGGGGGCGATGATGGAGTTGGGTCATATCCTGTCCTTTCGTGTTTTTCGTATGGTAACGTTCACTTATTGACTTTTCCAGCAGCGCTTTCGGTTTTTTCTTTCGCTGTGGCGGATGAAAGACGGCCTTGAATGTATTGCTTGCTAATTGCCGTCTCGGGTGATAACGTTATCTCATAACGGGCAGGAGACAATCATGGCAAGCCTTGACAGGGCAGGGGTGTTGCGCGCTGCGCAGCGTACCGCATTGGCCCAGCTGGAAAACAATGCAGCGACTTTTGGTACGCGCTTTCCTGGCGATACCAGCAGCGGCCAGGTGTATCGCCCGCGCCAGCAAGCCGGCTACTGGGAAGGCTCGAATGTCGGCTGGAGCACCGGGTTCTGGAACGGCATGTGCTGGCTCGGTTTTGAGATGAGCGGACGGCCCGCCTTCCGCTCCTGGGCGCAGCAGCAGAACGCCAGCTTTGCCCAGCGCCTGGCACGCCGCATTGACCTGAACCGCCATGAGCTGGGCATGCTGTATGGCCCCTCCTTTGCGGCTGCTTATCGCATCACCGGGAACCAGTGGTACCGCAGCCAGGTGCTGGAAGCGGCCAAGTTGCTGCATGCGCGCTTCGAGCCGCTATCGGGCGTTGTGCAAGCCTGGGGCAGGCTGGATGATGCGCGCGAACGGGGCCGCATCATTATCGAAACGGTCATGAATATGCCCTTGCTGCATTGGGCCAGTGTGCAGAGCGGCGACCCGGCATATGCCGCCACGGCCGCCACCCATCTGGAGCGCAGCCGCGAACTGCTGGTACGCCGCAACGGCTCCATCAGGCAGTGCTGCCAGCTGGGAAGCGATGGCGCGCTGAATCAATTCCACACCTGGCAAGCGCATGGTGAAGATACCTGCTGGTCACGCGGTCAGGCGTGGGCGCTGTATGGCTTTGCGCTCAACCACCGCCTGGCGCCGCATCTGGGTCTGTTGGAAACGGCGCGTGAAATGGCGGAATACCTGCTGGCGCGCCTGCCGGCCGATGGCATCTGCCATTGGGACCTGGAACTGGACTGGCGCAGCGGGCAGGAACGCGATAGTTCCGCCACCGCCATTGCGGTGTGCGGACTGCTGGAACTGGCCGGCCAGCTGGGGGAGGGCGGCGCGCACTATCGGGAGAAGGCGCTGGAGATGCTGGAAAGCCTGGTGCGCAATTGCGCGGCGGAGAATGGCCATGGCAGGGGTCTGCTGGCGCATGGCATCTACAGCATGCCGGAAGGACGCGGCGTCGACGAATCGAATTTGTGGGGCGATTACCACTACCTGGAAGCGTTGGCCCGAGTGAACCATGGCTGGTCGAGCTTCTGGTTCGTGCCGGGCCAGGCTGCGCTCGCCCCGGCGCCGCAAGCGGAGGCGCCGCTGTGGGCGGATTTCGACTTTCCCGGTGTGCTGCCCGGCAGGCAGCAAAGTTTCTGGCGCACTGGCGCGCTGGCTTAAGAGGGGGCGATTTGGGCCAGCAAAATGCCGTGCGCCGCGAAAATCGCCCCGCGTTGGCTGCGGTTGCCGGCATTGCAGGCGCGGGCTTGCTGCCGCTGTTTTGCTTCCTTCTGCTGGGCGACCTGGCGTGGTCGCTCAAGGAGCGCTCCATGCCGGACCTGTTCAAGGTCCAGCTGCGTGAATTCAGCCAGGATGCGGTGCTGCTGAACGTCCTGTTCGGCGCCTTGCCTTCGGCCATTGCCATGCTGGTCGGCCCCGCGGTGGGCGCCTGGAGCGACCGCACGCGCACCCGCATCGGCCGCCGCATCCCGTTCCTGCTGGCTTGCGTGCCGCTGGTATCGGCCAGCATGGTGGGGCTGGCGTTCAGCGAGCCGCTCGGCGACATGCTGTGGCATTGGTCCGGCGCCGCGCCGGGAATGCGCGTGCGCTATATCGTTGCCTGCATGTGCGTGTTCTGGACCATGTATGAGCTGTTCACGATTCTTGCCAATGCGCTGTTCGTCGCGCTGGTGAACGACACCGTGCCGAAGCAGATATTGGGCCGCTTCTTCGGCATGTTCAGGATCATCAGCCTGGGTGTGGGCGTGGTGTTCTTCTGGTTCGTGTTCGGCAATGAGCTGCCGGCATTGGTGCGGCCGGTGATGCTGGCCATTGCGGCGGCATACCTGCTGGGTTTCCTCGTGATGTGCCGTGGGGTCCGGGAACCATCTTACCCACCGCCTGCGCCGGCGCCAAAGGCGGGCCTGCGGCTGCTGGCTGGCGATGGCGCCGCCCCATGGTCCTATGTTCTGCTTTTTTTCACGCTGGCCATTGCCACCATCTGCGTGCTGCCCGTGAATATCAACAGCTATAACGCGATCGAGCAGTTCGGCGTAGACCGCAGCGATTACGGCCGCGCCGTTGCTGCAGCCTACAGTATTTCAATCGTACTGGCGTTGCCGGTCGGCTGGCTGGCCGACCGCTTCCATCCACTGCGCGTCGGATACGTCCTGTTGGGCATGTATGCGCTGTGCATGCTGGGCGCCTGGGGACTGGTCGAAGGGCGGCTGTCGTTCCTGGTCTGGCTGGTGGTGCACGCCGTGCTGGCCGGCACCTTTTTGACTGGCACGGCTTCCCTGTTGCCCGCCGTGCTGCCGCGCGCGCGCTTCTCCTCGCTGGCGGCATTGTCCGCTTCGATGACGGGCTTGATGACGGTGTTCTTCACCTTGGGCATGGGCGCACTGCTCGATGCGAACGGGCGCGACTTCCACGTGATCTTTTTGGTGGCAGGCTTGCTGGCAGCGTTGGGTACCATGTGCTGGCACCGCCTGCTGGTGCTGCATCAGCGGTCGTAGCTGATCCAGCCATAGTGCAGGCGGGCCAGCGCTTCGAGATAGTAATAGTCGCCCCATAAGGTGCATTCTTCGACACCCAGGTTGGCCAGCCGGTGGTAGGTGCCGTGCGTAAGCAGGCCGCCGGCGTCGGGCCACACGCCCGCGCAGTGACGCGTCAGGGCTTCGACCAGGCGCTTGCCGGCCGCCGCGTAATGCTGTTTTTGCGCGCCCGGCGGCAACTGGTTGGCCAGTTCCAGCAGGCCGCAGGCGGCAATCGTGTTAGCGGAACTATCGCGCGGCTCGCCGCTATCGTGGGCAAGGCCCAGGTCCCACAGCGCGATCTGGTCCGGCGGTAAATGGTCCAGGAAATAATCGGCAACCCGCATCGCCGTATCGAGCAGGCCGAGGCCGGGCAGGTGATGGTGGTTCAATACCAGGCCGTACAGGGCCCAGGCTTGCCCACGCGACCAGCAGGACGAATCGGCCAGGCCCTGGTGGGTTACTTCGCGCAACGGCGCGCCGGTGTCGGCATCAAAGTAATAGGTGTGGCAGGTCGAGCCGTCGGGGCGGACCAGGTAGTCGCAGGTGCGCAGCAGATGGCTGCGCGCCGCCGCTTTGTATGCCGGATCGCCGCTGGTGGCGCTGGCCCAGTGCAGCAGCGGCAGGTTCATGACGCAGTCCACGATAACGCGGCCACGTTCCTTTGGATTGTCCAGCTTGCCCCAGGCCTGGATTACACCGGCGCCAGGCAGGAAGCGGCCCAGCAGGCGGTCGGCGGCAGCGAGTGCGGTGGCGCGTGCGCCAGGCAACCGCGCAATGCGGTCGGCTGCGACATTGCTTAGGAGGTAAAGAAAGCCAAGATCGTGGTGATCGAGGTCGATGCCTCCCTCCAGGCGGTGCGCGAAATCGGTTGCCTGCACGGAGGCGGCATCGCGGAAGTGTTTCCAGCCTGTCAGTTCATAGCCAAGCCACAGCATGCCGGGCCAAAAGCCGCTGGTCCAGCCGACGTTGGCGCCGGGGGCGTGCTCGCCTTGCTGCCGCAGTTGGTAATGCAGGCGCTGGCTGGTGTCGTCCGGATAACGGTTGCCGAAGGTACGCAGCATGCGGTCCAGTTGGGCGATGGCGTGCTGCAATGCTGGCGGACAGGGTTGGAGTCTCGCGTTCATGAGGTAACGATACCACTATGTGTGCTGCCGCTCAAGCGAAGTGGCTGCTTTTTCGAAAATATGTGGTATCGTTAACCTATTCGCATAACAACGGAGCACACAATGTTTAAGCACTCATCCACGCGTCATGTATTGGCTGGCCTGGTTGCCAGCGCCTGCCTTGTCCAAACTGCCCAAGCCGGCGCTGAAGCGCAAGCACTGGCCCCGGCCGTGGTGCTGGCCACCATGGAGAAGGTGGCCGACTGGCAGTTGGCCCATCCGACCGGTTATCCGCTCGATGACTGGACCGAAGGTGTGGGCGATGCGGGTTTCATGGCGCTGGCCGGCATTTCCGGCAGTGATAAATACCGTGAGGCGATGCGCGCGGCAGGCGAAAAGAACCAATGGAAGCTTGGCCCGAGCATGTTCCACGCGGACGATTACGTGGTGGGCCAGATGTATGCGGAGCTGTACCTGCACACCCGCCAGCCGTATATGATCGCGCCACTGCGCGCCCAGTTCGATTACATGCTGGCCAATCCGCGTCCTGGATCGCTGGACTGGAAAACGCCGGGCGTGCAACACCGCTGGTCGTGGTGCGACGCCCTGTTCATGGGACCTCCAGCCTGGGCGCGCCTGACGGCCGCTACCGGCGACCAGCGCTATCTGGAGTTCGCCATCAGCGAATGGTGGCGTACCTCCGACTACCTGTACGACAAGGAAGAGCATCTGTATTTCCGCGACAGCCGCTTCTTCGACAAGCGCGAAGCAAACGGCAAGAAGATGTTCTGGGGCCGCGGTAATGGCTGGGTGATGGGCGGCCTGGTACGCATGCTGCAGTACATCCCCGAGCAGCACCCCCAGCGCGGCCGTTTCATCCAGCAATACAAGGAAATGGCCGAGCGCTTGCTTGGCCTGCAGCAGCCGGACGGCTTGTGGCGTTCCAGCCTGCTGGACCCGGTCACCTACAGCAAGCCGGAAAGCAGCGGCACGGCGCTGTACACCTATGCGCTGGCGTGGGGCGTCAACCAGGGCATCCTGCCGCGCGAGCAATTCGCGCCGGCCGTAAAACGCGCCTGGCAAACCCTGTCCAGCCATGTGAAACC
Organism: Pseudoduganella sp. OTU4001; assembly: GCF_038440195.1. Lineage (NCBI taxonomy): Bacteria > Pseudomonadati > Pseudomonadota > Betaproteobacteria > Burkholderiales > Oxalobacteraceae > Pseudoduganella > Pseudoduganella sp. OTU4001. Next base: position 233,616 of record NZ_JASATG010000001.1, on the reverse strand, counting down.
TGATGGGAAGCTGGTGCACGTGCAGCCGATCGGTGAAGATCCGCGCTTCTTCGACCCCAATTCGAGCGACGTCTTCGCCGTGGGCGGGTTCCTGCTGGCGGGCAGCGAGATGTACCGCATGGCGCTGCAGGAGGGCAGCCAGCCGCGCGTAGTCACGGTGAGCAATGGCACTGGCTTGTTCCGCCCGGAGGAGTCGGTGGAAGTGGCTGGCGCCGGTGATGGTCTGGCGGTGATGGATGCACTGACCTCGCGCATCCTGCCAAGCCAGGTGCTGGGCAAGACCTTGCTGTTCCAGGCCGACCTGGCGCCCAATGAAACCCGGCGCTACCTGCTGCTGCCGCGCAAGCAACTGCCGGCTGTGCCGACCGTGGTGTCGCGCGCCCACGCGCGCTTCGTGCCGGAGCGGCTGGACGATTTCGCGTGGGAGAACGACCGTGTGGCGCATCGTACCTACGGCCCGGCCATTATGAACGAGCCGAAAGAGATGCTGGTGTCGAGCGGCATCGACGTATGGTCGAAGTCGGCCCGCAAGCTGGTGCAGGACGCCTGGTATCGCGGCGGCGACTACCACAAGGACAAGGGCGAGGGCATGGACTTCTACCATGTCGGCAAGACGCGCGGTTGCGGCGGCCTTGGCATCTACGACGGCAAGGAACTGCGCACCTCCAGCAACTACAGCAGTTGGAAGGTGCTGGCCGACGGCCCGCTGCGCACGGTGTTTGAACTGAAATACGATGCCTGGGATGCTGGCGGCCGCCTGGTCTCCGAAACCCGCCGCATCTCCCTCGACGCCGGCAGCAATTTCAACCGCGTCGAGAGCAGCTTCACCAGCCCGTCGGCCGCGACGTTGACCATCGGTGTCGGCATCGTGCAGCGTGAAGGGCAGGGCCGCTACCAGCAGGGCGCCGGCACCATGAGCTACTGGGAACCGGCGATGGGCGAGAATGGCAGCAATGCCTGCGCCGTGATCGTGCCCGGCGCCAGCGGCTTCCTGAATGTCGCGGCGGCCGCGCCAAAAGCGCTGGAGGCGGGCCACTACCTGGCGTTGGCGTCGGCCCAGCCTAAACAGGCCTTTGTGTATTATCTGGGCTCCGCCTGGAGCAAGGGCGGCGATTTTGCCGATGCCAAGGCGTGGGAGTCGTATGTGGCCACGACAGCGGCCCGCGTTGCGGCGCCGGTCAAAGTCAGCGTTTCGCGCTAATACCTGGGGATGACGATGCGTAAGAATTGGGCAATCGCACTGGCAATGGCGGCAAGCCTGTCATCCGCCGCAGCGACGGCGGGCGACGCCTATGACGCCATGCTGGAACGCTGGCAAGCCAAGCTGACCGGGCCAGCCACGCTTGATCGCCAAGCGCCCGACGTGGTTGCGCAACTGCGCGTACAGGCCGACACGGCGCGCGATGCATTGGCGCGGATGAAGCGCGAGCCTGGCGCGTCCGCATTGTGGGACGACCTGGCCGACTTCGCGAACCCCAAGGTCATCATGGCGTCGGCGGTCGTGGTGTCCAATGCATCGCGCCTGCTGGCCATGGCGCAGGCCTACGGAACCCCCGGCGGGCCGCTCTACAAGGACGCCGCGCTGGGGCAGGGCATCGCCTATGGCCTGGACTGGCTGGTGCGCGAGCATTACCACGCCGGAAAGCAGCAATACGGCAACTGGTGGTCGTGGCAAATCGGCGCGCCGCAGCATCTGCTGAACGTTCTTAGCCTGGCGGGCGGCGCACTGCCGCCGGAACTGCGCCAGCGCACGCTGGCCGCGGTCAACTGGTTCGTGCCCGATGCCCGTTACAAGACCCGGCCGGATGGCAGTCTCGATAAGAATCACCTTGAGACAGCAGCCAACCTGCTGGACAAGGCCCAGGTGGTAATCCTGAGCGGCATGCTGGGCAAGGACGGCAAACAGATTGCCGCTGGCCGCGACGCGATCGGACCGGCGCTGCAATACGTGACGGCCGGCGATGGTTTTTACCGCGACGGCTCGTTCATCCAGCACGGTCATGTGCCGTATGCCGGCAACTACGGCGTGGTCGCCCTGCAAGTGTATGGCCGCCTGCTGCATTTGCTGAACGGCTCCGAATGGGCCATTACCGACCCGAATGTCGCCAACGTCTACACCTGGGCGCGCGTCAGCTTTGCCGACCTGCTGGTCGATGGCGCCATGCCGGACGCCATGCGTGGCCGCAAGGTGGCGATGCATAACCAGGGTGACCACTCGGTAGGACGGGGCGCGGTGGCCGGCCTGGCCTCCATCGCCGAAGTGGCGCCGGCGGACGTCCAGGCGCAGCTGCGTTCCATCATCAAGGGCACCATGCAGCGTGACCGCACGTTCGGCGCAAGCTATCTCTCTGCCGCCGGCGGCGCAGGAACTTCCGGCATGCCACTGTATGAACTCGGTCTGCTGAAAGCAATCCAGGGCGACCCTGCGATCCAGGCGGCGCCCCCCGCCAGCGGTCCGCGCCTGTATCCATCGATGGACCGGGCCTTTTTGCGCGGCAAGGGATTTACCGGAGTGCTCGCCATGGCGTCCCCGCGCGTCAGCGCCTTCACCACCGGTAATGGCGAAAACGTGCGTGGCTGGTGGCAGGGCATGGGCATGCTTTACCTGTACGACGCACACCAGGAGCAGTTCGGACAAGACTTCTGGGCCACGGTCGACGCACGCCGCCTGCCTGGCACGACCAGCGACGACAGCGGCAAGGCGCGGCTGCCGGATTGGACGCGCACGCCCAATCCCGAGACCTGGGTCGGTGGCGCCAGCCTGGGCCAGCATGCCGCGCTGGGCATGGTGTTCAGCATGCGCGACGTGACCGGTTCCGACCTGCGTGGCCGCAAATCCTGGTTCATGCTGGGCGAAGACCGTATCCTGGCGATGGGTTCGGGCATCAGCGGCGGCCAGGGCTCGGTCGAGACGATTGTGGAAAACCGCCGCCTGGCAGATCCGGCCGGTGCGAAGCTGCTGGTCGACGGCGTGCCAATGGCGAACGGTAAAACCGCCAGCGCGCATTGGGCTTACCTGCAGGACGACAAGGCCGGCAGCCGCATCGGCTATGTATTCCCCGCCGCCACCGCGCTGAAGACTGAGCGCGGCGAGCGGCAAGGCAGCTGGCGCGACATCCATGAAGACGGCCCGGTCCAGGTGCGCCAGAATACCTTCCAGCTGCTGTCGATTGCGCATGGCAGCCCGCAGTACGCCTACCTGCTGCTGCCGGCGAGCAGTGAAGCGGCGACGCGCGCTGCGGCGGCCAAGCCGGGCATCCGCATCGAGTCCAACAACGACGCCGCGGCGGCAGTCTCGGTCCCGGCGCAGGGCGTGTATGCCGCCAACCTGTGGCAAGCCGGCAGCGCCCCGCGCGGCGGCCAGGCCTACGCCTGGGCCTCGGCGCCGGCCGCGCTGATCGTGTCGCACAGGGGCAAGCGCTTGCAGCTGGCGGTCGCCGAACCGACGCAGGGCGGGGCGGTGCTTGAAGTCTCGGTCAGGGAAGCGGCGGCGCAGGCGGGCAAGCTGGCGCCAGGCGTCACCGTGCTGGAACTGGCGCCTGTGCTGCGCTTGCGCATCGACACCACGGCCGCCGCCGGCGCCACCTTCGAGGCCGAATTTACGCTGAAATAGCCGCCGGCGTAGCGCTGTTATACTCGTCGTACCGAATTTTGCGGGTACGACGTGCACGACGACTTCCTGATGGCCAAAGGAGTACGCAAGCAAGCCGCAGTGCTGACTGCCGGCGGCCTGCTTGCGCAGCTCCCCCTGTATTGCTTCCTGCTGGTGGGCGACCTGGCCTGGTCGCTCAAGGAACGCGCCGTCCAGGAATTGGCCAAGGTCCAATTGCGTGAATTCAGCCAGGACCCGCTGCTGTTCGGGATACTGTTTGGCGCGATACCGGCGCTGCTGCTGTTCTTTTGCGCACCAACCGTCGGCGCCTGGAGCGACCGCACCCGTACACGGGCAGGGCGCCGAATTCCCTTCTTGCTGGCGATTGCGCCGCTGCTGGCTGGCAGCCTGGCGCTGCTGGCCTTGAGCGAACCGATTGCCGATTTCCTGCTGCGCCTTGGTGATGTCGATCCCGCCCGGCGCGAGTTTGCCGTGGTGGCCTGTATTGCAGCTTGCTGGACCTTGTTCGAAGTGTTTTCTCTCGCCAGCAATGCCTTGTTCATTGCCCTGGTCAACGATACCGTCCCCCATCACATCATAGGACGATTCTTCGGCCTGTTCCGCATTGTCAGCTTGTCGGTGGGTGCGGTTTTCTTCTATGTGGTGTTTGATGAAGACTTGCCGGCCAAGGCGAGCAACGTCATGCTGGTGGTCGCGGCAATTTACCTGGCGGCCTTCCTCATGCTGTGCCGCTATGTGCGCGAACCGGCCTATCCACCAGCAGTACCGGCCCAGCGCGGCTTCACTGGACGGTTGCGTGCGGACCGCTCTGGATTTCCCTGGTTTTTCGTCGCTTTGTTTGCGGCGGTGGGCATTGCCACCATTTCCTTTCTGCCGGTGAATGTCAACGCCTACAACGCCTTGGCGCAATACGGCGTGGGCCGCAGCAGTTTTGGGCAGGCCCTGGCGCTGACATATTGCATCTCCATCGTTCTGGCGATGCCCCTGGGGTGGCTGGCCGACCGCGTCCACCCGCTGCGCATTGGCCTGGGAACCCTGGCCCTGTATGCCGCCTGCATGGTCTGCGGCTGGCTGCTCGTGACGGGGCCAAGGTCGTTCCTGGTGTGGCTTGTGCTGCATGGCGTATTGTCGGGCGCATTCTTGAGCGGCACGGCAGCTCTGCTGCCCAGGGTTCTGCCGCGCGAACGGTTTTCCGAACTGGCGGCATTTTCGGCAGCCATCACAGCTGGCCTGGCGATGGCGGTGTCGCTCGGCGTGGGGCTTTTGCTTGATATGAGCGGCCGCAATTACAGCCTGATCTTCCCCGCAGCAGGCGCGCTTGCCGCCATCGGTGCCGCCACTTGGTACTACGTCATGCACCAACATGAAGACATTGAAAAGACTCGGTGCCAATAGGCGCGGCGAGGCAATTCGGTCAAATAAGGCGGGGCGCTCGCGAGGTAATACAATACTACCCCGGCCATTGGCTTCGACTATTTCGACCGTTATATTTCATGGATACTCTGATTCGCCTGCACCGTTCTCCGATCTGGGGCCCCCTGGTCCGCCTGGTTGGCCTGCCGAAACCGGTTGAACTGGCCCGCCATGCGGGCGCTTATGTCGGTGAGGCACTGGCCGGCAGGACGGCCGCCGTGCTGGCTGCCAAAGGCGGCACCTGCATGGCGCAGCTGGAGGCCGCAGTCCGCAATGCGGGCGGCGCGCGCTGGAATGCGGCTGACGCGCAGGCGTTGGACGTGCTGATCGTCGATGCGACAGCCTGCGCGGCGCTGGCTGATTTCCGCGAACTGTATGAAGTTTTCCATCCGCTGGCCGGCCGGCTAGCCCGCAACGGGCGCGTGCTGCTGGTGGGTCCGGCGGCTGGCGAAGGCCCGGTTTCCCAGGCCGTGGCGCGTGGGATGGACGGTTTCCTGCGCTCGCTGGCCAAGGAAGTGGGGCGGCGTGGGATTGCGGCCAATCTGCTGCAGGTGGAGCAGGGTGCTGCGGACCGTATCGAAGGCGCGCTGCGCTTCTTCTGCGGCCCGCAAACGGCCTATGTGACGGGCCAGGTGGTGCGCATCGGCGCGATGACGGCGGCGCCGTCCGCCGTGCCGCAGGTTGCCGCGCTGGCGGGCAAATCTGCATTGGTGACAGGCGCCGCGCGCGGCATCGGCCTGGCGATCGCGGAACGGCTGGCGCAAGAGGGCGCCCATGTTGTCGCGGCGGACGTGCCGGCGGCCGAAGCGGACCTGCGCGCGCTGTGCGCCCGTATCGGTGGCAGCGCTTTGCCGCTGGATATCACCAGCCCGGATGCGCCGGGCGCCCTGTGCGCCGCCTTGCGCGAGCGTGGCGGTGTGGACATCGTGGTCCACAATGCCGGCATCACCCGCGACCGCACCATGGCGAAAATGGAAGCGTCCCAGTGGCAGCAAGTGCTGGACGTGAACCTTGAAGCGGTCGCCCGCATCGACGAAGCCTTGCTGGCGGACTCCGTGCTGCGCGACCATGGCCGCGTAGTGTGCCTGTCGTCCATCAGCGGCATTGCCGGCAATTTCGGGCAGACCAACTACGCCACCAGCAAAGCCGCCCTGATCGGCTACGTGGCGGGCCAGGCGCCGCGCTACGCGGCGCGCGGCATTACCTTCAACGCCGTGGCGCCGGGCTTTATTGAAACGGCGATGACGAAGAAAGTGCCGTTCATGACGCGCGAAATCGGCCGCCGCCTCAACTCCCTGCTGCAAGGCGGCCAGCCGCGCGATGTGGCGGAATTGGTGACCTTCCTTGCCTCGCCCGGCGCCTACGGCATCAGCGGCCAGACCGTGCGGGTCTGCGGCCAGGGACTAATGGGCGCCTGAGCGACGCCGCATCGCATTCAGCCTTCCATCTGCTCGAGCTCTTTGCCGCGCGTTTCATAGACGTAGCGGAGGACGAAGAACAGCGAGATGACAGCGGCAACGGTGTAGATGCCGTAAGCGCCGGGCAGGCCGATGCTTGCCAGCAGAACCGGGAAGGTGATGGTGATGAGGAAGTTCGAGGTCCATTGCGCCGCACCGGCGACGGCCAGGCCGGAACCCCGGATCTGGTTCGGGAACATTTCGCCAGCAATCCGAGTGCCGCCTACCTGAGCGAATTCCTGGTCGGCTTGCTGAACCAGGCCAGCTTGAGCAATGCCCAGATGGTGATCGAAAAATGCGACGGCGCGCAAGGGCAGGAAAGGACGCAGCGCCTGCTGGATAACGGGGTGGATGGCATCATCCTGCCGCCGCCGCTGTGCGACGCGGAAGACATCATCAACCTGCTGGCTAGCGCCCGGGTGCCAACGGTGGCGGTGGCCTGCGGCCTGCCGGATGCGCGCGGCCGTCAGTATCGACGACTACCAGGCCGCGTACACCATGACTCGGCACCTGGTTTCACTGGGCCACCAGCGTATCGGCTTTATCATCGGCCATCCCAACCAGACCGCCAGCGCGCGCCGCAAAGCGGGCTACCGGGACGCCATGAAAGACGCCGGACTGGAAGTGCCGGATGAACCGATGGTGCAGGGCTTGTTCACCTACCGCTCCGGCCTGGATGCCGCCGACCAGCTGCTGAACCTCGCGCAGCGTCCCACCGCGGTTTTCGCCAGCAACGACGATATGGCGGCGGCCACCGTGGCAATTGCCCACCGCATGGGCCTCGACGTACCGGGCGACCTGACCGTGGCCGGTTTCGACGATACCGCGCTGGCTACCACGATCTGGCCGGAGCTGACCACCATCCGCCAGCCGATTGCCAGCATGGCGGAAACTGCGCTGAAGCTGCTGGTGCAGGACATCGCATCGCAGCGCGACGGCAGCCGCGGCGCGCCAGCGCATCAGGTGCTGGAAGCTTCCCTGATCCGGCGCCAGTCGGATGCCGCGCCGCGCGCCAGGCCATCGGCGATGGCCTGAAAATATCCCAGGCAGAAAGCTATTTTGCATGCGCCGCCGCGCCGCCCGCTTCCGATATCGTCATGCCGCGGTACTTTTGCTGGATCGCGCGCAGCCTGGCGCGGAACGCCGGACTTTGCATTGCCGTTTCGATTGCCGCCACTAGTTTGCGGCTGCCTTCCAGCGACTTGCGCACGCCGATGTGGAACGGTACCTGGCTGTTCGGGATAAAGCTGACCTGGCGCATGGCCATCTGGTCGCTATAGCCCTGCATCCGGGCGTAATGGATGGCTTGTTCCACCGGCATGATGAAAAAGTCGCCGGTCTTGCGCTGGAAAGCCATGTGCATGATGGCTGTCGGGTTGTAAACGGTGTAGCGTGGAATGTAGGAGGGGACGTTTTCCTTTTCCCACTGCACCATGTCCTGGCTGATGAACACCAGGCCGCGCAAGTCTTCGAAGCTGCGTGCGGCGAGGATTTTTTCGGTATTGGGATTGCCAATCCGGTAGACCAGGTTACCGTAATCCATCGTGAACACCGCTTGCCGCGTAAAGTGCGCATACTTGCGCCGGTCGCGCGAGGGGAAAGTCAGGAATATATCCATCTGCTCGTTTTGCACCAGCCATTGCGCGCGCGCCCAGGGAAAGGCGTGGAACTCGGTGCGGTAGCCGGGCGTCATCTGGATCAGGCTCTCCAGCACTTCCCTGAACATGCCCTGTGCTTCGCCATTTTCCATATGGCTCATGGGTGGCATGGCGTCGGACAGGGCGACGCGCAGCGGCATATTCTGGGCGCTGAGCGAAGGCGTGGCGCAGCACAGGGCCAAACTGAAGGCGAAACGGCGGAGAAGGCGATTTTTCCTCATGGGTTATGGTAACCGGAAAGTGGCGCATATTCGTCAAATGAGCCAGTGCCGCCGGATCATCCCGGCATGGCCAATCTCGAAAAGCTGGCGCGGGGCAGTGTCGGCCTCGCTGAAGCCAACCGCGCCGTGGCCACACTGGCCAGGGATGGGACGCTGTCGCAAATCGTGGCGCAGTTCCGCTGGCGTCGCCAAAAAGTTGTTAACGGTTTCTGTGGAAAACTCTGTTAACAAGGCCAGCCTCAAACTCTTAAGTGCATGATTTGGCGGTGGATTTATCCGCCGCTCAAACTTTGTGCAAGCGCCGGCGCCAGAGTCCGGTGAGGAAGTGTGAGTTTTGGCTGAACTGTTTAAAGCTACAATTTTTCGATCATCCCAAACTGACATTGTTGGGAAAAACTGAAAGTTTCAGGTTCTTCTACCAAAGTACGGCGCATTGTCTATATTGAATGACGTACTTCAGCAGGCAGCAGCAGCGGCATAACAATTGCATAGAAAAAGTCACTGGCTCTATCGAACGCGAAGGGGAACTTTGTGGTTGATATGGACGTACTGCTTGCCGAGACTTCCGAAGCGCCGCCATGCGGCGAGGATTTGGGGGAGAAGTACGATCCGCAATTTGAAGCGCTGGAGCGCCTTGCACGCGGCAAGGGTGAACAGCGCATCGGCGACCAGCTGATTCCGGCCGAAGGCCCTGACTGGCCCACGGTGCGCCAGCAGGCGCTGGAGCTGATGACGCGCAGCAAAGACCTGCGCGTCGCACTGCTGCTGACACGCGCACTGGTGCGCATGGAGCACCTGCCGGGCCTGCGCGACGGCCTCGATCTGATCCACGCCATGCTGGAACGCTATTGGGACCTGGTCCATCCACGCCTGGAAGACGACGATCCCGGTATGCGCATGAACACGCTGGCCGCGCTGGCCGACCGCGACGCCATGATGCTGGACGTGCGCGATGCGGTCCTGGTGCGGGCCGGGCCCTTGAAGATCACCGTGCGCGACTTGCTGGTCGCCCAGGGCCGGCTCAAGCCCACGTCCGGCGAAGGCGAGCACAGCCAGGCACAGATCAATGCCGCCATTGCGGGGGCTGCCGCGCAGGACCGCAGCACGGTCGAAGCGGTGCAGGCCTGCGTGGCGCGCATCGGCGCCATCCACGCGCTGCTGATTGATAAAGTGGGCGCCGGCCTGGCGACCGACCTCAAGCCCATGAGCGACATGCTGAAGTACGTTGCCCAAGGCTGCCAGGCTGCGCTGGGCGAAGCCGGCCTTGCGCCGGATGCCGGCGAGGCGGCCACACCTGCCTCCGAGGCCGCTGCAACGCCGGCCTTGCCCGGTGAGATCCGCAGCCGCGACGACGCCATGCGCCTGCTCGATACCATCTGCGTCTTCTTCGAGCGCACCGAGCCGGGCAATCCCGCGCCCCTGCTGATACGGCGCGCGCAGCGCTTAATGAACAAGAGTTTTGTGGAAATCATCCAGGATCTTGCGCCGGACAGCTTGAACCGCATCCAGGACATCGCAGGCATCGGCAAGTCATAAACAGGGGAGGTCGCCATGGCAGACAGCAGTCAGAAGAACATCGGACGCAACCGCGCGCCGCGTGTGCAAATTGAATACGACGTTGAACTGTATGGGGCGGAGAAAAAAATCCAGCTGCCCTTTGTCATGGGCGTGCTGGCGGACTTGTCCGGCAAGCCGGCGACGCCGCTGCCGCCGGTGGAAGACCGCAAGTTCCTGGAAATCGATGTCGACAACTTCAACAACCGCATGAAGGCGATCAAGCCGCGTGTGGCCTTCCAGGTGCCGAACACGCTGACCGGCGAAGGCAACCTCAATATCGACATCAGCTTCGAAAACATGGACGACTTCTCGCCGGCGGCCGTGGCGCAGAAGACGGATGCGCTGAACAAGCTGCTGGAAGCGCGCCAGCAGCTGTCCAACCTGATGACATGGATGGACGGCAAGGGCGGGGCAGAAGACCTGATCGGCAAAGTACTGAGTGATCCGGCCCTGCTCAAATCGCTGGTCAGCAGCGCCAAGCCCACCGAATAGTCCACGCCATTACTCCAGGAGCTGATGCCATGCCAGAATCCGAACAACTCGCAGTGCAAGCGGATGCCGCCGTCGAGAGCGGCAGCGAATTTACCTCCCTGCTGCAAAGGGAATTCAAGCCCAAGAGCGACGAAGCGAAAACCGCCGTGGAGCAGGCGGTGCGCACCCTGGCCGAACAGGCGCTGTCGCAGACCACCCTGATCGGCAACGACGTCATGAAGACGATCGAAGCCATGGTCGCCGCGCTGGACGCCAAGCTCACCGAGCAGGTCAACCTGATCCTGCACCATCCGGACTTCCAGAAGCTGGAAGGCTCCTGGCGCGGACTGCACTACCTGATCAACAATTCCGAGACCGATGAGCAGCTGAAGATCCGCTTCATGAACATCTCGAAAGCGGAAGCCGGCAAGATGCTCAAGCGCTGGAAGGGCGCGGCCTGGGACCAGAGCCCGCTGTTCAAGAAGATCTATGAGGAAGGCTACGGCGTATTCGGCGGCGAACCGTTTGGCTGCCTGGTCGGCGACTATGCTTTCGACCACAGCCCGGCCGACGTGGAGATGTTGGGCGAGATCGCCAAGGTGTCGGCCGCTTCCCATTGCCCCTTCATCGCCGGCGCCTCGCCCACGGTGATGGGGATGGACTCCTGGCAGGAGCTGGCCAATCCGCGCGACCTGACCAAGATCTTCAGCACGCCGCTGCATGCCAGCTGGCGCTCGCTGCGCGAATCGGAAGATGCGCGCTATCTCGGCCTGGCCATGCCGCGCTATCTTTCGCGCCTGCCTTACGGCGCCAAGACTTCGCCGGTGGAGGAATTCGATTTCGAAGAGGATACCGGCGCCGCCGACCATAGCAAATACACCTGGTCGAACGCCGCCTATGCGATGGCGGTCAATATCAACCGCTCCTTCAAGCTGTACGGCTGGTGCTCGCGCATCCGCGGCATTGAGTCGGGCGGCGCGGTCGAGGGCCTGCCGACCCACACCTTCCCGACCGACGACGGCGGCGTCGATATGAAGTGCCCGACCGAGATCGCCATCAGCGACCGGCGCGAGGCGGAGCTTGCCAAGAACGGCTTCATGCCGCTGGTGCACCGCAAGAACTCGGACTTTGCCGCCTTCATCGGCGCCCAGTCGCTGCAAAAGCCGTTCGAATACGACGATCCGGACGCCACCGCCAATGCCAACCTGGCGGCGCGCTTGCCCTACCTGTTTGCCTGCTGCCGCTTTGCGCACTACCTGAAGTGCATTGTGCGCGACAAGATCGGCTCGTTCAAGGAACGCGACGATATGCAGCGCTGGCTGCAGGACTGGATCATGAACTATGTGGACGGCGACCCGGCCCACTCCTCCGAATTGGTCAAGGCGCGCAAGCCGCTGGCCGCGGCCGAGGTGGTGGTGCAGGAGGTGGAAGGCAATCCAGGCTATTACACGTCGAAGTTTTCCCTGCGTCCCCATTACCAGCTGGAAGGGCTGACGGTGTCACTGAGCTTGGTTTCCAAGCTGCCGTCGGCCAGGACGGCATGAGTGGGGGCGAAATGTACTGAAGGTGGCGTTATCCAAGGAGGAAAGTCATGGCTGCTGACATGTTTTTAAAGCTGGACGATATCAAAGGCGAGTCCCAGGACGGTAAGCACAAGGACGAAATGGACGTACTGGCCTGGAGCTGGGGCGCAAGCCAGTCCGGCACCATGCACACTGGCGGTGGCGGGGGCGCTGGCAAGGCCAGTGTCAACGACCTGTCGCTGACCAAGTATGTGGACAAGGCTTCGCCCAACCTGCTGGGCGCATGCTGCAGCGGCAAGCACTTCGACCAGGCCACCCTGGTAGTGCGCAAGGCCGGCGACAAGCCGCTTGAGTACCTCAAGTACACCTTCAAGCAAGTGCTGGTTTCCTCGATCAATGTTGGCGGCAGCGGCGGCGAAGACCGGCTGACCGAAAACGTCACGCTCAACTTCGCGGAGTACAAGATGGAGTATTTCCCGCAAAAGAGCGATGGTTCCGGTGATGCCGCGGTCGAAGTGGCCTGGCATATTGGCAAGAACCAGAAAGCCTAGGCGGCGGGGCTATGTCCCAGGGCGATATGTTCCTCAAGATTGATGGCACCCGGCAAGGTGCCATCAAGGGAGAGTCGCGCGACGCCGGCCATGCGGGCGAAATCGACGTGATGGGCTGGTCGTGGGGCATGGAGGGCAATTCCGTCCATGGCCAGGCCACCTCCAAGACCACGGTGCGCGAGCTCAAGGTCTATAAGCTGGTGGACAGCGCCACCACGGCCTTGCTGGCTGCGCTGCGCAATAACGAGGTGCTGAAGGAAGCGGTGTTGACGGTGCGCAAGGCGGGCGGCAGCAATCCGGTCGAATACTACAAGGTGGTGATGGCCAAGGCGCGCATCACTTCCATCCAGCAGCAATCGAGCGCCGCCGGCGAGCAGGCCGAGCTGATGGAAGAGCTGTCGATCGCCTTCAGCAAATGCACCATCGAATACAAGCCGCAAGGCGCCGACGGTTCCTACCGCGGCGGCATGCAGTTCGAGATGGATATCTACGAAGGATCTTCATGAATCGTCAGGCTGCCGAGCAAAGCTTGCGGGACGGCGATCCCTTGCGCGCCATGCAGCAATTGCAGGAACTGGTGCGCGCCGATCCGGCCGACGCTTCGCTGCGCATTTTCCTGTTCCAGCTGCTGGCGGTGCTGGGCGACTGGGAGCGTGCTTCGACCCAGCTCGGCGTGGCGGCGGAGCTGGATGTGTCGGCCCTGGCCATGGCCCAGATGTACGGCGACGCCATCCGCTGCGAAGCATTGCGCGCGCAGGTGTTTGCCGGCGAAAAGGCGCCGCTGGTGTTTGGCGAGCCCGAGCAGTGGCTGGCGATGCTGATTGAATCGCTGCTGGTGGCTTGCCGTGGGCAGCCGCAGCAGGCAACCAGGCTGCGGGCCATGGCGTTTGAACAGGCGCCGGAGGCAGCCGGCAGCATGAACGGCCAGTCGTTTGCCTGGCTGGCCGACGCCGATTCCCGCCTTGGGCCGGTGCTGGAAGCCATCATCAACGGCAAGTATTACTGGATACCGTTTGCGCGCTTGAGCAACATTGCGATCGAAGCGCCGGCTGATTTGCGCGACCTGGTGTGGATGCCTGCGCACTTCGTTTTCAGCAATGGCGGCGAGGCGGTCGGCCTGATCCCGACACGTTACCCGGGCACCGAAAGCAGCGACGATGGCCTACTGCGCCTGGCCCGAAAAACCATCTGGCATGAGGCGGGTGCGGACCTGTACCACGGCCTGGGGCAGCGCATGTTCGTGACCGACGCGACCGAAGTGCCGCTGATGGACGTGCGCCAGATCGATTTCGCGCCTGGTGCGGGTTGACCATGGCCGGGCGCATCACGCAGGAGCGGTTGCAGCCGGCGCTGCTGGACCGCCTGGTCGACGATAACCCCGAGCGCAAGCAGGAAGCGCGCGACGAAAGCCTGATCGACCGCCAGCGCCTGTACGCAGCCGTGCTGCGCGACCTGGAATGGCTGTTCAATTCCACCCGCTACAGCGGCGCGGAGGAACTGGAAGGGTTTGAGTACGTACAGCGTTCGGTGCTGAATTTCGGCCTGCCGGCACTATCGGGCGAAACCGCGTCGACCCTGGACACGATGGAAGTGGAGCAGCGCATCCGGCAGGCGATCCTGGATTTCGAACCGCGCATCGTGCCGGCCTCGCTCCAGGTGCAGGCGCTGTCCACCGCCGCTTTGCTGGACCAGCACAACATCGTCAGCATCCAGATACGCGGCCACCTGTGGGGCAACCCCGCGCCGCTGGAACTTCTGCTGCAGACGGACCTGGACCTGGAAACAGGCGCGGTGGAAATCCGCGATTTGGCAATGAATAGATGAACTGCGAGGTAGGCATGGAAGCTCAATATGACTTTGTCTTTGTAGGCGTGAGGGGGCCGGGACGCGAGCGAGTAGAAGGCAAGCTCTGCATATCGGCCAAAGGCCGGAGCTATAACGCCTGCTCAGGATCGCGTTCATTGTTGCCTCTCCCAAATGGGTTGTACGAAGTGAAAAACCTCAGATTCAATCGCGACGACGCAGCAATGGCGCGTGAAGTCCTGGCATCTGAAAATGGGGGAGGTGGGATGTGTTTCCCTGCATGGAGTGTCGATCTTGAACCACTTTTCAGCAGTCGGCGCACAGCGTTAAGGATCCACCCTGACGGAAATCTTCCTGGAACGCAAGGATGCATCGGGATTCTTGACTCAGTCCATGAATGCTATGACGACTTATTTCAATTGCTTGCCAAGGAAGACAAGAGACTGCTTCTTTTGGTCAACCATGACAGCAACAATCCGCATTTGAATGATACGCAGTCAAACTGAGCCATGGATCCACGCCTGCTGCGCTACTACAACCAGGAGCTCCAGCACCTGCGGGAAATGGGCGGCGAGTTTGCGCGCCAGTTTCCCAAGATTGCCGGGCGCCTGGGCATGGAGGACAATGAGGTGGCCGATCCTTATGTGGAGCGGCTGCTGGAAGGTGTCGGCTTCATGGCTGCGCGCGTGCAGCTCAAGCTCGACGCGGAGTTCCCGCGCTTTACCCAGCGCCTGCAGCAAATCATTTATCCCGGCTACCAGGCGCCCACGCCTTCCATGCTGATCGCGCAGTTCGCGCCCCAGCCTGACGAAACCAACCTGGCGCAGGGCTTGGTGATCCCGCGCGGCAGCGCCCTGCGCAGCCAGCGCAACGGCAGCGACGATATGGCGGCCTGCGAGTTCCGCACAGCGCAGGACGTGCGGCTTTGGCCGCTGGAGCTGGCCAGCGCCGAGTATTTTTCCTTCGCACCCGACCTGCCGCTGGCAAAGCTGCCGGTGGCGCGCCGCATCAAGGGAGGCGTGCGCCTGCGCCTGAAAACCACGGCGGGACTGTCGTTCCAGATGCTTGGTCTGGATGAATTGCGCCTGTTCCTGGCTGGTAGCGACGAGCTGGCCTACCGGTTGCACGAACAGTGTCTCGGCGCCTGCGTCGGCATGCTGGTGGCGCCCGCGGCACGCCCCTGGCCCTGGTATGAATTCCTGCCGGCGGCGCGCGTCTGCCCGGTCGGTTACCAGGACGGACAAGCCTTGCTGCCGGCCACGGTGCGCGGCTTCCAGGGATATCGGTTGTTGCAGGAATACTTTGCATTCCCCCAGCGCTTCATGTTCATGGACTTGCAAGGCTTGCAGCCCGCGGTGCGCCGCCACGCCGGCAACGAACTGGAAATTGTGCTGCTATTCGAACGCGGCGACGCTGCGCTGGAAAGCGTGGTCAGCGCGGCCAACTTCGCGCTGTTCTGCGCCCCGGCGATCAACCTGTTCCCCAAGCGCGCCGACCGCATCCACCTGAATGACAAGAGCCATGAATACCATGTGGTGGCCGACCGTACCCACCCGCAGGATTACGAAGTCTATGAAGTCTGCAGCGTGACCGGGCATGGCGTAGGCAGCGACAGCGAATGCAGCTTTGCCCCGCTGTATACGGCCTACCACGACAGGGGGCAGGAACAGGCTGCCTACTTCAGCAGCCAGCGCGAGCCGCGGCTGTTGTCGGAAGGGCAGAAGCGCACCGGTTTCCGCTCCAACTATGTAGGCAGCGAGGTATTCATCTCACTGGTCGACCCGCAGGAGGCGCCGTTCCGCAACGACCTGCGCCAGCTCTCCATCACCACGCTGTGCACCAACCGCGACCTGCCGCTGCACATGCCGCTGGGGGCAGGGAAGTCGGACTTCACCCTGGACTTTGCCGCACCGGTGACTGGCGTGCGCTGCGTAAAGGGGCCATCGCGTCCGTTTGCGCCAAACTGGGACGGGGCGCAAGCCTGGCGCTTCCTCAGCCACCTGGCGCTGAACTACCTGTCGCTGCTGGACGCCGACGCGCAGCAGGGCGCCACCGCGCTGCGGCAGATGCTGGCCCTGTACGTCGCCAGCCAGGACCACGGCCTGAAAAAGCAGGTCGATGCGATGCATTCCGTAAAGGTGCAGCCGGTGGTGCGCCGCCTGCCGGGCAGCGGACCGCTGGCCTTCGGGCGCGGCCTGCGCGTCGAACTGGAGGTGGACGAGATGGGCTTCCAGGGCGGCAGCGCTTTCCTGTTCGGCAGCGTCATGGCCGAGTTCTTCGCCCGCTACGTCTCCATCAATTCATTCACCGAAACCGTGCTGCGCTCCACATCGCGCGGCCAGATCATGCATTGGATGCCGATATGCGGGACCAGGCCAACCATCTGACGCTCTTCCGCGAGCTTGAGGAAAAGCCGTATCAATACGACTATTTCCAGGCCTTGCGCCGCGTCGAATGCCTGTTCCCGCAGCTGCCGCGCATTGGCCAGGCCTTGCGCCCGGCTGACGAGCCGCTGCGGCTGGCGCAGGAAGCAGCCGTCACCTTCGCCCCGTCCACGCTGTCCGCTTTCGGCACGCCGCCAGGAGCAATGGCGCCGCGCCTTGAAGTACGCTTCTTTGGTTTGCTTGGCCCGAACGGCCCGCTGCCGCTGCACCTGACGGAGTTCGTGCGCGGCCGCGCCCAGCATGCCGCCGACCTGGCGCCATCGCGTTTCCTGGACATATTCCACCACCGCTTCCTGGCCATGTTTTACCGCGCCTGGGCCCAGGCCCAGCCGACGGTCAGCCTCGACCGCCCGCAGCAAGACCGCTTTGCCTACTACGCCGGTTCGCTGTGCGGGCTGGGCGACGCCAGCTTGCGCCGGCGCGACCCGCTGCCCGATTTCGCCAAGCTGTATTTCGGCGGATTGCTGGCGCGCCAGGTGCGCCATGCGGACGGGCTGGCCGCCATCCTGTCCGGCTTTTTCCGCGTGCCGGTGGCGCTGGAGCAGAACGTCGGCCACTGGATGGCGTTGCCGGAAGACGGCCGCACCCGGCTTGGGCATGCGGCTGCCGGCCTGGGATGCGGCGCCATTGTGGGGCGGCGCGTGTGGGACCGCCAGTACAAGTTCCGCCTGCATATCGGGCCGCTTGACCGCCAGCAGTACGAGGATTTTCTGCCCGGCGGGAAAGCCCTGCCGAAACTGGCGGCCTGGGTGCGGCAGTACCTGTGTTTCGAATTCGAGTGGGATGTGCGCCTGGCGCTGCGGCGCGACGCGGTGCCGCAGGCGCAGCTCGGCCAGTACGGCCGCCTGGGCTGGAGCGCCTGGCTGGGCGGGGCGGCCCGCACCAGCGACGCGGCCGAACTGGTGCTCGTCGCCGACAAATAAGGAGAAGACCATGGGCGAGATCAGCCGGGTAGCATTGTTTGGAAAGCTAAACAGCCTGGCCTATAAGGCGATCGAAGGGGCGACGGTGCTGTGCAAGCTGCGCGGCAATCCCTATGTCGAAATGGAGCACTGGATGGAGCAGATCCTGCAAAACCAGGATTCCGACCTGCACCGCATCGTGCGCCACTTCGAGCTCGATGGTTCGCGCCTGGCGGCCGACATGACGGCGGCGCTGGACCGCCTGCCGCGCGGATCGACCGCGATTTCAGACTTGTCGACCCATATCGAGAACGCCGTGGAGCGTGGCTGGGTATACGGCACGCTGATGTTCGGCGCCGGCCAGGTGCGCACCGGCCATCTGCTGGTGGGGATCCTGAAGACGCCATCGCTGCGCAATGTGCTGCTGAATATGTCGCGCCAGTTTGAACGCATCAAGCCGGAAGCCCTGACCGACGACTTTGCCCGCATCCTGGCCGATTCGCCGGAAACGCGGCTGCCTGGCGACGACAGCGGCGCGGCCGGCGTGCCGGGCGAAGCCAGCGGCGCCATGCCGCCGGCCCAACTGGGCAAGCAGGAAGCATTGCGCCGCTTCGCCGTCGACCTGACCGAACGCGCCCGCAAAGGCGAACTCGATGCCGTGACCGGGCGCGATGACGAGGTGCGCCAGATCATCGATATCCTGATGCGGCGCCGCCAGAACAATCCGATCCTGACCGGCGAGGCCGGCGTCGGCAAGACCGCCGTGGTGGAAGGCTTCGCGCTGCGCATCGCCAAAGGCGACGTGCCGCCGGCGCTGAAAGAGGTCTCCCTGTTCACGCTGGATATCGGCCTGCTGCAGGCCGGCGCCAGCATGAAGGGCGAGTTCGAAAACCGGCTGCGCCAGGTGATCGACGAAGTGCAGGCTTCGCCCAAGCCGGTCATCCTGTTCATCGACGAAGCCCACACCCTGATCGGCGCAGGCGGCGCGGCCGGTACGGGTGACGCGGCCAACCTGCTGAAGCCAGCCCTGGCGCGCGGCACCTTGCGCACCATCGGCGCCACCACCTGGTCGGAGTATAAGAAGTACTTTGAGAAGGATCCGGCGCTGACGCGTCGTTTCCAGGTGATCCAGGTGGCCGAGCCGGTCGAGGAGCAGGCGATCCAGATGCTGCGCGGCGCCGCCCCCGCGCTCGAGAAGCACCATCGCGTGCAGGTTCTGGACGAAGCAATCGATGCCGCCGTGCGCCTGTCGCACCGCTACATCCCCGCGCGCCAGTTGCCGGACAAGGCCATGAGCCTGCTCGATACCACCTGTGCCCGCGTCGCAGTGAGTCAGCATGGCACGCCAGCTAGCGTGGAGGATAGCCAGCGCCGCATCGAGGCGCTGGAGACGGAAATCGGCATCATCGGCCGTGAAGAAGCGGTCGGGCTGGACGCCGGCGAGCGCCGCACCACTGCGGAGCGCAAACTGAAGGAGGAGAGGGCGCGCTACGACCAGCTGGCAACGCGCTGGAATGCCGAAAAAGACCTGGTGGCGAAGATCCTCGCCTCGCGCCGCCAGTTGCAGGACAACGCCCAGCCGCTGGAAGCCTCGGCCCGCAGCGACGTACTGCACCAGCTGCAGCAGTTGCAGCAGCAATTGGCCGAGATGCAGGGCGAGATCCCGTTGATCATGCCGACCGTGGACGGCCAGGCCGTATCGACCGTGATCGCAGACTGGACCGGCATTCCCGTCGGACGCATGCTGAAGAACGAGGTGGAGAGCGTGCTGGGACTGGCCGATACGCTCAACCAGCGCGTCATCGGCCAGCGCCACAGCCTGGACATGATCGCGCGCCGCATCCAGACCTCGCGCGCCAAGCTCGATAACCCGAACAAGCCGGTCGGCGTGTTCCTGCTGTGCGGCCCATCGGGCGTGGGCAAGACCGAGACCGCGCTGGCACTGGCGGAAGCCCTGTACGGCGGCGAGCAAAACCTCATCACCATCAATATGAGCGAATTCCAGGAGGCGCACACGGTGTCGACCCTGAAGGGCGCGCCGCCGGGCTATGTCGGCTACGGCGAAGGCGGCCTGCTGACCGAGGCGGTGCGCCGCAAGCCATACAGCGTAGTGCTGCTGGACGAGGTGGAAAAGGCCCACCCGGACGTGCACGAAATCTTCTTCCAGGTGTTCGATAAAGGTGTGATGGAAGACGCGGAAGGGCGCCTGATCGACTTCAAGAACACGCTGATCCTGCTCACCTCCAATGTCGGCTCCGAGATGACCATGAAGCTGTGCAAGGACCCCGACCTGATGCCGGAAGCGGACGGCATCGCCAAGGCCCTGCGCGAACCGCTGTTGAAAACCTTCCCGGCAGCGTTGCTGGGACGCCTGGTGGTGATTCCCTACTATCCCTTGTCGGACGCCATGCTGGACAACATCATCCGCCTGCAGCTGGACCGGATCAAGCGCCGCATCGAAGAACAGCACAATGTGCCGTTCCGCTATGACGACGCGGTGGTCAGGCTGATCGCCAGCCGCTGCGGCGAGGTGGAAAGCGGGGCGCGCGTGGTCGACTCCATCCTGACCAACACCATGCTGCCGAAGATCAGCGAAGCCTTCCTGCGGCGTCTGATGGAGGGAACGCCCGTTGCGAGCGTCGACGTCAGCGCGAGCGAAGGCGAATTCAATTACCAGATCCAATAAGCCCATGAAGCGATTGCTCCTGCTCCTGACCATCGCCTGCTGCATGCCGGCGCGGGCCGACTTTGGCTCGCAGCAGGTGGCGCTGGCCTCCAGCGGGCGCTTCGACCAGCTGGAACAGATGCTGGAGCAGCAGGCCGAGCGCGGCCCGCTCGACACGCGCGACCGCCATGCCCTGTGCTACGCCTACTCCAAAACCAAACGCTACACGCAGTTGATGGCCTGCCTTGACCAGTTGGCCGCCCGGCTGAAGGAAGGCGGTGAGCGCAGCACCCGCCTGTTTGGGCTGGACGACGCGACTCCGGCGCTGGGCCTGATGCGCGCCGAAGCGCTGGTCGAACTGGGGCAATACGCGGCGGCCGCAGCGCAAGCCCGCAGCAACCTCGAATGGCTGGAAAAGGACGGCGGCGGTGACCTGGACATGATCTACAACAGCATGGCCGCACTATCGATCGCCCACACCATGGCCGGTGAGCGCGACAAGGGCGCCGAAGTCGCGAACCGTATTGCCCGCAGCGGCGGCAACATCTTCTCCTCTTACAGCAGTTCGCGGGCACTGGCGCTGGCGCGGGCCCGCATGGCGCTGGGCGACTACAAAGGCGTGCTGGAGGCGCTCGACAGCGACAAACTGTTCGCGGTTAATATCGCATTGGACCGCATCTTCAGCGGCAGCTACCTGACAGGCGTGAACAATTGGCTGTGGGTAGAACTGCCGCGCGCCTTCATGATGAACAAGGCCCTGATGGAGACCGGCCGCGTGGAGCAGGCCCGCAGTGGTTTCGACCGCCTGCTGGCCATGCCGCAGGTGAGGGAAAACGGCGAAATCAGCTGGCTGCTGCAATTCGAACGCGGACGCATCGCCGAACAGGAAGGCGACCGTGCCGCTGCCCTGGCCTTGTACCGCGCCGCAATCGACACGGTGGAAGCGCAGCGCGCCAGCATCAATACGGAAGCCAACAAGATCGGCTTCGTCGGCGACAAACAGGCACTGTACGGACGCGCCATCAATACCGCACTGTCGCTTCAAAAGGACGAACTGGCATATGAGTTGATCGAGCGCAGCAAGTCGCGCGCCCTGGTCGACCTGCTGGCGGCGCGCGGCGGCGCCCAGCTGCGCGGCCAGCACGCCGAAAGCGCCAGGCTGCTGGCCTCTTACCAGCAGGCGGCCGAGCGCAGCGTGGCCCAGCTGCCGGTTGACATGGCGCATGCCGGCGGCGACAGCGCCCGCAAAGCCCTCAAGCTTCAGGAACAGCAGCTGCGCAGCGCCGACCCCGCGCTGGCTTCGCTGGTCAGCGTAGATGCCCTGACGCTGGCGCAAGTGCGGCGCCACCTGCATCCCGACGAGGTGTTGCTGGAGTACTACCAGAGCGGCGACAAGCTGGTGCTGGTCGGCGTCAGCAGCGCGCAGGTGATGACCGCGCAGCTGGAAGGCGCCCGGCTGGAGCCCGAAGTACGCGCCTTCCGCAGCCTGATCGAGCAGCAGAAACCCGAGGCACTGGCGGCCGCTCAGCAGCTGTACAAGCGCCTGCTGGCCCCCGCCGGCAGCATGATCGCCGGCCGCAAGCTGCTGATCGTCCCGCACGGCGCCTTGCACTACCTGCCGTTCGCCGCGCTGCACGACGGCCAGGATTACTTGCTGGCCCGGCATGAATTGCGCTTCCTGCCCAGCGCCAGTGTGCAGCAGTTCCTACGGCCCGCGCGTGCGGCGGCAATGGACAGCATGCTCATTTTCGGTAATCCCGACCTCGGCGATGCACGGCTCGACCTGCCCGGCACCGAACACGAAGCCCGCGAGATCGCCAAGCTGGCCCCGCAAAGCCGCATCCTGACGCGGCGCGCCGCCTCAGAAACCGCCTTCAAGGAAGCGGCCGGACAGTACGGCTACCTGCACATGGCCGCACACGGCGAGTTCCACGGCGACTCCCCGCTGCAATCGCGCCTGCTGTTCGCGCCGGACCGCCAGAACGATGGTTCGCTGACGCTGTCCGAAATTTACGCGCTGCGCCTGAATGCCGACCTGGTGACGCTGTCCGCCTGCGAGACGGGCCTGACCAAGGCCCAGAATGGCGACGACGTGATCGGCATGACACGCGGCTTCCTGTACGCCGGCAGCAGCAACATCATCGCCAGCCTGTGGGAGGTGGACGACAATGCCACTGCGGCGCTGATGACGCACTTTTATCGCAACGTCAAGGCGGGCCAGCCCAAGGGCAAAGCCTTGCGTGCCGCGCAGGAGTCGCTGCGCGCCAGCTATCCCGCGCCGCGCTTCTGGGCGGCCTTCTACTTGACGGGGCAGGGCATATGATGCGCAGGTCAATGGAGATAGTCACCCCGCTGGGGGACGACGTGCTGCTGTTCCACCGCATGCACGCGCAGGAGGAGCTGTCGCGCCTGAGCGAATTCGAACTGGACTTGCTGAGCGCCCAGGGCGACATCGACATCGACAAGATCCTTGGCAAGAACGTCACCGTGAATCTCGAAGTGATGGGCGGCGCGGTGCGCCATTTCAACGGCTACGTCACCCGCTTTGCGCAAGTCGGCACGCACGGCCGCTACCACGCTTACCGCGCCATGGTGCGCCCGTGGCTGTGGTTCCTGACACGCACCGCCGACTGCCGCATTTTCCAGGACATGACTGTCCCGGAGATCATCAAAAAAGTCTTCGACGACCACAGCGTGGCAGACCTCAAGGACAGCCTGACCGAGTCGTACCGCAAATGGGACTACTGCGTCCAATACCGCGAGACGGATTTCAACTTCGTCAGCCGCCTGATGGAGCAGGAAGGCATCTACTACTACTTCAAGCACGAGGAAGGCCGCCATACCCTGGTGCTGGTGGATGCCTGCAGCTCGCACGAACCGGTTGACGGCTATGCCAGCCTGCCATTCATCCCCTCCGAGCGCGTGGTGCGGCCGGAGCAGGAATACATCCGCAAATGGGACTACGCGCGCGAGATCCACCCCGGGAACTATGAACTGGAGGACTACGACTTCGAACGCCCCAGCGTCGACCTGGCCGTCAAGTCGCGGGTGCGGCGCGAACACGTGCTGGCCGATTACGAAATTTTCGACTATCCCGGCGAATACGTGCAAAGCGCCGATGGCGAAAAGTATGTGCAAGCCCGCATCGATGAACTGCAGACGCGTTTCGAAATGGCGCGCGGCGACACCAATGCGCGCGGACTGAGCGTCGGCCACCTGTTCAAGCTTACCGGCCAGCCGCGCAGCGACCAGAACCGCGAATATCTCGTACTGGCCGCGACCCACACGCTGTCCTACGACGAGTACGAGTCCATGAATACCGGCGGCACCGGCGCCAGCTACAGCTGCGCATTCAGCGCCCTATGGAGCCGCCAGCAATTCCGCCCCGAACGCGCAACGCCCAAGCCCATCGTGCAGGGCCCCCAGACCGCCGTCGTGGTGGGCCCCGGCGGCGACGAAATCTATACCGACAAGTACGGCCGCGTGAAAGTGCAGTTCCACTGGGACCGCTACGGCACGCAGGACGAAAACAGCTCCTGCTGGATCCGCCCCTCGCACCCCTGGGCGGGCAAGAACTGGGGCATGGTCGCCATTCCGCGCATCGGGCAGGAAGTGATCGTCGACTTCCTGGAGGGCGACCCCGACCAGCCCATCATCACCGGCCGTGTCTACAACGCCGAACAGATGCCGCCCTATGCATTGCCCGCCAATATGACGCAGACCGGCATCCTGAGCCGCTCCTCCAAAGGCGGCAGCGGCGCCAACGCCAACGAACTGCGCTTCGAAGACAAAACCGGCTCGGAACAGGTATATCTGCACGCCGAAAAGAACCAGGACATCGAGGTTGAAAACGACGAGACGCACTGGGTTGGCCACGACCGCAGCAAAACCATCGACCACGACGAGACCACGCACGTCAAGCATGACCGCACCGAGACGGTCGACAACAACGAGACGATCACGATCGGTGTCGACCGCCAGGAGCGTGTCAACAATAACGAAACCATTTCGATTGGCGCCAACCGCAGCGAAACGGTCGGCAACAACGAAACCATCCGCATTGGCGCCAACCGCAAGGAGCATGTAGGCGCGAATGAAACCATTGATATTGCCGACAACAGGGAAATTACCGTAAGCGGCGCCGAGAAGGCGACCGTCAAGAAGCAACGCGAGCATAACGTGCAGCTGAACGAAACCATCAAGGTCGGGCTGGTGCAGAGCGTGCAGGTCGGGGCGGATCAAACGGTGAAGGTGGGGGCAAACCAGTCCGTCAGCGTTAGCGGCGATATGAAAGAAAGTATCGGCGGCGCGCAGACTTACGCGGTATCCAAGGCCAGGACCACCACGGTCGGGGAGGACGACAAGCTAAGCGTCAAGAAGAACCTGGTGATCGACGCCGGCGAATCCGTCACCATCAAGACCGGCAATGCAAGCATCACCATGAAAAAGGACGGCACCGTCATCATCAAGGGCAAGGACATCACGATCGACGCTTCCGGCAAGGTGAACGTCAAGGCCGGCGGCGACATCGTCATGAAGGGCTCCAAGATTCTGCAAAACTAGAAGAAGCGGAGGCGCATATGAGCGGCAGGGACTTGATTGTCGAAGAATCGGCCAACTTGTTACGGGCCCCCGCGCCCGGCGGCGTGGTGGTTGGCGAACTGCTCGCGATGAAGGACGAAGGGCGCACGCCGCTGGTGGTCTTCCCAGGCCAGCCCGGGACTGCCGCAATCGCCGCCCGCACGGTGGTCGACCTGCACGGCCCGCACATCGGCGCCAAGGTAGTGCTGATGTTCGAAGGCTCTGACCTCACCAGGCCGATCATCATGGGTGTACTGCGCGAAGGCGACGGCTGGCCGCTGCCAGAGCAGCCCGGCCAGGTAGAAGTGGATGCCGACGGCGAACGCATGATCGTCAGCGCGCGCGAGCAATTGGTACTCCGCTGCGGCAAAGCCAGCATCACGCTGACCAAGGCCGGAAAAGTACTAATCCAGGGTAGCTACCTGCTAAGCCGTTCAACTGGCGCCAACCGCATAAAAGGCGGTTCGGTGCAGCTGAATTGAGGACGCCAAGTGGAACTGATCAACGCTACACGCATGGTTGCCGGCTATACGATGGGTATGGAACCATCGGGTCGCGAATTGCTCGTCGTAGTCATCAAGGGTACCTTCCACTTGCCCAAAGAGGGGCAGGAAGCGCAATTGCATGAGCAGCAGTTGCCGCTGGTGATGGCGGATACTTTCACCGGCGAGCCGGGCAAGTCCGCGCCATATTATGAAGTTGATTTTGCGACGCACAAGCTGCGGTGCGACGTTCTGTTGCAAGGAAGCGCCTACGCACCTGAAGGCCGTCCCGCCACCCGGGTTCCAGTCGGCATCCGAGTCGGTGGCTGGATGAAGACTTTCGCGGTGATCGGCGACCGTTACTGGCAGACGCGGATTGGCGGGGTGTCTGCAAGCGCCCCGCAGTCCTTCACTGTTATGCCAATCAGCTATGACAACGCCTTCGGCGGCACGGACACCCATCATGAAGACCCGTCCCGGCATGATGCCTTCATGCGCAATCCGGTTGGAAAGGGCTTCCATCGTCATTTGCGTGGCGAATGGCTGAATGGATCCCCGCTGCCGAATACGGAGGAGCTGAAGCGTCCAATCGACAGCCCGGACGGGGAATACATTCCGATGGCGTTCGGGCCGCAGGGCAGGGGCTGGTCGGCCAGGCTGCAGTACGCCGGTACCTATGACCAGAATTGGGTAGATAACGTCTTTCCCTTCCTCCCGGCGGATTTCAATAATCTCTATTACCAGGCCGCGCCACAGGACCAGCAAATTGAGTTTCCGCTGGGTGGCGAGGAGGTCGTCCTGGTGAATCTCACCCCGGACGGAAATGTGCGCTTCAAGCTGCCTGCAATCGCAGTTCCAGTGTACTTTTTCGGGACCCGGGGCGCTCTTCGAAACGAAGTCAAAGCGCAACTGGATACCGTCGCGCTTTACCCGGATTCAGGTGTATTTACGCTGACCTGGCGCGCAAGCCTCGCTTTGGAGCGCAATATCTTCGAGATTCCGCAAGTGATCGCAGGAACGATGTCGCGAGGCTGGTGGCGCGCCAGGGAGACCGGAAAGCAATGGAGGCCCAAAGCATGAACCAGCTACCCCTCGCGGTCGTCAATGTGGGTCTGGTGACTGGTGTTGGACACAACGCCGCGTCAACCTGCGCCGCCATTCGGGCCGCCGTAGACAATTTTGAGGATACTGGCTTTGTCGATGGCGCAGGGGAATGGATCAGGGGCTGCCAGGTGGCGGTCCCTCAGTCCCTCCGAGGCAGCGCGAAATTGAAAAAGATGGCTGCTGAGGCAATCGCAGAATGCCTGGCTGGCTGTCCCGAATCCCAGATAAGCGAGATTCCGCTTTTGTTCTGTGGTCCGGAGCGTGAACGGAAAGGGCAACCGCTTGGCGATGAGCGGGAGTTTATGCATGCCCTCCAGGAAGCACTGGGTGGGCGCCTGCATCCGGCATCAAAGGTCATCGCGCAGGGACATGCCAGCATTGCCTTTGCACTGCAGATGGCGCGCGAGATGATCCAGCATCATGGAGCAAGGCGTGTGCTTGTGGCGGCGGCGGACAGCCTGCTGGTGTCATCGACCCTGGACTGGTTTGAAGGGCGTGAGCGCCTGCTGACAAGCAAGAACTCGAATGGATTCATCGCAGGAGAGGCAGGTGCGGCGATCCTGCTCGAAGCGGCGGCTATCGATGGGCGAGGTCTCACCTGTATTGGCCTGGGCATTGGCAAGGAGAACGCGACGATCCACTCGGATCAGCCGTTGAGGGCGGACGGCCTATGCGAGGCAATCCGGAACTCGCTCAGCGAGGCCGGCTGGAATATGGGCGATATTGATTTCCGCATTTGCGACTTGGCGGGAGAGCAATACCACTTCAAGGAGGCTTCCCTGGCTCTCCTGCGCCTGCTGCGGCAACGCAAGGAGGAGTTTGATATCTGGCACCCGGCAGATTGTATCGGCGAGGTAGGAGCAGCGATCGGACTGGTTTTGATTTCGGTGTTGAAAGTGGCCTGTGAAAAGGGTTACAGCAAGGGGCATCGCATGCTTGCCCATCTTGGCAATGACGATGGGACGCGCGCCGCCATGGTCTTCACCTGGCGCCAGAACGGAGCATGACGTGGCGAATCAGACCTATGCAAATGGACGTGAGGTGGCATGCAAGGCCAGTTCCGGCAAGACTATCTGCGCCATGCCGGATGTCTGTTTCACGCCGCCGGAGAATCCCGCTACGCCGCCTGGAGTGCCGGTTCCATATCCGAATACTGGCATGGCTTCAGATACAACAGAGGGGAGCAAGACTGTCAAGATCTCAGGGCAGGAGGTCATGCTGAAGAATAAGTCCCACTTCAGCAAGTCCATGGGGGACGAGGCAGGTTGCGCCGCCAAGAAGGGCGTTGTGACCAGTAAGAACATGGGGAAGGTGTACTTCAACTCCTGGTCCATGGATGTCAAGATCGAGGGCGAGAACGCCGTCCGCCATCTGGATATGACGACCAATAACCATGCATCTCAACCCGGCGATACGCCGCCGTGGCCGTTTGCCGGTTCGATGGCTGTCGACAAGGATGGCAAGACTGAGGACCCCTGCGCCGAAAATAAGGCCGCCGAGAAAAAGGCCTGCGAGGGTTGTAATACCAAGGACGAAAAGTGCGGGAATCCCAAATGCAAGAAGGCGATGTCATGCCAGCTGGTTCCCTATGGCGGTTCAGGTTCTCCGAACTGCTGCCCCGGAATGACCGGCGACCACGTGATCGAAGCCTCGTCGTTTGCCAGGACCCGCAACGGAAGAAAACTTGCCGGATGCGAAGGCTATGACTTGAACCAGGCGCCGGTGTGCTGCGTGCAGGGAAGGAATGCCTATACGGGCGACCATGGCGCCATGAGCGCTATGCGCGGGGTTATGAACAGCCAGTGCAAGGTAGGGCCGTTGGCCTTGAGCGGCACGCCGGCTGCGGCCATTGAAGCCAGGGTTACCACTTACGACCAGGCGGCCGAAAACGGTGCCCGGTCGGTGCGCAGTGTACTGACCCATTGCGATGAAGAGTGCATCCGCAAGCAGATCGATACCTATCACCATGGTTGTGGCATTAAGAACGACACTAAAGTCAAGGCAGTGACCTATGGCGATTCCGTAAAGTGGATTCAGGAGCTCATTGATTGTGGCTGAAGAGAATATGCACATCGACACTTATTGTTCGATCATGACTGCCTGTGTTGCGGAAGGCGGTGAATTGTTCGTGACTGTGATGAATGACGCGCTGGCGGAAGAACGGCAGCAGCATGCCGTGCCGCTGGTTTTCGATTCCGGAGGCTGGTCTTTCCTGAGCAATGATGCTGTTCTCCCATGGGTGGCGGCGGGGGCTGCGCGGCTCGGCAACGAGTTTGTCCTGGTTGGGTGGGGCGGGCAGGTGCTGGCAGTGGCGGGAACGTCCAGCCGCCGGGAGGCGATCATCCGGCGCGATGGGGAGCCGGTTTCGATCATCAGAGCGGTCGAGCGGATTGGGGATGGGGTCTATGCGGCTGGCATGAGGAGGCAGGTCTACCTGCGCAGCAGTGGCAAGTGGATGGAGATAGATGCGGGTGCGGATTACAGGGGCGATGAAATTGACGTTGGCTTCGAGGCGATAGCCGGCTTCGATAGTGAAGAAGTGTACGCGGCCGGGTTTGGAGGCGCGCTCTGGAGTTACGGAAAGCAGGGTTGGAAAGAAATCCACTCGCCGACCAATCTGCATTTGCATTCCATGTCCTGTGCGGTGGACGGGAAGGTGTACGTGGGCGGACGAAAAGGAATACTGCTTGCTGGGCGCGGGCAAAGCTGGAATGTCGAGATGACGGGATTGGATGAGCCAATCCGGGACGTGCACTGGTTTGGGGGGCAGCTATTCTTGCTGACGGCGTCCGGAGTGTTCAGCTACTCAGGCAAAGGCGCTGAACCGATAGTGCCTGGGGAGTTGACGGACGTTGGCTATGTCTGCCTGGCGTCGGCGCAAGGGGTGTTGTTCGTTGTCGGTCATAAGTCGATCTTGAAATATGACGGAACGAACTGGCAGAAGTTGCCCTTGGCGCTTAAGGACGGGATGGAAAGCAGTCCAGCATTCGTCTTCCTTAATAATGAAGCGGCGCTTGATCGGGACGAAGAATGAGCATGTCACCGGTGTTGTCCGTCATCCGCCGGCACGTGGAGGAAGCGGCCATCTTGCGCAACGCACGGAACGGCATGGTCAGCGGCCCCCACGTCCGGTTGCGGCACTTGCAGCGCCTGGATGAACGCCTGGCTGCGCATCTTGATGGCGTGGCGGTGGCTGGACCGAAGGGGGCTGCCATGTGCTGGGCGGCTCTTGAACGCCTGGGTATTGGGGAAGTGTTCACAGCGGCGGTACGCGCTATCGAAGACAGGGATGTCGCATGGCTGGAGCGGATCATGGCGATCGTCGAGGCTGAGCAAAGCTTGTTGCCGGCACTACGGTCGGCATTTGGCTGGGTTTCAGCCCAGTTCCTGCAGGGAACGATCAGAGACTTATTGGAATCACCGAGTCCATTCCGGCAGCAGCTCGGCATTTCAGCCTGTGCGATGCACAGGGTTGATCCCGGCCCCATGCTCCCGCGCATGCTTGAGTCGCACGATGCTTCCGTCCGTGCGGCCAGCCTTCGAGCCGCCGGCGAGTGCGGCCGGATCGATTTGCTGAATGCCTGCACTGCGGCGTTGGCGGATGACGATTTGCGGTGCCGCTACTTTGCGGCGCGTTCTGCGGTTTTCCTGGGCGACCGCGGCCGTGGGGTGGCTACGCTGGAACAGGTGTCGTCGGAGTTTGAGGCACTAAGTGTGTTGCTGAAACTGCTGGATGTTGCGCATGCAAATTCCGCGCTGAAAACCTTGGCGCAGAGTTCTTCTGACGCACGGACATTAGTTCGCGGCGCCGGTGTGTCGGGCGATCCCTACTATGTTCCGTGGTTGATCAGGCAGATGGGCGACGTGAAATTGGCTCGTCTGGCAGGGGAGGCGTTTTCCTTGCTGGCCGGCGTGGACTTGGCCGCGCTTGGATTGGACGCGTCGGGCGCTGGAGCGGGTGAGGACGATATGGCGGTGGATGATGACGACGGTTTGCCGTGGCCGGACCAAGCAAAGGTCCAGGCTTGGTGGGACGCAAACCAGCACCGATTCCAGCCAGGCGTGCGCTACTTCATGGGCGAGCCGCCATCGGTGGCGCATTGCCTCAAGGTGCTGCGCGAGGGCTACCAGCGTCAGCGCATCGCTGCGGCCGAGTATCTATGCCTGCTGCAGCCGGGGACAAAGCTGTTCCCCACCAGCGCGCCTGCATGGCGCCAGCAGCGGTGGTTGAAGCAAATGGAATCTTGAGAGGTGAGCGCTATGATCATGATCAAGGCGGTTTCATACAACGGGCAGCCACCTACCGCGCCGCTGGTGGGGGAGTTCGGCGAGGCTGGCGGGGTGATTGGGCGCTCGGATGACAATGCGCTGGTTTTGCCTGATCCTGAACGCTATGTCTCGCGGGCGCATGCGACGGTGGCTTATCGCGGCGGCACTTATGTGATCCGTGATTTGAGCAGCGCGTCGCCGGTGTACGTGAACGGGCGGGCGCTGGGAAATGGGAATGAGGCGGATCTGCTGGATGGCGATGAACTGCGGATTGGGGCTTATACCTTGCAGGTGATCGGGGAGCCGGCGGCGCAGAAGGCGCCGGTGGACGATCCGATGAACCTGTTTGGCGGTGCGGGTGGCATGTCCAATGACTTCAACCTGTTTGGTGGGCCGTCGGCGCCACGCGCGCCGGAGCCGGCGAAGGAGGTCTTTAGCCTCGGTCTGGGCGGCGGCGCGGATTCGGATATCAACCAGATGTTTGGGCTGGGCGGTGGGGCGGCATCCAATCCATTCCCAGCCGGGCACCCTTTGTCGGGCGATGGTGTTTCGCGGGGAACGGGGGCGAGTGTCGACCCACTTGTGGTGTTTGGGGCTGCAAAGGCTCCGGAGCCTTCTGAGCCCAGCCAGCGCAATGACACACCGGAGATAAGGGGGGCGTTCACACCGCCGCAGGTCACTCCACCAGGGAACGGGGAAGACAGCAAGAGCATGCTGGTTTCCTGGGGCTCTGGGGAAGAGCAGGAAAGCGGTGATGGGATCAAGACGTTGACGGTGCCGTCGCCATCGTCGGCGCGCAAGGAGCGGAAGGAGCCGGTGCTGTTTCCACCGCTGCCTCCGGAGGCAGCGCCGCCAGCGGCGAATGCAGCGACGCCAGCGCCCGCGTCTGTGCCGGCGGTTGTGGCGGACGCCAAGCCTGGCGCTGCCCGCGCGCCTGCGGCACGGTCGGCGGCAGCCGGTAAGGTGGCGGAACGGGCGAGCGAGGATAACGGGGAACTGATGCGCGCTTTCCTGGGCGGGGCGGGCGTGCCGGACCTTGAGATGAAAGGTCCGCTGGATGCGCTGGCGATGCAGATGCTTGGCCACCTGCTGCGCGAAGCCACACAGGGCACGCTGGACCTGCTGAAGGCGCGGGCACTGCTGAAGCGCGAGATCCGCGCCGAGATGACGATGATCAGGTCGGAGGAAAACAACCCCCTCAAGTTCTCGCCCAACGTGGACGTGGCGCTGGCGCATCTGCTGGCGCCGCGCGGCCAGGGCTTCCTGCCGCCGCTGCCGGCGATGAAGGACGCCTACGACGACCTGCGCGCCCACGAATTCGCCTTCATGGCTGGCATGCGCGCGGCGCTGGCAGGGGTGCTGCTGCGCTTCAACCCCGCGCAGCTGGAGAAGCGCCTGAGCGAGAAGAGCGTGGTCGACACTTTGCTGCCCATGAATCGCAAGGCCAAGCTCTGGAGCCTGTACGGCGAGCTGTATGCCGACATCACGCGCGAAGCGGAGGACGATTTCCATTCCCTGTTCGGCAAGGCCTTCCTGGCCGCGTACGAGGCGCAGCTGGACAAACTGCAGCAGGACGGCAACGAAAGCTCTCACTAGGGCGGGGGACGGGCAATGGAGCTCAATATATCCGTGCTGTCGAAATCCGGTGGGCGCTCGGTCAATGAGGATGCCTATGGCTGCTGGTCGCACCAGGGCCGCAGCTTCTGCGTGCTGTCGGACGGAGCGGGCGGCCATAACGGTGGCGAGGTGGCGTCCAAGCTGGCGGTGCAGCATGTGCTGGAGTGGTTCCGCCAGTCGCCGGACTGCGGGCCGGACGGCATCGCCGCATCCCTGCGAGCGGCGAATGACGCCATCGTGGCGGCGCAGCTGGGTTCCCCGCACCTGGCGGAGATGCGTGCAACGATCGCGGTGCTGGTGGTCGATTCGGAGCGGCGCACCGCGACCTGGGGCCATGTCGGCGATACGCGCCTGTACTGCTTGCGCCAGCAGCGCATCATCCTGCAGACGAAGGACCACAGCGTCCTGCAAAGCATGATCGACGCCGGCTATATGAAGTCGCAGGACCTGCGCAAGGCGCCGCAGCGCAATATGCTGCTGGCGGCGCTGGGCGATACCAAGACGTTCACGCCCACCATTCAGTCGCGGGGTTTTGAGATTGCGGACGGCGACATTTTCCTGCTGTGTACCGACGGCTTTTGGGAATACGTTGACGAGGCGCAGATGGAGCGCAGCTTGAACGAGGCCGACTCGCCGGAAACCTGGCTGCGGCGGATGGAAAGCCAGGTCGCGGCGCACGGCAGCGAAGGACAGGACAATTATTCGGCATTGGTGGTCGCCTGCACGGCGCGGGACGACTTTAATTAAGTAGAGGGGGATGAAATGAATACCAGGAATTTGGCGATGCTCGTTTCCTTGCTGTCCCTTGCCCTGCCTGCGCTGGCGCAGAGCGACAAGGTGCTCAAGCCGCAGGAAGTTACGGAGGCGGTCTTGATCGAAGCGCTTACGCCGGCCACGCCCGTCCGCACCCGCAGCATCCGCGTCACGGCCGATACCGGCACGCCCAACGCCGCTGCGGCTCCGGCGGCCAAGCCCAGCACCAATTTGCTGATCACGTTCCAGACCAATTCATCGGAATTGACCTCGCACGCGAAGCAGGTGCTGAATGTGGTGGGCCGTGCGCTGTCCTCCGACAAGCTCTCCACCTATCGCTTCTCGATCGAGGGCCATGCCGACCCGCGCGGCGCGAGCGATGCCAACCAGACCCTGTCGCAGGCGCGGGCGGAATCGGTGCGCCAGTACCTGGTGCATAACACCAATATCGATACCGGACGGCTGGACGCCATCGGCAAGGGCGACAAGGAATTGATGAACAAGGTTAATCCCATCGCACCGGAGAACCGGCGCGTGACCATTGTGAATATGACGCCCTGATTCAGGGGTTGACTTCAGCAATGGAGAAGACTGCGGCGCCGTAGCTGGCGGGACAGCTGCCTGCTGTCTGCGGGCAGCTTGCCTTGCCGGCGAAGAGCGGCTGTTCTCCGGCAGCGGCAGGCGGTAGCTGGGATATGGTCGCCAGCGGGAATTCCGAGAACGGCGTCAGGTCGCGCAAGCCCGCGCCGTGGAAGTCGCGCGGCGAATCGGATACCAGGGCGACGAACTGGTTGGTCCCGGGCGGGCCTGAGGCCACCATGTGCCACTTGGCGCGCGGGAGGGCCAGCTGCTTGCCGGCTTCGATGCGGTTGTCGCCGTCAATCGCGTTGGGGAACAGCAGCCAGAATTGCGAGCGGTCGGTACCGACCATCAGCACGTAGACATAGCCCGGTTTGGACGAGCGGATGGAGAAGCGCAGTTCGTCCTTGCCTATCCTGACCTGGGCTTGCTCCAGCGAGACCGTGACAGCGTGGTCGCGGTTGCGTGCCTGGAAAACTTCATCCAACGCTTCAATCGGGTCAAATGGCCTGTCTAGCGGCGGCGCCGTTGCAGGCGCTGGCGGGGGCGCTGGTGCGGCCGGAGTAGCCGCCGCCGTCGCCGCGGGCTGCTCCTGCGTCAGCTCGTTGACGGCGTAGGCGGCAATCAGCGCCACGGCAGGCAAGCCGATGGCCCAGGCCATGCGCCGCATGCGGCGGGCAGATGCCGACTCCTTGCCGGCAGGCGCCTGCGCCGCTGCCGCGCTGCCGTCCAGCCCCAGGGCCTTGCGCAATTCAGGCACGCTTTGCGGGCGCTGGTCCGGGTGCACCGCCAGGCACTGGTCGAGCGCTTGCAGGAAAGCCTGGCTGTAGCGGCCGGCCGCCGCCTGCACCAGCGGCGTGTGGGTGTCGGCGATATGGCGCGTGACGGCTGCGATGGGCGGCTTGCCGGTGATGGCGAAATACACTACGGAGGCCAGGGCGTAAAAGTCGGTCCATGGGCCTTGCCGCATGGTCGGTACTTCTGCGTACTGCTCAATGGGTGCGTAATTCTGCTTGACGATGACGGTGAAGGCGTCGGTCTTGCCGCTGATGGCGCGCCGTGCAGCGCCAAAATCCAGCAGCAGCGGCCTGCCATCGTCCAGGATCAGGATATTGTCGGGCGCGACGTCGCGGTGGATGCACTGCTCGTTGTGCATCACTTCCAGCGCGTCGAGCAGGGGCGCCAGCAGGTGGCGGAACCAGGCTTCGTCGGGCGGCGCTGCCTGGCCGCGCAGGGCTTCCTTCAGCGTCTTGCCGTGGTAGTAGGGCATCACCATATAGGCGGTGCCGTTGTCTTCCCAGAAGTGGTACACCTTGACCAGGGCCGGATGGTCGAACTGGGCCAGCAGGCGCGCTTCGTTGACGAAGCTGCGCAGGCCGATCTGGAACGTCTCCACATTGCGGCTCGATTTCACCGTCACGTGGACCGTGCTGGTGTGCGCGGCCAGTGCGGATGGCATGTATTCCTTCAATGCGACGTGGCGCTGCAATTGCTGGTCGTAGGCTTCGTAGACGATGCCAAATCCGCCTTCGCCGATCACGCCGAGGATTTCGAACTCACCGAGGCGGGTGCCGACCGGCAGGGCGTTGTTGCCGCAGTCCAGCACGGCCGGCCCGTCGCCGGACGGCGGCAGCATGGTGCGTTCATTGTCTGGTGGCTGGCTCATAGGCGGCGGCCCCTTCAAGCAAGAGTGCAAAGTCAACTTCGTTCGGCATCCCGGGGAAGGCCAGCAGCAGGGTCCTGGCGTTGGGCGCGGGCGCCGTCCACCAGATGCTGCGCGCGCCGCCGCTGCGGGCCAGGCGGTCAAGCGCGGCGCCGGTGAAAACGCCATGCAGGGTTTCGCCGGCGGCCAGTGCCAGGGCGATCGGCGCATCGTCGTTGCCGGTCCACCAGTGTCCCAGCGCCGCCATTGCGCCTTGCGGCGGCACCAGGTGGGAGGGGAATGGGTGCTGGGCCAGTTGCTGTTCCAGCTGCTCGGGCGCGACATTGACATCCAGGCAGGCCAGCGCCACTTCGTCGATGGCGGCGAACCAGCTGTGCGCGGCCAGCAGGTTGGCCAGCAGCGAGGGCGCGGGCGCCAGTTCCAGCGCGATGGTGAGCGGGAAGTGGCGGCCGACTTTGTCCACGCTGGGCATGACGGCGCCGGCCCAGGCGCGCTCGCCGCAGGCGCCGTTGAGAAGGGCGAAGTTCCACAGCGGTCCATTCAGGTAGACCTGCTCCCAGCGCTCCTGCAGGCTGGCACGGCTGGCGGCCAGGCCGCGCTGCAGCCAGGCGTCCCATTGGTCGATGAATGGCTGCGGCAGGCGGCGCGAAGCAAAGTCGCCCAGCGCCGGCAGCTTGCCATACCAGCCGGCGATGGCTGGGGCTAGAGCAGGCCCGGACATTGGAATTGCTCCAGTTCTGGCAAGCGGAATGGGTTGCGCACGCTGTTGCTCAGGATTTCAAACTGGGCCTTGCGGCCGTCGATATTGAAGGTGGCCTGGAATTTCTCCGGCTGTCCCGTGCTGTCGATCTGCACCTGGTCGAACAGGCGGAACAGGGCCCAGGCGCCTTCGAAGGTGCGGCCGGAGGCGCCGGTGGTGCTGATCGGGACCAGCTGCACCCGTACTTGGGAACTGCCGCGCGAGCCGGGCCACTGCACCTGGGCCGGCACTTGCGGGCCGTGGCTGTATTTGACCAGCTGGCCGTCGACGTCGAGGATGAACTGGGTGATCGAGGCGTCCATCATCATCGGCTTTACGTCCAGGCGCAATGCGGCCGAACTGCCGCTGCGGAAGAAGACGTCGCGGATCACCTGGGCGCGCTGGAATTGCAGCAGGGCGCCGGAACTGGCGCCCATCGAGGCGTCGCCCATCACGCGGAAGCTCCAGGGCCGGGTGGCGGTGTTCACGTATTGCGCCATGTTTTTCTGGAAGAAGTCGTCGATCAGGCCGCCCGGTGCGAACAGGCGGCTGAAGTCATCCGGCGTGACGTCGCGCGTGCTGCTGCGCACGAAGGGGTAGCGGCCGGTGATGGCTTTGCTGCAGAAGTCGCCGATCGCGGCGCGCATGGCCTGTCCCAGGTTGGAGCGCGCCACGCCCATCACCTGGCTGGTGCCTCCGGCCGACAGCGTGAGCAGGATGGAGCGGATCGGCTCCGGCATCTGGCTGCCTTCGGCCTTGATGCGGTTCGGTACCTCGCTGGGCGGCGGCGTGTTGGCGGCTTTCAGCGCGGCCTCGGTGGCGGTCAGCAGGGTGTAGAAGTCCTTGATCATGGCGGTGCTGGCGTCGATGGGCGCCGGCTGGCCGGGAGCGGCGCTGCGCACCAGGCGGCGCAGCTCGTTGAACTGCTCGTCGACGATATCTTCCGGCCGCGCCTTGGCCGCGCCGGCGGCGGGGCGTTCGTTGCCGGTGCCGAACAGCTTCATCAGTTCATCGCGCGTGCTTTTCACCTTGTCGCCGGCCTTGTCGATCACGGTCTTGTCGCTGTCCTCCAGCTGGACCAGGGTGACCTCCTTGACGATGGCGCGCATCAAGGCCGGCAGCGGCGTATCGGGCGCGGACAGGATGCGGGCGAACTGGATGCTTTGCTGCAGGTCGGTGGCGCGGATCAACTTGATGTCGTTGACGAAATTCAGCCAGGTGCGCGCGTAGTCCTCCAGGTAGAGGCGGCGTACGTCGTTCAGGACGCTGGCCTTGGTGGCCGGGTCGGCGACGCGGCGTTCCTTTTGCTGCAGTCCGAGCACCCAGCCTTCTTCGTCGGCCAGCTGGCCGGTGACGCGCTCGGCTTCGGACAGGAAGACGTTGTGGTAGCCGTTGACGCTGAACAGCCCCGGAACGCCGCTGGTGAGCGGCTGGCCGCTGGCGCGGGTGAATACCAGCAGCGCGGATGGGCCGGCGGCGCTGGCGATGGTGAATTCCGGCAGGTTGCTGCCGGCGCCCTGGCGGCGGATGCGGTGGTAGATGCGCGCCGCCAGCGGCGTGCTGGCGACGGCGTTGCGCGCGTCGGCGATCAGCTGCGTATCGGGCGGGCTGCCGGCCAGGTTGTCGCCGCTGGCGAGCAGGGCGTCGAGATGTCCTTCCAGCTCCTTGCGCTGCTCGTTGCTGACGTCGCGCGGCAGGCTGCCGGCCCAGTCGGCGGTGATGAAGGCCTTGAGGGCGATGGCGTTGAAGTGCTGGCTGTCGTGCAGCATGATGTAAGCCTTCAGCCCCTCGTACAAGAGCTCGGGGTTGGTGGCGCTGTCGGTCCGCAGCTGCTGCTGCACGCGGCTTTCCAGGCGCGGCAGGAAGACGTCGCGCAGCAGGCGCTGATAGGCCTGGCGGGCGGCGGCTTCCAGCTTGTCGCCCTGGTACAGGCCAAAGCCCATCGACAGAGGCACCTTGCCGGGCAGGTTGGCCGAGACGTGGGCAATATCGCGTACGGCCCGCAGCGTGGGCAGCAGTTCGACCAGGTTGGTGTCGCGCTGGCGGGCCAGGGTGTCGATCTGCTGCGACACGGTTTGCAGCCGTCCTTGCACATCGTCGATGTAGTTGCGGTTCTTGCTGTAGCTGATGGCCCAGGCGGTGATGGCGCCCAGCGTGAGCAGGCCCACCAGCGCCAGGCCGGCCAGCTGCAGTATGGCGCGCCGGCGCTCCCAGCGCAGGTTGGTGCCGGCCAGTCCGGCTTCGGGGATCACCAGTTCGGTCAGCAGGCGGGTAATGAAGTAGCTCTTGCCGGTCGGGACTTGCGGCGCCAGTACCTTGCGTTCCAGCTGCAGTGCGCGCCCCAGGCCGCCCAGCATGCGGTCGAGCGGGCTGCCCTCCTGCGTGCCGCTGGTGAAGTAGACGCCGCGCAGCATCGGCTTCTCGGTGAAGCGCGAGTCGGTGAACAGCTGCTCCACAAACTCGCCCAGCACGCCGCGCAGGGCGGCCAGCTGCTGCGGGAAGATATAGAGCTGGGCGCGGCGCTGCGGGTCGCGTTCCTGTTGCAGGCGGTCGACCAGGCGCGCATTGATGCGCTGCTCCAGTGCGGTGAACTGTTCGGTGAAGCCGGGCGCCACGCTGGCGCCGGCGGCTGTTTCCGCATGGGGGAAGGTCATGCCCCAGACTTGGGCCCGTTCTTCCTTGCCCATATCGGCGAAGAACTCCATGAAGCCGGGCAGCAGGTCCATCTTGGTGACCAGCAGGTAGAGCGGGAAGCGGATGTTCAACTCTTCGTGCAGCTCCTGTATGCGCTGGCGCAGGGCGGCGATGTGGCTGGCGCGCTGGGCGGGCGACTGGTCCAGCAAGTCCGGCACGCTGATGGTGAGCAGGGCGCCGTTGATCGGGCGCCGCGCGCGGTATTTTTTCAGCAGCTGCAGGAAGCCGGTCCAGGCGGCGTGGTCGGCCTTCTGGTGGCTCTCCTGCGTCGTGTAGCGCCCGGCGGTGTCGAGCAGCACGGCGTCATTGGTGAACCACCAGTCGCAGTTGCGGGTGCCGCCCACGCCGCGGATCGCTTCGCGGCCGAATTGTTCGCTAAGGGGGAATTGCAGGCCGGAGTGCTGCAGGGCGGTGGTCTTGCCGGAGCCGGGCGCACCGATCAGCACATACCACGGCAGCTCGTAGACCCATTGGCGGCCCAGGTCGGCCAGCCAGGCCATCGGGGACTTGCGGCCGCGTTCTTTCAGGCGTGCCTGTTTGAGCGTGGCCACGGCGTTTTCGAAGCGCTGGCGCAGGGCCGCAATTTCCTGCAGCGCCAGGCCATCGTCGGTGGCGGAGGGTGCGGGTGCTTGCTTGAGCAGGCCATCCATCAGGCGGGCATTGGCCTGGCGCGCCTTGAACCATTGCCACAGCGCCTTGCCGATGTAGAACAGCAGCACCAGGCCAATGAGGACCAGGCGCGCCAGCACCGGCTCCAGCGGACGGTATTCGGCGATGGCGATCAGGGGGCCGACTATCCACACCAGCAGGGCGATGGCGGCCAGGCCCAGCACCGCCAGCACCCAGCGGTTGCACAACAGGGCGAAGAGTTTTTTCATTTGCCGCCCCCTTCGCCCTGCAACGGCGTCAGGACAATCTCGACGCGGCGGTTGCTGGCGCGTCCGGCGGGTGTGGCGTTGGCGGCGATCGGTTCGGCATCGGCGCGGCCGTCGGCATTGAAGCGGGCCGGGTCGCTGCTCTTGCCCTGCAACAGGCTGACGACCGCCTGGGCGCGTTCCTGCGACAGGTGCCAGTTCGATGGGAAGCGTGCGCTGCGCATGGGCTGGTTATCGGTATGGCCGATCACCTGCACCTTGCCCGGCACGGTGGCCAGTCCGGCGGCGATGCGGTCCATCACGCCCAGGTAGGCCGGCGCCAGGGTGGCGCTGCCGGGCGCGAACAGGCCATCGCCGCGGATGGTGATCACGCTGCGGCTTTGTTCGTCGCGCACGGCCAGCAAGCCTTGCTCAATCTCCGGCGCCAGGAAGCCGGCCAGGCGCGGCTGCGCTGCCGGCAGGGGCGGCGGTGGTGCGGCCTGTGCGGGCATCTTCACGCGCAGGGCCTGGATGCGGGCGAACGCCGGGTCGGAGGCATCGGCCAGGAAGTAGCCGAGGGCGAAGTAAGTCCCGAGCATCAGCACGCCGGCCGCGCCCAGCGCCACCCACAGCGGGACGGCGGCCAGCAGGCTTTTGCGTTCGACGGCCACGCCTTGCCATTGCGGCGACAGGTCGCGCTCATATTCGCCCTGCGTATTGCGCAGCAATTGGGCCAGCCGTTCGCGCAGCGCTTCCAGCTGCGCCTTGCCGTTATCCAGCACGCGGTAGCGGCCTTCCAGTCCGAGCGCCAGGCAGATGTACATCAGTTCCAGCAGGTCGCGGTGTTCGGCAGGGCGTTCGGCCAGCTTGGACAGCAGCTGGAAGAATTTTTCGCCGCCCCAGTTCTCATTGTGGAACATGACCAGCAGGCTGGCGCCGGCCCACACGCCGGAGCCGCCCCATGGGGTGGAGGCGGCGGTTTCGTCGATCAGGGTGCAGAGCGCATAGCGCGCGGCGATGACCTGCTCATTGGAGACGCCGGCAGCGCGCGCACGCCGTTCGAACTCCTTGACTTGCAGCGCCAGGCCGTCGCGCGCGGCGATCGGGTTGGGATGGTGGGTGCTGGCGCGCAGCTGTGGCACCACGTTCAGCAGCGGATTGGCGGCGGCCACCAGCGGATTCAATCCCGCGCACGGGCCGGCCGGCACCGGTGCGGCGGCGCTGGCCGGGATGTCGTGGCTGGGCGCAGGCGGCGCGGCCTCGGTGCGCTGGCGGCCGCCGGGCGTCGGCAGGACCACGGTGCGGTCCAGGTCCGGCGCGGCAAAAGGATCGTCTTGGCTCATGCTTACCCCTTGATCGCCCAGAGTTCAAGCTCCAGGCCGGGGAACTCGCCGGCGAGGTGCATGGCCAGCCCGGCCGACTGCTCAAGCTGCTGCCACAGCTCGCCGCTGCGTTCCAGTTCAAAATAGTTGAAGCCCGCGTGATAGGGGATCTGGCGCGGCGCGACGGGCATCGGCCGCAGCGCGATGCCGGGCAGCGACAGGTTGACCAGGTCCTGGATACGCTCGGCCGGGCCGAACTTGGCCTGGGTGGGAAAGCGTGCGCGCAGGGTGTCGGCCGGCATCTGGGCGTTCACGGCCAGCACGAAGCTGGCCTGCTTCAGCAGGTTGCGGTCGGGCACGATGGCGCGCCGCCATCCGGGCTGCACCAGCTGCAGTTCGATCGGCACGGCGCTGCGCGGCAGCACCAGGCTCAGGTAGCGGCGCAGCTCCAGCATCAGCGGCAGGAAGCACTTCTCCAGGCTGTCGTGCTGGTATTCGGGGAAGGCCGGCACGCGCCGCCGTTCATTGCCGAAGGT
The DNA here is from genome assembly GCF_038440195.1 of Pseudoduganella sp. OTU4001. Taxonomy (NCBI): domain Bacteria; kingdom Pseudomonadati; phylum Pseudomonadota; class Betaproteobacteria; order Burkholderiales; family Oxalobacteraceae; genus Pseudoduganella; species Pseudoduganella sp. OTU4001. The sequence continues at coordinate 192,145 of NZ_JASATG010000001.1, read as the reverse complement.
GGACATGTCGCCGGCCAGGGCCAGCATGGCGACGAACAGCTGCTCGGGGTGGAGCTGGGCGCGCTGGCGCAAATGGGCGAACACCGGCTCGTGTCGGTTCACCGTCTGCAGCAGCAGGAAGTCGGCAATCTCCGCCACGCCGCCACGCCCGGGCTGGGCCAGTTGCGCCGCCAGCGTTTCGCCGCGCTGGTGCAGCAGGCCGTGGATTTCGTCGCAATACGCCGCCAGCGTGCGGTCGCTGCGGATACTCAGGGTGGGCGGGATGTATTGCTTGTCCAGCAGGATCTGGTTGTCGGCGCGCCGCTCCTGCAGGCGGATGGCGCCCAGGCAGGCATAGGCGTCGGTACGCTCGCTTTCGAGCAGCAGGCACAGGCGCAGTTCGCCCAGCTGGATCGGGTCGGAACGGTTGGAGGTGATGTCGGGTACTTCGACGTCGGTCACGGCGTAGCGCGCCAGGCGGTCGCTGCCTTCCGCGCCAAGGTCGGCTTCCAGACCGCCCTGGCGGCGCATCGGCACCGCCAGCAGCACCAGCTGGTTGCGCGCTTCAGCGGGGATATCGAGCGGCAGCGGTGCGCGGTGCGTGGCGGGGAAGTCGAACGGCGTGCCATCGGGGAACAGGCCGTGGCCGGCGGCGAGCGCCAGCTTGCCCATGGCCAGTGCTGCTTCGTCGATCTCCAGCCCGGCAAAGCCCCAGGCATGCGGCAGGGTGTGGCGGGCGCGCGACTCGATCAGTTTTTCCAGGTAGCGTTCATGCTGCTGGAAATGCTGGGGCTGCAAAAACATGCCTTCCGACCAAATGACCTTGCTTTCCCAGGACATGTCCGCTCCTCACTTATCTGTGATCGAGATTTCGCGCGTTTTCAGGTTGATCGTGATGGGGACGGTCTGGTTGGGGGCGATGGCGACGGAGGCGCGCCACACCGCGCGGTCCAGGTCGCGGAAGGCTGCCACCGCTGCCACGAAGCGGGTGTCCGGCTGCAGCTGGCGGTCCATACGCTTTTTGTCGCCGGGGCGCAGCACCATCTCCTCGCTGGCCAAAACGTCCGCGCCCAGTACCTCCTTGCCGCGCTCAAACAGCGAGAAGAAGTCGCCGTTCTGGAATCCGCCCAGGGCTTTCAGTTCGTACAGGCGGATCACGACAGGCGAGGGGCGCCCGCGCGCGTCGGGGTTGACGTCGGCCGCCACCGTGATGTTGGCCTGGGCGACGCTGGGCTTTTTGGGCGGCGCCGCGCAGGAGCACAGCATGGCGGCAAGGGCCACGCACGGCAGAATTTTCGGCAACAGGAAGGGGCGTGCCATTGTGGTTCTCCAGTCTGTGATGCGAGAACGTACGTGCGGGCGCAGGGGGGCGATGGTGCTTGCTGACCTGCTTCGATAGTACATCCGAAAGGGCTGAACAAAACTCACATAAATTCACCGCACTCAGCCGTAGTACGGTGTCAGATTGCGATCGTCATCGAGAGCAGGAAGCCTTCGCGTGCATCTCGGTAGCGGCGGCCATTCATGTTCGCCGGGCCGGCGCTGTCGGTCCGCACGAGTTGCGAACGGTAGCCTAAACCGATTGCCGTGCCGCGGCCGATGCCGGTCGGCAGCGCGTAGTTCAAGCCGATTTCATAAATCATATAGCGCGCACTTACCGTGTCGTCCGGGAAGGACTGGTCGGCCAGGCTGACTTTGATGCGTGCAGGGCCATAGGCGATCTGGTTGCTTAGCGACAGCCTGTCCATGATCGAGAAGTTGGCTGCCGCGCCCAGGAGCAAGCCCCTGGCCCGGTTTTTCAGTAAAGGAACCGTACCTCCGCCCAGGCTGAGGGTGGAGGTGCGGTCCTCCGTAGCGTGCTTATAACCCAGGCTCACCACAATATTCGGCATGACGTAGTAGCCGGCGGTGAAATCGCTTTCCCTGCGCTTGATGTGATCGGAGCGCGAGGTCGAGACATTCATGCCATTGGGCGCAATGACCGATGTATTGGGCGAAAGAAAATCGTTCGAAAAGCGGGCGAAACTGGCAGAGACGAGGAAGCGGTCTTTCTTGACGGCGAAACTGGGGTAGGCGGAGGTCTTGCTTGAGCCCTCTGCGCTGTCCAGCGATTCGCTGACGTGTATGGTGCCGGCAGGTGTGGCCACGGTGTACAGGGTTGGGAGGGCCGTGCCCCAAGTGGCGTTCCATGCCTTGAGGCCGACGCTGAATTGCGGGCTTGAGTCGCTGGCGTCGTCGGCAATCGCCGCGGTGAATGGAAAAAGGAATGAGAACGTTGCGAAGAGAAGTGCTTTGCTGTTGGTCGTTTTCACATCTGACTCCAGGGCGGTGGACTGCGGTTAGAAGGTCGGAATGATCGTGATTGGCTTTTTCTTCTCGGCGGGTTTTTCGACGCTGCGGGTTTGGACGTCCTTGGCCTGGCGTTCGATGGCGGCCTGCTGGGCGTTCAGGGTGTCGCGCAAGTTATTGAGTTCGTCCTGCTTCTTCAGCAGCGACGCCTTGATGACATCCAGCTCGCGCGCCTTGGCGTTGGCTTGTTCGATGTCGGCGTTGAGCGAGCGGACTGCTTCGGCGTTCTTCTGCGCGGTGGTGGTGGCCTGCTTGTTGGCGGCTTCTTGTTGTTGCTGTTGCGTGCGTTCGAGGGTTTGCGTCATGCGCTCCAGCTCGTTCTGCTTTTGCAGCAGCGCGGATTTCTGCTGGTCCAGCTCGTTTTGCTTGGCCTTGGTCTGGGCGATGATTTCCTGCAGTTTCTCCAGCTCCTGCGACTTGGCATTGAGCTGCAGCTGGCGCGCGGCCAGTTGGGGATCGTCGCAGCCGGCCAGGCAGTATCGCTCAGTGTAGGAAGTGGTGATCTGCGGGATCTGCTGGCGGCCGAGCCGGCGCGCATCTTCACTGGTGCCGGCGCTGGCAGCTTTCAGCATGTCCTCGACCGACTGGCGCGGTGTCGCCAGCACCTTGAGCAGGTTCTTGGTGAAAGTGCCATTGCGGCCGACACCATCCAGCGACAGCTGGCCGGAGCCGGTGGACATGGCGAGGATGCTGTTGACCGGCGTGTACAGCTGGGATGCCAGGCCCAGGCGCGGCGCATAGCCACGGATCGGATTGATGAAGGGATTGTTGCGGCAAGCGTCGAACAGGAAGATATTCAGGGCCGCCTTGCGCCCGTCCATCTCCGACATCAAGTAGTTGATCTGGACGCTTTCATCTTCGATGTCACTCTTGGTGCGGAGGGCAGCCTTGGTGGGAATCAGGTAGTTCAGCCCGTCGATCTGCATGCCGTGTCCGGCGAAGTAGAACAGCGCCAGGGTCTGTTCGTTGGTCTTGCCGCTGAATTCGTAGATGGCATCTTTGAACTCGCGCTTGGTGGTCAGGTTCAGCTTGCAGATCACCTCGAAATTCAGTTTCAGCAAAGCCTCGCACATATCGCTGGCATCGTTGCTGGAGTTTTCCAGGGGCAGGGCGTTGGTATAGGTGGCGTTGCCAATGACCAGCGCCAGTTTGCGGAGTTCTTTGGGGGATTCAGCCAGACAAGCGGTGTGCGCCGCGCATGCGACAACCATTGCACACAATGCTCGCAGAATTGAGGTCATGGAACGGTGCGATACCCACCAGTAATTTTTTAATCAAAGCGCGGCTTTCATCAAGCGTATTGCTCAGCGTAGCATGTCAAATGGACTACATTCTCACCATTTGTCACACAAGGTAATGTGCCGCGCGCTTGGCCATGCGGACCATCGAATTATGTTGACAGCTTCATGGCATTGGAATTATTCTTAATTCGTCGAAGAACGAATGAGCGAACTATGAGCAGTTGTTGCGATATCAAGCCGGATGGCACGCTACCCGCGGTGGATGCCGAACAAGTGGCGCAGCTGTGCAAGGCACTGGCGCATCCGGCGCGTGTACAGCTGCTGTGCTACCTGGCATCGTACGGGGCGTGCTATTTCGGCAACCTGGCGGACGTATTGCCGCTGTCGCCGTCCACTATTTCCCAGCACGTGAGCGTTCTCAAGGAAGCCGGACTCATTCTCGGATCATCCGATGCGCAACGGGTGTGCTATTGCATCAACCCGAAGCGGATCGGGCAACTCAAGCAGCTGATCAATGCCCTGTGAGGGGCATTTTTTAAAACCATTTATTCGTAATTCGCCGAATAACAAAGGAGCAAGCAAATGACTGAGATTCTGACCTACCGCGCTGCAGTCCAATCCGATTGGCCCGCGATTGAAGCGCTGCTACTGGCCGCCAGACTGCCGCTGGATGGGGCGCGCGAACATCTGGAGCACTTCCTGGTCGGCGAGGTGGATGGCGCCGTACAAAGTGCCGGGGGCTTTGAGCGGTACGGGCCAGCGGCCTTGCTGCGTTCTGTGGTGGTGGCGCAGCGGCTGCAAGGGCAGGGCGCAGGAAAGCACTTGCTCGATGCGCTGCGTGACAAGGCGCGTGCAGCAGGTGTGGAAACGCTGTATTTGCTGACCACCACGGCGGCAGGCTTCTTCGAAAAATACGGCTTCCAGCGCATCGAGCGTGAGACAGCTCCCCAGTCCTTGCAGGCGTCGCGCGAGTTCCAGGGCGTGTGCCCGGCCTCTGCAACGCTGATGGCGGCCCCGCTGGGCCGAAGCCAGCTGCCGGTGGCGGTGCTGGGCGCCGGGCCGGTCGGGTTGGCGGCAGCGGCGCAACTGCTGGCGCGCGGCTTCACGCCGCTGGTGCTGGAAGCGGGCGCCGGGGTGGGCGCCAACCTGGAAAGCTATCGCCATGTGCGCCTGTTCTCGCCGTGGCGGTACAACATCGACAAGGCGGCGCGCAAACTGCTGGAGACGCACGGCTGGAATACGCCGGACCTGGAGGAGTTGCCGACGGCTGGAGAGATTATCGACTTCTATCTCAAGCCGCTGGCGCAGTTGCCCGAGCTGGCGCCGCATATCCATACCGGGCAGCGCGCGGTGCAGGTGGCGCGCGCCGGCTTCGACAAGGTCAAATCGCGCGGACGCGAAGCGGCAGCCTTCACCGTGCGTACCGTGGGCGCGCAGGGCGAGCAGGATTACCAGGTGCAGGCGGTGATTGACGCGACTGGCACGTGGTCGCAGCCAAATCCGCTTGGCAGCAATGGCTTGCCGGCTTTGGGCGAAGCTGCAGCGGCAGGGCGCATCGACTATGGCATGCCGGACGTCCTTGGCGCGGCGCGTGCTTCCTTCGCCGGGCGGCGCGTGCTGGTGGTCGGAGCCGGGCACTCTGCGGTGGGCAGCCTGCTGGCATTGGCGCAGTTGGCGGAAGAGGCGCCGGGTACGCAAATTGTGTGGGCAGTGCGCGGTAAACAACTGGACAGGGTGTTCGGCGGCGGCGAAGCCGATGGCCTGCCGGCGCGCGGCCAGCTCGGCCTGCGCCTGCGTACATTGATGACATCAGGGCAGCTGGAATTGCATACCGGGTTCCGTATCCAGTCCGTTCGCCTGCAGGGTGATGCGTTGCAGGTGGCGGGCAATGGTACTGCGGGCGAATTGCGCGGCATCGAAGGCATCGACCGCATCATCGCGGCGACAGGTGCGCGGCCTGACCTGCAACTGACCCGCGAGCTGCGCGTGCGCCACGATCCTTGGCTTGAGAGCACCGATGCGCTGGCGCCGCTGATTGATCCGAACGAGCATAGCTGCGGCACAGTGCGGCCGCATGGCCACCGCGAGCTGGCCCATCCCGAGCCGGGCTATTACGCGGTGGGCGCCAAGAGTTATGGCCGCGCGCCCAACTTCCTGATGGCGACCGGCTACGAGCAGGTGCGTTCGGTGGTGGCGGCGCTGGCGGGCGATTTCGCGGCGGCCGACGACGTGCAGCTCGAATTGCCGGAAACGGGCGTCTGCAATACGCGGCAGGCTTATGCGGCCGAGGCTGCAGCGGACAGCGGCTGCTGCGGCGGCCCGGCGCCGGCTGGCAGTGTAGGGTGTTGTGCGCTCGACGTGAAGGAGAAGGCCAGGGGCGCCAGCGGTTGCGCGGCATCGGGGTGCAGCGTATGAACCGCGCGTTCCTGCAGGGCTTCTTGCCGCTGGCGCTGCTGGCGAGCCTGGCATCGTTCAGCTATGCGAGGGCGGTCGGCGCCAATCTTGAACTCGCGGTGATTGCGCCCGCCGTGGCGGCACTGCTGCTGGCGATGCTGGCCGAGCGCCGCATGCCGTACCGCGCGGCCTGGGGGCGCCCGCAGGGCGATGTCGCGACCGACCTGGCCAGCACGGCCTTGCTGTTTGCGCTGGTCGACCCGCTGTTGAAGTGGCTGGCGCCTATCGCCGTGCTGGCCGCGCTGGGTGGTACGCCGCTGGCGGGCATGCTGGCGATCTTCCCCACCGGCTGGCCGTTTGCGCTGCAAGTGGTGCTGGCGGCACTGCTGGCGGAGTTCGGCAGCTACTGGTCGCACCGGCTGCACCACACGCAACCGGCCCTGTGGTGGCTGCATGCACTGCACCACGACAGCGAGCGGCTGTACGCGCTGAACAATTTCCGCATCCATCCGCTGAACTACGCGCTGAACTACCTGCTCGGCATCGTGCCGCTGCTCGTGATCGGTGTGCCGCAGGAGGTTATGCTGGGCTATTTCGCACTGAGCTTGCCGGTACTGATGACGCAGCACGCCAACCTGCCGCTGCAAAACGGCTGGCTCAATTACATATTCAGTACCAATGAGGTGCACCGCTGGCACCATTCGGCGAAGGAGGGCGAGGGTGACAGCAATTTTGGCCGCGCGCTCGTTATCTGGGACCAGGTGTTCGGCACTTTCCGCTACCATCCACAGCGTAACGACCCGACGCGCGTTGGCCTGTATGCGGGCAGCCGCCAATCGATATTCCTGCCAGCGTGCTGTCAATGAAAACACAATCTTCCCCGGTATGGGTGCTGGGTGTCACGCAAGTGATTTCGTGGGGCATCCTGTACTATGCGTTTGGCGTCATGGCGCCCGCCATCCAGGCTGAGCTGCAGCTGGCGCCTGCGCAACTGTATGGCGCCTTTTCCTGGGCGGTGCTGGTGGCTGGAGTGGCGTCGGTGCCGGTCGGGATCCTGATTGACCGCATCGGCGGGCGGCGCGTGATGGCTGCCGGTTCGCTGGTTTCGGGCGCGGGCTTGCTGGTGCTGGCCTGGTGCTCCGGCGTGGCGGGCTATTTCGCCGCCTGGACGGTGATGGGCGCCGGCATGGCGATGACGCTGTATGAGGCGGCGTTCGCGACCCTGAACCGCAGCTTGCGCGAAGCGTCGCGCAAGGCGATTTCCAACGTGACCCTGATGGGCGGCCTGGCCAGTACGGTGTTCTGGCCGCTCACTGCCTGGCTGTTGGGACGGCAGGACTGGCGCCAGACTTGCCTGGTTTTCGCCGCTGCGCTGCTGGCGGTCTGCCTGCCATTGCATCTGCTGCTGGACGATGGCGCGCCGCCCGCACCCGCGTTGGCGCGCAAGGATGGCCAGCAGCATTATTCACTGCGCCAAGCGGTCGCGGAACCGGTTTTCTGGCTGCTGGCCAGCGTGTTCGCGGCCCACGCCTTCACGTTTTCGGCGCTGTCGGTGCATATGATCCCGCTGATCCGCCGGATCGGGCATGCTGGGCACCTGGCCGTCACCCTGGCGGCGCTGATCGGGCCGATGCAGGTTGCCGGCCGGCTGGTTGAAAGGGCACTGGTGGGACGCGCCACACCGCAGGCGGTGGGCGTGGTCACTTTTGCCGGCCTGCCAGCGGCGCTGCTGGTGCTGTATGCGCTGGGCGCCAGCGCCTGGGCGGTGGTGCTGTTCTGCCTCATCTACGGCATGACCAATGGCGTGCTGACGATCCTGCGCGGTACTTTGCCGCAGGCGGTATTCGGGCATGCGCATTACGGTGCGATTGCGGGCGCACTGGCCGCGCCGTCGCTGATTGCCAAGGCGGGAGCGCCACTGCTCCTTGCCTTCATGCTGGAAGGCGGCGCATACCAGCCGCTGCTCGGCGGGCTATTCCTGTTATCGCTGGCTTCCTTTGCGCTGTACTTGTTCGCGGTCCGCAGCCAGGAGCGTGGCCTTTGGCGCTCCCGTGCGCCGATGTAAGGCGCTAGCGGCTGGTTGGCGAGTGCGCCCGCTGCCGCATCTGGCGCGGTGTGGCGCCGAACCAGCGCTTGCAGCTGCGGGTGAGCACCGACACTTCGGCGTAACCGAGGATGTGGGCGATCTGCGTCATGCCCGGCGCTCCCTCCAGCGCTACCAGTTCCAGGAACTGCTCCTTGCGCACCTCGTCCACCAGATCCTCAAAGGTGACGCCTTCGTCGGCCAGGCGGCGCTGCATGGTGCGCGGGTGGACTGACAGCGCGCGGGCAATTTCGGTGTGGCGCGCATGCCCGGCGCTGAGGAAATTGCGCACCAGCCGCCGCACGCGGTCCGACAGCAGTGCGTGGCGCTTGCCATCCAGCTGCTCAAGAAAACTTAGCGCCAGTTCCTTCATCTGAGGGTCGTTCTGCGATACCGCAACCTGCAGATCGCTGACCCGCACGCGCACCGTGGCCGCCGGCGCACCGAACACCACCGGGCAGTGGTAGGCCTGGCGATAGGCTTCCTCGGCCGCGACCGGGGCGTGCGGCAGCGTCACGCGCTGTGGCTGGATGCGGCCATCGGTCAGCATCTGCAAGCCCTGGCAGACGATGCCCAGCGCCAGGCTGATGACCTGAGGCCGCGCGGTCAGGCTGGCATGGTCGATGTCGAACACCACGTCCACCAGGTCGGGGCTGCCGGGCACCAGCTGGGCTTCCAGCTTCAGGGCCGGGCTGTGGACGAAGATGTAGCGCGAGGCCAGGGCCAGCGCGTCGCCCACCGTATCGGCATGGCGCAGCAGCACCGCCACCGGTCCGAGCATGCTGATGCCGCGCGCTTGCGCCAGCCGCAAGCCCAGGTCGGGACAGCGGCCCAGTGCGGCGGAATGTTCGAGCAGGTTGATGAAGGCCTGGTAGGGGATCAGCAGGTCGGGATCGTGCAGGGCCTGCGGCGGGATGCCGAAGCGCGCCAGCAGGGCGGGCACGTCCAGCCGCAGGCCTTTGGCCAGGACTTCGAACGTCGATAAGGTAGCGGAACGGACCAGGACTGTCATGTCGCCAAGTGTCAACTTATTGTCGTCAAGTGTCAATACGCGATGGCCTCGCAGGGAGCAAGATGGCGGCATACCAATAAAGGAGACCCTCATGGCAAACGGCGCCCAGGCAATGCTGCGCACCCTGCTCAACGCAGGCGTGGAAGTCTGTTTTACCAACCCCGGCACCTCGGAAATGCATTTTGTCGCGGCGCTCGATACCGCGCCGGAAATGCGTGCGGTGCTGACCCTGTTCGAAGGCGTGGCTACCGGCGCCGCCGACGGCTATGCGCGCATGGCGGGCAAGCCGGCGTCCACGCTGTTGCACCTGGGCTGCGGCCTGGGCAACGGCCTGGCCAACCTGCACAATGCGCGCAAGGGCAAGGTGCCGGTGGTGAATATCGTCGGCGACCACGCCACCTACCACACCAAATACGATGCCCAGCTGCAGTCGGATATCGAAACGGCGGCGCGCAATGTTTCAAGCTGGGTGCGCACCTCGCAATCGACGCAGGCGCTTTGCAAGGATGTGGTGGAGGCCGTGACGGCGGCCAAAGGTCCGCCGGGACAGGTGGCGACGCTGATCCTGCCGGCCGACGTTTCGTGGGGCGAGGGCGCAGAGGCGCTGCCGGCGTCGCCCATCGCCCAGCCGCCGCTGGCGGACGATGTGGTGATCGAGCGCATTGCCGGCGTGCTTAAATCGCGCGGCAAGACTGCCATCCTGCTTGGCGGCCGCGCACTGCGCGAACCAGGCCTGCTGGCGGCGGCGCGCATCGCTGCGCAGTGCGGTGTGAAGCTGTATGCGGAAGTGTTCCCGACCCGCTTCGAACGCGGAGCGGGGCTGCCGCATGCCGAACGCATTGCCTATCTGGCGGAGATGGCTTCGGTACAGCTGGCGGGCCTGGAAAACCTGATCCTGGTGGATGCCAAGGCGCCGGTCTCCTTCTTCGCCTATCCGGGCAAGAAGAGCTACCTGGTGCCGGAAGGCTGCACGGTGCATGAACTGAATTCGCCGGCGCAGGATGCGGTGGGCAGCCTGCAGCGCCTGTGCCAGGCCATCGGCGCCGCGCAAACCGCGCCGGTGCTGCAGGAAGCCCAGCGTCCGGGTCGCCCGCGCGGCAAGCTCACGGCGGAGAAGGTCTGCAAGGCGGTCGGCCACCTGCTGCCGGATAACGCCATCGTCGTGGACGAGGCGCAGACCTCCGGCACCATGCTGCCGATGTTCACCGCCGGCGCGCCGCGCCACGACGTGCTGGCCTTGACCGGCGGCGCCATCGGACAGGGCTTGCCCGCTGCGGTGGGGGCGGCGGTGGCTTGCCCGGACCGCCCGGTGCTGGCGCTGGTCGGCGACGGTTCGTCGATGTACACCATCCAGTCGCTATGGACCATGGCGCGCGAAAAGCTGAACGTGGTTTCGGTCATCTTCAACAACCGTTCCTACGGCATCCTCAATATCGAGCTGGAGCGCGTGGGCGCGGAACGGGCCGGCCCTAAAGCCAAGTCCCAGCTGGACCTGAATGGTCCCGGCCTTGATTTCGTGCAGCTGGCGCAGGGCATGGGCGTGCCAGCCACGCGCGCCCATACTGCGGAGGAATTCACGGCGGCGCTGGAGCGCGCCTTCGCCACGCCGGGCCCGCACCTGATCGAGGCGGTGGTGCCGAGCGTGTTCTCCGGCCTGAAGCTGCGCGTGCTGCCTTACCTCCTGCGCTCGCTGGAAAACCTGCCGCAACCGGTGGCGCGTGCGCTCAAACGCAAGGTGGCGCCGTGAGCCAGGCCATCCAGTCCGATGTGCTGGTGGCGGGCGGTGGATTGGCCGGCCTGGTCACCGCGCTCGAATGCCTGCAAGCCGGCAAGCGCGTGACCTTGGTCGACCGCGATACCCGCGAGCGGCTGGGCGGGCTGGCGCGCTGGGCCTTCGGCGGCATGGCGCTGGTCGGCACGCCGCTGCAGGCGCGCATGAAAATTCCGGATACGCCGGAACGCGCGCTGGCGGACTGGGTGCGCTTTGGCGAACTGGATGGGTCCGACACCTTGCCGCTGGCCTGGGCGCGCCAATACGTGGAGCACTCGCGCGCCGAGGTGTACGACTGGCTGACTGGCATGGGGCTCAAATTCCTGCCGGCGGTGAACTGGGTTGAGCGCGGCCTGCATGGCGAGGGCAACTCGCTGCCGCGCTATCACGTGTTGTGGGGCACTTCGCGCCACCTGGCCGTGACCTTGATCGATGCGCTGCAGCGTGCCGGGGAGGGCGGTCGCCTGACGCTGCTGAGCCGCACCCGCATTACCGGCCTGGATCATGCCGCGGGCACGGTGTCCGGCGCCACCGGCGTGGATGAGGACACCGGCGCGGAGCTGCGTTTCGCCGCGCCTGTCGTGGTGCTGGCCATGGGCGGCATCAACGGCGGCCACGACGAGGTGCGGGCCAACTGGCCAGCCGGACGGGCGCTGCCGGCCAGCATGCTGAATGGGGCGCATCCCTACTCCGACGGCAAGCTGCACCGGCTGGTGGAGGGTTTGGGCGGGCGCATCGCAGCGGCGGGGGAGATGTGGAACTATGCTGCCGGCTTCCCGCACCCGCAGCCGCATTTCGACGGCCACGGCCTGTCCTCGATTCCCTGCAAGTCCGCGCTATGGCTGGACCATCGCGGCCGCCGCATCGGACCGATGCCGCTGGTGACCGGCTTCGATACCAATGACCTGTGCCAGCGCGTGGCGGGCCTGGAGCAGCCCTGGACCTGGCATCTGCTGAACTGGCGCATTGCAGCCAAAGAGCTGGCCATCTCCGGCGCCGAGCATAACCAGCGCATCCGCGACCGGCAGATGCTGCACTTCCTCAAGGAGACGCTGTTCGGCAACCATCGACTGGTGCGCCAGCTGACGCAGGAGAGCCGCCATTTCCTGGTGGACGACACGCTGGCCGGGCTGGCCGCCAGGATGAACGCGCTGGCTGGCGGCGACCATGTTCGCCCGGAGGTGCTGCAAGCCACCGCCGATGCCTTCGATGCCAACTTCGCCAATGGCGACAAGCTGCACAACGATGACCAGATCCGCCGCATCCTGCATGCGCGCCAGTGGCGTCCGGACCGGCTGCGCACCTGCAAACCGGCCCCCTTGCAGTTGCGCGGCGCCGGGCCTTACATCGCAATCCAGATGCAGCTGGTCACGCGCAAGAGCCTGGGCGGCCTGGTGACGGATATGCAAAGCCGCGTACTCGGCGTCGACGGCCGGCCGCTGGCGGGCCTGTACGCGGTGGGCGAGGCGGCCGGTTTTGGTGGCGGCGGCGCCTGCGGCAAGCGTTCGCTGGAAGGCACCTTCCTGCCGGGCTGTATCATGACCGCCAAGGCTGCGGCCCGCCATATCGGATAGTTGTTAACGGTTTCTGTGGAAAACTCTGTTAACAAGGACGGTGCGCCGCATTTAAGTTCATGATTTCATGGAGTAAAAATATGCTGCGTAAATTTTTGGCACTTGCCCTTTGCTGCGCTCCCGCCTTTGCGGTTGAGATCAAGGTAGGGGCCGAGTTGCCGCGCTTTGCGATGGTGAAGGAGGGTGCGCACCATTGGCTGCGCTATGTGCGTAACGGCGAAGTGAACACGCCAGTCGATATCTGGACGCGCGAGGTGCGCTTCGCACCTGAGGGCATGCAGATCCGCCAGCGCTGGGACGGCGCCAATAGCAGCGTGGTGCTGCTGGACTCCTGGTTCGACAAGGGTACGTTCAAGCCGCGCACCCACCAGCGCATCCGCGAGAAGGATGGCAAGCGCACGGTGGAGGATTATGTGTTCGAGGAACCGACCTTCAATTTCGAGACGGATATCGAGTTCCTGCAAGCCTTGCCGCTGGCGAGCGGATATGAAGCGACCATCATGTTCTACCATCCTGGCGGCCCGGCGCCGGCGCGCTATACCTGGAAAGTGGTGGGCAGCGAAACCATCCAGGGGCCGCAGGGCGCCGTCGATTGCTGGCTGCTGACCACCGACTACAACCGCCCCGGCACCGTGGCCAAGTTCTGGATGGCGAAAGCGACCCAGCTGCTGGTGCGGCAGGAATCCACCGCACCGGATGGCAAGGTGATGGTCAAGACTTTGCTTGATTGAGGCGCCGCTAGCGTAGCGTCGCTGCGGCCTGGCGGTACTCGCGTGAACTCCTGACTTCACCGATGGCGCGCCAGAAAGCTGCGGCGAGGCCAGGCCTGGCGCGGTAGAAGCTCTGTGAAAATCCCATGAAGAACTCCTGGCTGGCATCGCGTCCGCCCTGGTCGACCGGGACCTCAATCTGCGCCAGGCGTTCGAGGATGAAGCCGTAGCCGGCCGGCACCGATCTCAATCGGGATACCTGCCCGTTCCGCAGCCATCCTAATCAAAAGTTGCGTTCTGCCGTCGCGGTCAGGGTAGAGAAATGGCGGGTGCGGGCGGTCGTCGCTACAGATCCGCAGCGGCTCGGCAAGCGCCGGATGCATGCCTGCCAGGATGCTCAGAGCAGATGCGAAAGGGGCAATCTGTTTCCGGCCAGAGTACATGGTTTTGCATTCTACCGCACCGGGTGTAAGCTTGCGGCTTTTGGGAGAAGTTATGAAAGCGATTGTTTCCGCCCTGTTGGCCGCAGCCTGCATGGCCGGTGCGCCTGCCATGGCGCAGCACGGCGGGCATGGCCAAGCCGCGTCCGCCAGCGCAAGCGATTCCACCGATGGCGAGATCAAAAAGGTCGACAAGCCTTCCGGCAAGCTGACCATCAAACATGGTGAGCTGAAGAACCTGGGCATGGGCGCCATGACCATGGTATTCAAAGTCAAGGAAGCCGGGATGCTGGACAAGGTGAAGGCGGGCGACAAGGTGCGCTTCACCGTGGACAACACGATGACGGTGACCGCCATCGAAGCGGCAAAGTAATACCGTCAGGCCGTGCGGGCGAATTCGATGCGCTGCTTGCGCGGGTTCGGCCGCACGATGTGCTCAAGCGGGAGCACGGTCGACTGCTTGATCTTTTTCAGCGCGATATTCGACTTGACGTTCACCACGCCTGGCAGCAGCAGGATTTCCTTCATCATCAGGTCGGCGAACGAGGCCAGGTCGTGCGACACCACGCGCGCCACATAGTCCGCCTCGCCGGTCACTGAAAAACACTCCATCACTTCCGGTACATCGCGGATCGCCTGTTCGAAGGCGTCGCCGCGTTTTTCGCCGTGGCGGTCCAGCGTGATGTGGACGAAGGCCATCACGTCCAACCCCACCGTGGTGGGCTCCAGCACCGCAGCGTAGTGGTCGATGATGCCGGCTTCGCGCAGGCGCTGCACGCGGCGGCCGACCTGGGATACCGACAGGTGCAGGATCTCCGCCAGCGCGGCGTTGGTGGCTTCCCCGTTGCGCTGAAGCTCGTTCAGCAGCGATAGATCGTGGCGGTCGACGGTTATCATCGAAAAATCCTATGTTTGTGCGTGAAATGCGCATGTGTGGCGCATACGATGCTGTATTATGCGCAAAAAATCCACAATCGGTGCGTAGTATATCCGTTATCAAGTCAATTTACGGAGACAGCAAAAATGACCGATTCTTTGTGGGACAACCCAATGGGCACCGACGGCTTCGAATTCATCGAATACGCCGCCCCGGATCCAGTCGCCATGGGCAAGAAGTTCGAAGCCATGGGCTTCACCGCCGTGGCGCGCCATCGCAGCAAGGACGTTACCCTGTACCGCCAGGGCGAAATCAACTTCCTGTTGAACGCGGAGCGCGATTCCTTCGCCCAGCGTTTCGCGGAAATGCACGGCCCATCGGTCTGCGCCATCGCCTTCCGCGTCAAGGATGCAGCCTATGCCTACAAGCGCGCCCTGAAGCTGGGCGCCTGGGGTTACGAGAGCAAAGTCGGTCCGATGGAGTTGAACCTGCCGGCCATCAAAGGCATCGGCGACTCGCTGATTTACTTCGTTGACCGCTGGAGCGGCAGCAGCGCCATCAGCATCTATGACGTGGATTTCGAGCCGATTCCCGGCGTGGACCAGAACCCGAAAGGCCATGGCCTGACCTATATCGACCACCTGACGCACAATGTGCATCGTGGCCGCATGGGCGAGTGGGCGGAGTTCTACGAGCGCCTGTTCAACTTCCGCGAAGTGCGCTATTTCGATATCGAAGGCCAGGTCACCGGCGTCAAGTCGAAGGCCATGACCAGCCCATGCGGCAAGCTGCGTATCCCGATCAATGAAGAAGGTACCGACCGCGCGGGCCAGATCCAGGAGTACCTGGACGCGTACCGCGGAGAAGGCATCCAGCATATCGCCATGGGCAGCGATGACCTGTACCAGACCGTGGACCAGCTGCGCGGCGCCGGCGTCAAGCTGCTCGACACCATCGATACCTATTACGAGCTGGTGGACCACCGCATTCCGGGCCATGGCGAATCGCTGGCGGCCCTGCGCGAACGCAAGATCCTGATCGACGGCAAGCCAGGCGACCTGCTGCTGCAGATTTTCTCCGAGAACCAGCTGGGTCCAGTGTTCTTCGAGTTCATCCAGCGCAAGGGCAACCAGGGCTTCGGCGAAGGCAACTTCAAAGCCCTGTTCGAATCGATCGAGCTGGACCAGATGCGCCGCGGCGTGCTGACCGCGTGATCTGGTCAGAACAGGCCAGCCATCCTCGCCAATATCCCGAGGATGGCGGTGCCAAATGTAATGGTTATGCCGGCGAGCCAGCGATTCGTTTTCGCTTGCTCGCGGCGTAACTCGTCAATGCTTTGGCGTAGCTCGGCAAAGCCACGGTCGGTATGCTCCCGCTCCTCGGCAAAGCGACGGTCGGTATGCTCCCGCTGCTCTGCAAATCCGCGATCGACATGATCCCGCAAATTCTCGAGCCCGCTATTCAAGCGGCTTAGCTCATGTTGCGTAAGCCGAAATAGTTCCTCGTGCGCTTCCACCTTTGCCTCTAAACTTGCAATTCGCTCTCCGTGATCCATGGATCCCTCCGCATCGTTGCCCCTACTGTGTGGCAAGATGCGGAGGGGCGTGTTGACTTTGGACAGGCCGGTGGCAGCTAAGTTCCCGCGAATTTAGTGGGCCATCAGCACCGGTAGCGGGGCGCTGGCGAGGATGGTGCGGGTGGCGCCGCCCAGCATCATTTCGCGCAAGCGGCTGTGGCCGTAGGCGCCCATCACCAGCAGGTCGGCTTCCAGTTCCTGGCTGAGGGCGATGAGGGCGGCGCCGGGATCGGCGGCTTCCGGACGGCGCAGGACTTCCACGCGCACGCCATGCCGCGCCAGGTAGAGTGCAATGTCGGCGCCTGGTTCTTCGCCGAGAATGCTGGCGCTGCCGCCCAGGATCGCCAGTGTGACCCGTTCCGCGCCGCGCAGCAGCGGCAGGGCCGCGGTGATGGCCTTGGCGGCTTCTACGCTGCCATTCCACGCCACCAGCACCCGCTTGCCGATGCTAACGAAGCGTCCCGCAGCCGGTACCAGCAGCACCGGGCGGCCGCAATTCAGCACCACGTAGTCCGGCAAATCCGGCAGCAAATTACCGTCGCCGCCGTCCGCCGGCCTGACCTGGCCCATCACCACCAGGTCGGCATAGCGCGCCTGCAGGCACAGGCCGGAGTACTCCTCGTCATTGCTGCGGCGCGCTTCGCGCGAGCTGACCCCCAGGCGTGCCGCGATGTCTTCGAAACGCCCCAGGTCGCGCTCGACCCGTTCCTGGGCGACCTGCAGGTAGTCGGCCATGTATAAGCCGCTGCCCTCGTAGGGTCGCCCCGCCAGCATGGTACGCGGCATGCCGCTCATGGCGGCGCCGACAAGGTGGGCGTCCTCGCGCAGGGCCAGCGCCGCAGCCAGGGCGATACGCGTTTCAAGATTGGCGGCTTGGTCGACATGGACCACGATCGTCCGGTATGACATGGTTTCCTCCTGTTGATGATGGCGCCAGTCTGCACCGCGCGACAGCGGCAGGGCCATGACCTGGATCAAGTACCCGCAGTGGTTGACCGGCCTATCACCGCAAGTCACAATATTCCTTAAAGGAGGCGGCCATGGCGCAAGGCGAAGACCTGAACGACGAGTTCTCCCCACTGGATGACGACGCAGCTGGCGCAGCCGACTCCACTGCGCCGCCCTGGCGCATCCTGGTGGTCGACGACAATGAACCGGTGCATGCGGTCACCCGGCTGGTGCTGCACCAGATTGTGTTCCGCGGCCGCCCGATTGAGCTGGTCAGTGCATTTTCAGCGGCCGAAGCACGCGCCATACTGAAGGCGGACCAGAGTTTCGCCGTGGCCTTCGTCGACGTCATCATGGAAACTCCGCTGGCCGGCCTGGACCTGGTGCGGGAAATCCGCGACCAGATGCAGAACAGGAAGATCCGCATCATCCTGCGGACCGGCCAGCCGAACCAGGTGCCGGAGCAGGATGTGGTGTTGTCCTACGAAATTGATGATTACTTAGCGAAAACGGAGATTTCCGCAAGGAAGCTCGTCACCAGCGTCATCTCGTCGCTGCGCGCCTTCGCCTACATCTCCGAGCTGGAGGCGCTGAACCAGGAACTGGAAGCGCGGGTCGAGATGCGCACCGCCGACCTGGCCAAGCTGGCCATGATCGATCCGCTGACCGGCGCCGGCAACCGGCGCCACTTCGAAGAACGCGCCGCCACCGAGATCCGCGAAGTGCAGCGCGCCCAGACCGCACTGGGCGTGGTGGCGTTCGATATCGACCATTTCAAGCAGGTGAACGACCGCGAAGGGCATGCCGCCGGCGACCAGGTGCTGCGCAGCGTGGTGGAGCGCGTGCAGTCCACGCTGCGGCCCTGCGACTTCCTGGCACGCATCGGCGGCGAAGAGTTTGTGGTCCTGCTGCCAGGTGAGGACAGCGCTGGTGCGGCCGTGGTGGCGGAACGGCTGCGCGAGGCGTTGGCCGCCAGCCCGGTCATGGCCGGCGGCGTCGCCATCCCGGTGACCGCCAGCTTCGGCGTAGCCCAGCTGGAAGGCGAACTGTCGCTGGAACTGCCGCTGCGGCGCGCCGACAGCGCCCTATATCTGGCCAAGGCGCAAGGACGGAATCGCGTGATGACCAGCCAGCACAGCGTGGGGATGGCAAATCTCGCAGGGTAGGGTGGGCGGCAGCGTCAGGCTGAATTCAGCACCGTGGCCGGGCATGCTCGCCACCTGCAGCGTACCGCCCAGCAGGCCGGTGGCCAGGCTGTAGGCGACATACAGGCCAAGGCCCTTGCCGCCTTGCTCGCCGCGGGTGGTAAAGAAGGGGGTGAAGGCCCGTTCCAGATGCTGCGCCTGCATGCCGGGGCCGTTGTCGGAAATGGTAAGGGTTACCGCGCCGTCTTCATCGCGCCAGGCCGTGGCCTTGATGATGCCCTGCATACCTAGCGGCGCGGTAAAGGCAGCCGCGTTTTCGACCAGTTTTTCGATGACCTGTTCCAGGTGGCCGGCGTAGGTTTCCACCGCCAGGCGCGGATCGATCTCGATCTGCACCCCGAGCGCTTCGCCGCGCCGCGCCCCCAGTACCGTGACCACATTGCGTACGCAATCGTAGAGTGAGACGCTGCGCATGCGCTCCTCCATGCCATTGGCGGTTACCTCGCTCAAGGAATCGAGCATCTTGCCGGCCCGGTGCAGGTTGCGCGTGACCAGCTGGAGGCCGCTGTGGAAGTGCGCCAGCAGGGGCGCGAAAAGCTCGCTGCAGCCTTGGCTGGCCGCCAGCTTCTGCATATCCCCGATCAGCTCCCCGATCGAGCTGGCGCTCAGCATGGCGTTGCTGATCGGCGTATTCAGTTCGTGCGAGACGCCGCGCGCCAGGGCGCCCAGCGATTTGTTCTTTTCCGACTGGGCCAGCTGCGTCATCAGCGCAACCAGCTGCGCATTGGTGCCGGCCAGGGATAGCCGCGCCTCCGCCAGCTCCATCTGGGTGCGGACGCGCGCCAGCACTTCTTCGGCCTGGAATGGCTTGGTAATGAAGTCCACCGCGCCGCAGCGGAAGGCGTCCAGCTTTTCCTCGACCTCGGTCAGGGCGCTGATGAAAATGACGGGAATATCGTGCAGCTGCGGTTCGGCCTTCAGCAGGCGGCAGGTCTGGTAGCCGTCCATGCCGGGCATGCGCACGTCAAGCAGCACCAGGTCGGGCGCCTGGCTTTGCGCTGCGCGCAGGGCAAGTTCGCCGGAAAGCGCAGCGCGGACTTTGTAGCCGTCCCGTTTCAGGATGGCGGCCAGCGCTTCCAGGTTATGCGGATTGTCATCGACAATGAGGATGTTGGACGAACTGCCCATCGGAGTCTCCGTCGTTGCTGCCTTCAATTCATGATACTACTTGTTGGTGCAAGCTAAAGTGCTAAGCTGCAATAAACAAAATTGGAGGTCCCATGAAGCCTCTCTCAGTATGGCTTGTTGTTTTTTTGCTGTGTGCTTGCGAAAAAACCGCCCCGGATAAACCCTTGCAATACAGTAGTGCCCCGGCCGCCAAGACCGAAGCCATTTACCGCCTGGCGGTGCACCCCTTGCACAATCCGCAAAAGCTCAGCGAAGCCTATCAGCCGCTGGTCGACCACCTGAATGCGCGCATCAGCGGCGCCCGGGTGGAGCTGGAAGCCTCGCGCGACTACCAGAGCTACGAACGCAAATTCCGCGCGCGGGAGCCGGCCTTGCTGCTGCCGAATCCCTGGCAAACCATGCAGGCCATGAAAGTGGGCTACAAGGTAGTGGCGATGGCGGGCGACGCGGTCGATTTCAAGGGCCTGATCATCGTGCGCAAGGACAGCGCGATCAAGGAACCGGCGGACCTGAAGGGCAAGGTGATCAGCTATCCTTCGCGTACCGCGCTGGCCGCGTGCATCATGCCGCAGTACTACCTGCACCAGCACGGTCTCGACATCAACCGGGACGTGGAGAATGCCTACGTTGGTTCGCAGGAGTCGTCCATCATGAGCGTGTTCCTGAAGAACTCCACTGCGGGCGCCACATGGCCGCCGCCATGGCGCCTGTTCCAGCGCGACCATCCGGAACAGGCCGCGCAGCTGAAAGTGGCGTGGGAGACGCCGCCATTGATCAACAACTCGGTGATGGTGCGCGATGACGTGCCGGCCGCCATGCGCGAGCAGCTGACCAAGGCCTTGCTGGAACTGTCCGACAGCGAGCTGGGACGCAGCATCCTGTCGGGCATGGAGACCAGCCGCTTCCTGGCAGCCGATGACGCCAGCTATGCCGTGGTGGCCGACTATATCGCTCGCTTCGAGCAGGAAGTGCGGCCGGTCGAGGCCAAATGATGCTGGCTCGCCTGCGCGATTTCGTCTTCGGCAACCTGCGCCGCCAGCTCACCATCGGCATCGTGGCCGTGGTGACGCTGACCATCACCCTGTTCGTGTGGGACCTGACGCGCGCCCAGCAGGCGGCCGAAAACGAGCGCCACACCAAGCAGCTGAGCGCCCTGGCCAGCAGCGCCGCCACCACCACCGCTTCGTGGGTGATGGCGCGCGACTTCAGCGGCCTGCAGGAGATCATCGAGGGCATTGCGCGCTACCCGAACTTGGAGCACGCCATGGTGCTCGACACCAGCGGGCAGGTGCTGGCGCACAGCGACACTGCGCGCATCGGCCAGTATCTGAGCGACCTGCCTGCCATGCCGGCCACCACGCTGCTGCCGCGCACCGCCAACCTGCTGGAGGTGATCAGCCCGGTGATGCTGGGCGAGCAGCACGTGGGCTGGATACGCATCGGGCTTGACCAGACGCCGTTCAATGCGGAGCTGGCACAGATGTGGCGCAAGGCCATGGCCTATATCGTGGCGGCGGCGCTGGCCAGTATCCTGTTTGCCGCGCTGGCGGCGCGCTACCTGACGCGCAGGCTGAACGCCATCCAGCAGGTGGCAGGCGCCGTCAAGGGCGGCGAATCGGGCCTGCGCGTGCGGCTGCAGGGCAATGACGAAGCGGCCAAGCTGGCGCGTCACTTCAACGAGATGATGGACGGCCTGGACCAGCGCCAGGCCACGCTGCAGGAAAGCGAGCAGCTGTTCCGCATCATGGCGACGCTGGCGCCGGTCGGCATCTACCTGACCGACGCACGCGGCGACTGCCTGTTCGCCAACGACCGCTGGTGCGAAATGGCCGGCATGGAGCCGGCAGCGGTGCTGGGCCAGGGATGGATGGCGGGCGTGCATCCCGACGACCGTGAGCTGGTGCTGGCCAACTGGGACCGGATGGTCGAATCGGGAGGGCGCTGGAGCGGACTGGAATACCGTTTCCTCACGCCGGGCGGCAAGGAGACCTGGGTGGAGGCGCTGGCGGCGCCGCAGCGCAACCAGGCCGGCGAGGTGGTGCGCTATGTCGGCATCAACGTCGATATCACCGACCGCAAGGAAGTGTCGCGCCAGCTGGAGGAGCTGGTGGCGCGGCGCACCAGCGAGCTGTCCAGCGCCAAGGAGGTGGCGGAAGCGGCCAACCGCGCCAAGAGCGTATTCCTGGCCAATATGAGCCATGAACTGCGCACGCCGCTGAATGCGGTGCTGGGCTTTTCCCAGCTGCTGCAGCGCGACCAGGCCATGGGCGCCGAGAGCCGGGCCAGGGTGGCCACCATCAACCGCGCCGGCCAGCACCTGCTGTCGCTGATCAACGACGTGCTGGAGATTTCGCGCATCGAAGCCGGACGTGTCGAAATCCAGCGCGCCCCGTTCGACCTGTTCGAGCTGCTGACCAGCGTGGAGGAGATGGTGCGCGTGCGCGCCGAGGCCAAGTCGCTGGTCTTCAGCACGGACTACGCCCGGGACTTGCCGCAGTATGTGGAAGGCGACGGGCCGCACCTCAAGCAGATCCTGATCAACCTGCTGGGCAATGCGGTCAAGTACACCGATGCCGGTAGCGTGCAGTTTACCGTCGCGCGCGAGGGCAATACGGTGCGCTTCGTCGTTGCCGATACCGGCATCGGCATCGGCCCGGACGACCGGCAGCGCGTGTTCCAGCCGTTCTACCAGACCGCATCCGGCGCCATGAAAGGCGAAGGGGCTGGGCTGGGCCTGACCATTTGCCAGGAATATACCGCCATCATGGGTGGGGCGCTGGCGCTGGAGAGCGAGGTCGGACAGGGCAGCGCCTTCACCCTGGCGCTGGACTTGCCGTCGACCGAACTGCCGGCGGTGAGCACCGTACGCGCCGGCCATGCCCGCGTGCTGGCCGAGGGGCATGCGCCGGTGAGGGTGCTGGTGGTGGACGATAAGGTCGATAACCGTGAGCTGATGCGGCTGTTCCTGGAGGGCGGCGGCTTTGCCGTGCGGACGGCCAGCAACGGGCGCGAAGCGGTGGATGCGGTGCCCGAATGGCAGCCGCATTTCATCTGGATGGATATGCGCATGCCGGTGCTGGACGGCTACGCTGCCACGCGCGAGATCCGCGCGCTGCCGGGCGGCGCCGAAGTGCGGATCGTCGCGCTCACGGCCAGTGCTTTTGAGGAGGACCGGCAGCAGATCCTGGCCTGCGGCTGCGACGATATGGTGCGCAAGCCGGTGGAGGAAGCGCGCCTGTTTGACGTGATGGGCGATATGCTGTCCTTGCGCTACCGCGACACGCCGGTGGAGGAACCGCCGCAGCCGGCGCCGCCCGCCCGGCTCGACCTGTCGCAAATGGCGCCGGCCATGCTGGCGCAGATCAGGCAGAGCGCCGAAATGCTGGACATCGACGGCATGCAGCAGCTGATCGCGCAGCTGCGCGGCGAGCAGCCGGCCGTGGCCGACGGCCTGGCGGCGTTGGCGCAGTCCTTCCGCTTCGACCGCATCTTCGAGCTGTGCGCGGCGCAGGAGTGAGCGTCACTTGCTATAATTCCACCGAAATGAATATCCGGCGCTTCCTTGTCATCTTGCTGCTCCTGCTGCTTCCGGTCCAGGTTACCCTGGCGGCGGCCGATAGCTGCTGCCTGGCCGCGCAAGCCGCATCCCATGTATCCACGGCATACGACGCCGGCGACGATGCCGATCCGGCCGGCGCCTGCTGCACGAGCTGTGATTTCTGCCACCATTCGCACGTCCCGTTCCTGGCCGCGGTCGATGAACCGGCGCCCTTGACGGCGTCCGTCGCCCCGGTACCGGCGCCGGAACCGCCGATCCATTCCTTCATTGCGGACCTTCCTCCGCGTCCCAACTGGCTCCAGTGATTGACCCGGCTGCCCCGCGCAGCCGTTCCGTTTCAATCATCAAGGAGCAATATCGTGAAAAGACTTTGCATCCCCTTGCTGGCGGCCGCTTGCCTGGCCCCGGCATGGGCGCAACCATCCATGTCCCTCGCCGATGCGCTGCAAAAGGCGCGGCAGGACAACCCTGAACTGAAAGCGCTGGCGCTGGATGCCGGCGCCGTGGAAGCGGCCGGCCGCCAGGCGGCGCTGCTGCCCAACCCTTCGCTTGAATATGTGCGCGAAGGGCGCATGAGCGAAGGCGGCTCGTCCACCATCCAGCTTGCGATCCCGCTTGAACTGGGCGGTAAGCGCGCCGCCCGCATGGAGGCCGCCCGCGCCGGCAGCCGCGCCGCCGCGCTGGAACTGGCCGCAGGCCGCGCCCGCATCGAGGCCGACGTTGCCGCCGCCTACCATGCGGCCTACCTGGCGCAGGAACATGTGGCGCTGGCCGCCCAGGTCAATGAAAACGGCCGCCGTTCCAGCGACCTGGCGGCGCGCCGCGTCCTGGCCGGTAAGATATCGCCGGTCGAAGAGGCGCGTGCGCGGGTGGCGGAAGCCAACTGGCGCATCGAAGGCGTGGCCGCGCAGAAGGAGCTGGACGAAGCGCGCATCCGGCTGGCCAGCCTGCTGGGCGTTGAGCCGCGCGAGATCGGTGCGCTGTCCGCGCCGGCCGCACCGGAGGCCAGCGCCCTGCGCCTGGAGGCCTTGGTCGATGCCGCCCCGGCCATCGAGCGCGCCGCCGCCGAAGTCGAAGCGGGCGAAGCCGCGCTGCGGGTGGAGCGCGCCCAGCGCGTGCCCGACGTCGCACTGATCGTCGGCAGCAAGCGTGAAGGACCGGAACGCGAGCGCCTGCGCCAGAACATCGTCGGCCTGTCGGTGCCGCTGCCGCTGTTCAACCGCAACCAGGGCGCGCAGCTGGCCGCCGAACGGCGCGCCGACAAGGCACGCGCCGAGCTGGCGGCCGCACGCCTGCGTGTGCGTTCCGAGGCGCTGCAGGCGCAGGCGCGCATGCAGTCGGCCGTGCAGCAGGAGCGCCTGGTGCGCGAAGACGTGCTGCCCGGCGCGCGCTACGCCGCCGAAGCGGCGATGAAGGGCTTTGAAGCGGGCAAATTCAATTACGTGGAAGTGCTGGACGCCCAGCGCACCCTGGTGCAGGCGCAAGCCCAGCACCTGCGCGTGCTGTCGGACTTCTACCGCGCCAAAGCCGACCTGGCGCGGCTGTTCGGCAACACGGATATCAAGGATTCAAAATGAACAAGCGTCAAAAAATGACTATCGCGGCCATGGTGGCCGCAGCCGTCCTGTTCGCAGGCGGCGTGCTGGGTTGGGAGCGCAACAGCGGCGCCTCCCACGGCGAACCGGCGCACGAGGCGCCGCCCGCGGCGGCAGCGCACGATGAGGCAATCCCGTTCACCGACGCGCAAATCGCGGCAGCCGACATCCAGCTGCGCACCGCCGGTGCGGCGCGCCTGGAAACCTTCGTCCGCCTGCCGGGCGAGGTAAAGCTGAACGAAGACCGCACCGCCCACGTGACCCCGCGGGTCGACGGCATCGTGCAGGAAGTGCAGGCCAACCTGGGCCAGCAAGTCCGCAAGGGCGACCTGCTGGCGGTGGTGGCCAGCGCCGACGTGTCCGAACAGCGCAGCGCCCTGGCCGCGGCCGAAAAGCGCGCCGCCCTGGCGCACTCGGTCTACGAGTCCGAGAAAAAGCTGTGGGAAGACAAGGTCTCGGCGCGCCAGGACTACCTGAAGGCCGAGCAGGAATGGCAGGAAACCGCCATCGCCGTGCAGAATGCGCGCCAGAAGCTGGTGGCGCTGGGCGCGGCAGGCTCCGGCCGCGGCGCCTTCAACCGGCTGGAAATCCGCGCCCCGTTCGACGGCATGATCGTGGACAAGCACATCGCCGTCGGCGAGGCGGTGGGTGCGGAGACGAAGATCTTCACCGTGACCGACCTGCGCCAGGTGTGGGCCGAAGTGGTGGTGCCGGCGAAAGACCTGGAGATCGTGCGCGTCGGCACCGAAGCCGTGCTGCACTCGGCCGCGTCCGATGCCGCCGTCAAGGGCAAGGTAAGCTTTGTCAGCGCCATGATCGGCGAGCAGACCCGCGCCGCGCGGGCGCGCGTGGTGCTCGATAACCCCAAGCTGGCATGGCGCCCCGGCCTGTTCGTCGATGTGGACGTGGTGACCGGATCGGCCGTCGTGCCTGTCGCCGTGGAGAAGGAAGCGCTGCAGGTGCTGAATGGGGCCCAGGTCGTGTTCCAGCGGGTGAAAGAGGGCTTCAGGCCGGCGCCGGTCACGGTTGGCCGCTCCGATGGCAAGCTGGTGGAAATTACCGCCGGCCTGCGCAAGGACGCGCAGTATGCCGCCGCCCACAGCTTCACCATCAAGGCGGAGCAGGGCAAAGGCGCCGATGCCCATGAAGACTGAGGAGCGGCCATGTTAAGCAGAATTATCCGGGCCTGCATAGGCCACCGCTGGCTCGTCATGTTCGCCGTCGCCGCCATGGCGGTGCTGGGCGCCGTCAGTTACAAGAAGCTGCCGATCGACGCGGTGCCGGACATTACCAACGTCCAGGTGCAGATCAACACCGCCGCCGCCGGCTACTCGCCGCTGGAGGTGGAGCAGCGCATCACCTTCCCGATCGAATCGCTGATGGCGGGCCTGCCGAAGCTGGAGCAGACCCGTTCGCTGTCGCGCTACGGCCTGTCGCAGATCACCGTCGTGTTCAAGGACGGCACCGATATCCACTTCGCGCGCCAGCTGGTGAGCCAGCGCATCCAGGACGCGCGCGCCCAGCTGCCGGCCGGGCTCACGCCCACCATGAGCCCCATCGCCACCGGTCTGTCCGAGATCTACCTGTGGACGGTGGACGCCGCGCCCGATGCGCGCAAGCCCGACGGCACCCCGTACACTCCGACCGACCTGCGCGAGATCCAGGACTGGATCATCAAGCCCCAGTTGCGCAACGTGCCGGGCGTCACCGAAATCAACTCCATCGGCGGCTACGACAAGGAGTACCTGGTCGCACCGACTCCCGCCAAGCTGGCGTCGTATGGCCTGAACCTGTCGGATGTGGTGACCGCGCTCGAACGCAATAACGGCAACGTCGGCGCCGGCTATATCGAGAAAGAGGGCGAGCAGTACCTGCTGCGCGCACCCGGCCAGGTGAAATCGGTGGCCGACATCGGCAATATCGTGGTCGCCACCATCGACGGCGTGGCGGTGCGCATCACCGACGTCGCCAACGTCGGCATCGGCGCCGAACTGCGCACCGGCGCCGCCACCCGCAATGGCCGCGAGGTCGTGCTGGGAACAGTGTTCATGCTGATTGGCGAAAACAGCCGCTCCGTGGCGCATGCGGTCGACAGCAAGATGGTTGAAATCAACCGCAGCCTGCCGGCCGGCGTCAGCGCCACGCCGGTCTACAACCGCACCGTGCTGGTGGAGAAGGCCATCGACACGGTCAAGCGCAACCTGCTGGAAGGCGCCGTGCTGGTGATCGGCGTGCTGTTCCTCTTCCTCGGCAACCTGCGCGCCGCGCTGATCACGGCCATGGTGATCCCGCTGTCGATGCTGTTCACCTTCAGCGGCATGGTCGCCAACAATGTCAGCGCCAACCTGCTCAGTCTCGGCGCGCTGGATTTCGGCATCATCGTCGATGGCGCGGTGGTGATCGTGGAGAACTGCGTGCGGCGCCTGGCGCACGCGCAGCAGCAGGCCGGCCGCACCCTGACGCGCGACGAACGCTTCGCCGAGGTCTTCGCCGCCGCGCATGAAGCCCGCAGGCCGCTGCTGTTCGGGCAGCTGATCATCATGATCGTGTACCTGCCGATCTTCGTGCTGTCCGGGATCGAAGGCAAGATGTTCCATCCAATGGCCTTCACCGTGGTGGCGGCCCTGCTGGGCGCGATGCTGCTCTCGATCACCTTCGTGCCGGCCGCCGTGGCCCTGTTCATGACCGGTCACGTGCGCGAAGAAGAAAGGCGCCTGATGCAGGCCGCCAAGCGGCGCTACGCCGCCTGCCTGGATTATGTGATGGCGAACCGTCCCGTGGCGTTCACCGCCGCCGGCTTGGCGCTTGCCCTGTCGGTGCTGCTTGGCGCCCGCCTTGGCACCGAGTTCGTGCCGAACCTGAACGAAGGCGACTTCGCCGTGCTGACCGTGCGCATTCCCGGCACCGGCTTGGCGCAATCGGTGCAAATGCAGCAGCAGATCGAAAAGACGCTGCTGGCCAAATTCCCCGAAGTCGCCCACGTTTTCGCCCGCACCGGCACCGCCGAAATCGCCTCCGACCCCATGCCTCCCAGCATATCGGACGGCTATATCATGCTGAAGCCCGAACAGGACTGGCCCAAGCCCAAGCGCAGCCGCGAGCAATTGCTGGCGGCGATCCGCGGCACGTTGGAGCAGCTGCCTGGCAACAGCTACGAATTCAGCCAGCCGATCCAGCTGCGCGTGAACGAGCTGATTTCCGGCGTGCGCAGCGACGTTGCCGTCAAGGTGTTCGGCGACGACCTGGACGTGCTGAACGCCAAGGCCAGTGAGATCGGTGCGATCCTCGCAAAGATCCCCGGCGCCAGCGGCGTCAAGGTGGAGCAGACCAGCGGCCTGCCGATGCTGCAGATCCAGGTCGACCGCGAGCGTGCGGCGCGCCTGGGCCTGAACATCGCCGAAGTGCAGGAGCTGATCGCCACCGCCACCGCCGGCCGCGAAGCAGGCGCCATGTTCGAGGGCGACCGCCGCTTCGATATCGTGGTGCGGTTGCCGGAGGCGTTGCGTGCCGACATCGAACTGCTCAAACGCCTGCCGGTGCCGCTGCCCAAGCGTGAAGGCGCGCGTCCGAGCTATGTCACGCTGGCCGAAATCGCCAGCTTCGACACTGCGCCCGGCCCCAACCAGCTAAGCCGGGAGCAGGGCAAGCGGCGCGTGGTGGTGACGGTCAATATGCAGGGCCGCGATATCGGCTCCTTCGTGGCCGAAGCGCAGCAGGCCATCCTCAAAGGCGTGAAGCTGCCGGCCGGCTACTGGCTGGCGTGGGGCGGCCAATTCGAAAACCTGCAGAACGCCGCGCAGCGCCTGAAGCTTGTGGTGCCGGCCTCGCTGGCGCTGGTGTTCGCCTTGCTGTTCCTGATGTTTAACAACGCCAGGGACGGCGCGCTGGTCTTCACCGGCATACCGTTCGCGCTAACGGGCGGCATATTCGCGCTGTGGGCGCGCGGCATACCGATGTCGATTTCCGCAGCGGTAGGCTTCATCGCCTTGTCCGGCGTGGCGGTGCTGAATGGCCTGGTGATGATCTCCTTCATCCGCAGCCTGCGCGAGCAGGGGATGCCGCTGGCGGACGCTGTGCGCAGCGGCGCCCTGGTGCGCCTGCGCCCGGTGCTGATGACGGCCCTGGTGGCATCGCTTGGCTTCGTCCCGATGGCGATCGCCACCGGCACCGGCGCCGAAGTCCAGCGTCCGCTGGCCACGGTCGTCATCGGCGGCGTGCTTTCCTCTACCGCACTGACCCTGCTGCTTTTGCCCCTGCTTTACCGGCTGGCCTACGCGCGTCAGGCGGCTACGGGCATGGCGTGAGCAGGCGCTGCTTGCTGCCATGCGAGCAGCTTGCGCTGGTACTCCTGCATGGCCTGGTGCTTGACCGGGCCATAGCCGCGCACTTCCTGCGGCATGCGCGCCAGTTCCAGCGCCGCCTCGTAGCGCGCCGTGTCCAGGCGCGCGCATTCCTGCTCCACCAGCTGCGTGAACTGCGCCACCATGGCGCGTTCGCTGCGGCGTTCTTCGGTGTAGCCGAAGACGTCGAAGGCGGTGCCGCGCAGGCCTTTGGCGCCGGCCAGCAGGCGCATGGCGGTAAAGATCCATGGGCCGAACTTGCGCTTGCGCGGGCGGCCGGTGGCCGGGTCGATGCGCGACAGCAGCGGTGGCGCCAGCCATAGCGACAGCTTGCCGTGGTCGGAGAACTGGGCGGCCAGGCTGGCGCGGAATTCTTCGCTGCTGTACAGGCGCGCTACTTCGTATTCGTCCTTGTAGGCCATCAGGCGGTAGGCGCTGATGGCAACGTTGCGGGCGAAATCCTGCCGGCCGGGTGCGACGCGCTGCTCGGCATCGGCGGCGCGCGCCACCAGGGCGCGGAAACGCTCGGCGTAGGCGGCGTCTTGGTAGGCGGTCAGGTCGGCGACGCGGGTGGCCACCAGTTCGTCCAGGCCCAGGGCGTCGATCTGCACCGGCGCCGGCGCCGAGCGCACGCGTTCCAGCAGGCCCGGGTTGCAGGCGGCGATACGGCCCCATTTGAAGGCGCTCAGGTTGAGGGGCACGGCGGCGCCGTTCAGTTCAATGGTGCGCAGGATGGCTTCCAGCGACAGCGGCACCAGGCCATGCTGCCAGGCGAAGCCCAGCATCAGGGTGTGCACCACCACCGTGTCGCCGAACAGCGCTTGCGCCAGGGCGTTGGCGTGGATGGTATGGAAGCGCTCCGGCAGGCAGCGCTGCTTGATACGGGCGCGCATCAGCGATGCCGGCTGGATGGCGTCGCGCTGGCGCACGATCTGCGCGGTCGGCGTTTCGTCCAGGTTCAGCACGGCGGCGCTGCGCGATGGCGACAGGCGGGCGGCATTGTCGGCCGCTGCCGCCACCACCATGTCGGCGCCGAGCAGCAGGTCGGCCGCACCCTGGCCGATGCGCACCGCGCCGATCTGGCCGGCTTCGCGCGCCAGGCGCACCTGGCTGACCACGGCGCCGTTCTTTTGCGCCAGGCCGGTGAAATCCAGCACCGTCGATGCCTTGCCTTCCACATGGGCGGCGCCACCGAGCACGGCGCCGGTGGTCAGCACGCCGGTGCCGCCGATGCCGGCCACCACTACGTTGAACGGGCCGTCCAGCTGCGGCACCTGCGGCAGGGTCAGGGCGGCCGAGAGTTCGGCTTCCAGCGCCTTCAGGCGCTCGGTTTCCGGCTTGCGCAGGCGCGGGCCTTCGACGTCGACGAAGCTCGGGCAGAAGCCTTTCACGCAGGAGAAGTCCTTGTTGCAGGCGTTCTGGTTGATCTTGCGCTTGCGGCCGTAGGCGGTTTCCAGCGGTTCGACCGAGATGCAGTTCGACTGCACCGAGCAGTCGCCGCAGCCTTCGCATACGCGCTCGTTGATGAAGACGCGGCGGTCCGGGTCCGGCATGGCTTTGCGCTTGCGGCGGCGGCGCTTTTCGGCGGCGCAGGTCTGTTCGTAGACGATGGCGGTCACGCCCGGCACTTCGCGCAGCATGCGCTGCACGGCATCGAGCTCGCTGCGGTCGTGGATTTCGGTGCCTGGCGCCAGGCCGGCGTCGGTAGCGCTGCGCCAGCGCGCCGGGTCGTCCGACACCAGCACGATGCGCTGTACGCCTTCCGCATGCAGCTGGCGGGTAATGCGGGCCGGGTCGATCACGCCTTCCGCCGCCTGGCCGCCGGTCATGGCCACGGCGTCGTTGTACAGGATCTTGTAGGTGATATTGGTCTTGGCCGCCACGGCAGCGCGGATGGCCAGCAGGCCGGAGTGCTGGTAGGTGCCGTCGCCCAGGTTCTGGAAAATATGGCCGGTGCCGGAGAACGGCGCCGCGCCCACCCACTGCAGGCCTTCGCCGCCCATTTGCGAGAAGGTGTTGGTCTTCAGTTCCGGCTGCGCCAGCGACATGACGTGGCAGCCGATGCCGCCGCCGGCGATCGAGCCTTCCGGGGTCTTGGTGGAGCTGTTGTGCGGGCAGCCGGAGCAGAAGTAGGGCGCGCGCACCGGGATCACGGCGGCCGGCACCGGTACTGCAGCAGCGTCCAGAGCGGCCAGGCGCTCGCGCAGCACGGGCAGCGCTTCGCCGAAGCGGCGCGCCACGGCGCGGGCCACGATCAGCGGGGTGAATTCCGAGATTTCCGGCAGCAGCACGGCGCCGTCGCCGTCGCTCTTGCCGGTGATGCGCGGGCGCACGGCCATGCCGTACAGCGCGTCTTTCAGCTGGCTTTCCACATTGGCGCGTTTTTCTTCGATCACCAGCACTTCTTCATGTCCGGCGGCGAAGGCGGTGGCGCCGTCGGTTTCCAGCGGCCAGCTCATGGCCACTTTGTACAGCGAAATGCCCATGGCGGCCAGGTCGTCGCGCGACAGCTGCATATCGTCCAGCGCCTGCATGAAGTCCTGGTGCGCCTTGCCGACGGTGATGATGCCGAAGCGGCGCTGCGGCGCAGCGATGATGGTGCGGTCGATACCGTTGGCGCGCGCCCAGGCGCGGGCGGCCGGCAGGCGTTCTTCGATCAGGCGGCGTTCCAGTTCGGCGCGCTGGGCCGGCCAGGCCAGCCTGGCATCCCAGTTCAGGCCATGCACCGGCAGCACCAGCTCCGGCGTGCGCCAGGTCGGCAGCGCGTCGAGCGTCACGGTGGCGGCGGTTTCGATCACCTCGGCGATGGTTTTCAGGCCGACCCACAGGCCGCAGTAGCGCGACATGGCAATGCCGGCCAGGCCCAGTTCCATCACTTCGCGCACATTGGCCGGCTGCAGTACCGGGATCGAGGCGGCGTGGAAGATGCCGTCGGTCTGGTGCGGGTACATCGACGACTGCGCCGCGTGGTCGTCGCCGGAAACGGCCAGCACGCCGCCCAGGGCGGAGGTGCCGATGATGTTCGCGGTGCGGAACACGTCGCCGGTGCGGTCCACGCCCGGGCCCTTGCCGTACCAGATGCCGAACACGCCATCGACCTTGGTGTCGCCGTAAGCCTTGTGCATCTGCGCGCCCCACAGCGCGGTCGCGGCCAGGTCTTCGTTCAGGCCCGGCTGGAACACGATGTCGTGTTCGGCCAGCTGTTTGGAGGCCTTCCACAGCTGCTGGTCGTAAGCGCCCAGCGGCGAACCGCGGTAGCCCGATACTAGGCCGGCGGTATTCAGGCCAGCCGCGCGGTCGCGGCGGCGTTGCAGCATGGGCAGTTGGACCAGGGCCTGGATCCCGCTGAGGAACATCGAATCATTCATGGTGGGGTGTCTCGCCTATTTGTTCTAATGCGCAAATGTTAAGACAAGGTCCTGAGTGAATGTCGCTGAAATTGCCAGTGATTTATGCAATCATTAGTCGAAATTAACTAAGGAAATCAAAAATGATGGTTGAAATCGCTAATGTGGCAGGTCCCGATAAAACCGACCGCAAGATTTTGCAATTGCTGGCGCGCGATGGCCGCATGGCGTGGAGCGAGCTGGCGGAGAAAATCGGGCTGTCGCTGACGCCGACTTTGCGCCGCGTGCGGCAGCTGGAGGAGGGTGGCTATATCAAAGGCTACGTGGCGCAGCTGGATGAAGGCCGCCTGGCGGGCAAGGTCAGCGTGTTCGTGGCGGTGACGCTGGTGAACCAGTCGGAGGAAGTGATCCAGCGTTTCGAGGAACAGATCGCGCTCTCGCCGGAAGTCATGAGCTGCTTCCTGATGACGGGCGATGCCGACTATACGCTGCGCGTGGTGGTGCCGGACCTGGACGGATACCAGCACTTCCTGACCCGCACGTTAACGCGCATTCCCGGCGTGGCCCATATAAAATCGAGTATCGCCCTGAAACAGGTGCTGATGCGCCCGTCGCCCTTGCTGTAGGTGTTGCCCTTAGTTACAATCACTTACAATCCAAAACACGCGCACGCTTGAGTTAGGTGTGCACATGCAGCAAACTCTCTATTGCTTCAGAGATACATTGGAGGGAGCCACATGCAAATCGAGCGAGTTTCATCCTTATTGCAAGACGTGGCTGAAATCAGGAATTGGACCGTCCAGCACCTTCCGCAGACGGGTTCCATGGTGGGTTACGACCTATTCCTGAAGATTGGCAACGATTTATTTTGTGATAAAACATTAACATTGGGCGAGCTCTGCCAGGGCTTGCCGCACCCGGAAGCCGAGGTCCGCACTATTGTTGCGTCCATGGCCCAGGCTGGCCTGCTGGAAGCGATTTCGGACGGTGGCGGCGACTCGGTCAGGATTATTCCGACCCAGCGTTTCGTCGACTTGCTGAAGCAGTACCAGACCAAGTTTGAAAGCGTGTTCATTCCACGCAAGGATTTGCGCGGGCGCCAGCTCGCGGCGGATGTGCACGACCCTCGCCTGTACCACCTGGTGGAAACGATGTACGACCATTTCCACGACATCGGCTGGCTGCACCTGCACAATTATGGCGCGGTGTGTTTCCTGATGGCGTCGCTGGTCAAGCGCGTTGCGATGGCCTATGGCTTCAAGGCGCGCGTTGAAATCTGCCATGCGGAGATCCGCTCGAAAGAGTTCAATTTCTTCCTCGGCACCAAGGGTTATGCCGCGCCCGGCCAGATCGAGGGCCATGCGGTCTGCATCATCGAGAATGCTGTGCTGGTCGATTTCGCGGTCAGCTCCGTGCGGCGCACGCTGCGGCGCGACTTCTACTGGGGACTGGCGACCGAATTCGCGCAGCATGGCGAGGTCATTGGCCAGCTGCAGTTGCCGGGCGATGCCTCGGTGACCTGGAAAAACGATTGGCAAACGCCGGATGGTCCGGCGGAAATCGCCAAGTACGAAGTGTTGGTTGAAGAACTGTTTAAGCAGTTCGTCGCGCGCTTCGGCTAATCAACTCAACCTTCCAAAAGTCAGGAATGCCCAGGAGGCGGCGATGACCACCATGCCGGCCACGGTCACGCACGACCAGGTGAAGAAATAGGCCGACACCACGGTGGCCTGTAGCGCGCGCTCGAACAGGAAGCCGAGGCCGAAGTCGAACGTGGCCATCACCGTCCAGCGGCGGAAGTAGATCGGGAGATAGCGGCTCATATATTTGTTGTGCTGCAGCGCGGCATGTC
Source organism: Pseudoduganella sp. OTU4001 (assembly GCF_038440195.1). NCBI lineage: Bacteria > Pseudomonadati > Pseudomonadota > Betaproteobacteria > Burkholderiales > Oxalobacteraceae > Pseudoduganella > Pseudoduganella sp. OTU4001. The sequence goes on along the minus strand of NZ_JASATG010000001.1, from coordinate 158,165 downwards.
GCTCGATCACGTTGCGTGTCGCGCTCACGTCCTTGAATAGCCAGTCGAAAAAGATGAAGCGGTACAAGAGGGTGCGGAACGGCATCGCTTCGGTCGTCATGAGCGTCTCCCGGTGGTAGCTAGGTACATGATACGCTACATATTTGGAGGGGTGAAACATGACCGAGTATTTGCGTGGCAGCTGCCTGTGTGGCGGCATTGCCTACAAGGTGGACCGGAAAACGCTGCGTGGCGCCAGCCACTGCTACTGCCAAATGTGCCAGAAGCAGCACGGCGCGGCTTCCGGCACCTATGCCAATTTCGCCAGCGAAGGCTTCAGCTACGAAAAAGGCGCCGAGCTGGTGGCGGAATACCATTCATCCGACCATGGCCGGCGCGGTTTCTGCAAAGTGTGCGGCTCGACGCTGACCTGGCGCAGCACGCAGTCGCCGGACCGCATCGCCGTCACCCTCGGCACCATGGAGCCCGAATTCGGCGGCGAGGTGCGGCACGAGCTGCACCCCGAATCCAAGCCGCACTGGCTGCCGAAGGCTTAGCGCCGGCGCAGCGTCGCCAGCGCCAGCGTGCCGTCGGCAGCGCGTTCCATGATGGTCCACTTCAGCGCCGCGCGCGGCGAGCTGCCGCTGTCGCGTGCCGCCAGCCGCAGTGTGTAGTCGCCCGCCAGCAGTGCAGGCAGCGTCCAGCTGCTTTGCCAGACCGCACTGGCGCCGCCGCCCACCAGTGATTTCAGGTTCACCGCAGTCGGTGCAGTCCACACCACGGCGCCCGCCGAGTTGACCAGTTCCGCATTGACCATCCACGCTTCATAAGCCGGCGCGCTGCCATCGTTGCGCAAGGTGGTGGTCAGCGTCAGCCCGCCGGTGCTGGTCAGGTTGACCGTGCTGCTGGACACTGCGTAGCGGTAACCCGATTCGCGCGCCAGCATCAGCAAGTCATTCTGTTCGGCCGCCGTCAGCGAGGACCAGCGCTGCGCGTCGGGCAAGCTGGTTTGGAAGTTGCCGTTGCTGATCAAAGAAACGTGGAAGGCCGCCGCCTGCTGCCGCGCCGTCGCCGGATTGCTCTGCGCATCGCCGCTGCTGAACGGACAGAACTCCGACACCACCGGCGCCTTCTGCCACTGGTTGGCAAAGGCGGCCCATTCCGCCGGGCGGTTGGTCCACTGGTCGAAATAGCCGTAGCGGCTCAGGCAATCGGCGCGCAGGCCCACCGGCTTGCTGGTAATGGTTTGCTCCAGCAGGCCGTATGTCAGCGCATCCTTGTTCGAATAGGGGATGAACATTACGTGCTGCTGGTTGGGGAAAGCGTCGAAGTGCATCTTCGCGAATTCGCGCTTGCTGGTATTGGTGGCGGCGGTAATGCCGGCGGGCGGGCTGGCGTAGGCGCTGGAGCGCAGCGCCCACTCGCCATATTGGCCGAACATGCCGACGTCGATCCAGGCGATGTCCGGATTGTCCGGACCCAGCGCGGCGGCCAGCGCCGCCAGCAGGGCGCGCGAGCGCTGTTGCAGCCACGGGTCGTTCCAGTCCGGGATGAAGGTCAGGCCCGGCACCGCGGCATCGGTGTCGGCCCAGAAGCCGCAGCCGGCGGTGCAACTAGCGTGGTTGACGATGTAGGCCGGTGCGTAGAGCTGGTTGTCGTCATAGCCCGCCATCATGCGCAGGCGGAAAGCGAACTTGCGGCCCTGGCTTTTGGCCGTAGCCAGGTCGGCCAGGATGGCGCTGAAGTTGTACTGGCCCTCGGCGCTCTCCACGTCCTTCCAGTAATAGCGGCGGTAGGCATCCTTGGCCGGCGCGCTTTGCGGCACCAGCTCCTGGTTCTGCCAGCGGTAGTAGCCGCGCAGCGGATTGATGGTGTCGTCGCTGGCGACCGGGATGGCGGTGTAGGTGCGGCTCGCGTTAAGGCTGGTCCAGCCCGTGGTCTTTGGTGCGGCCAGGGCAGGTCCGGTAGCGGCCAGCAGGGTCGAGGCGAGCAGGAAGTTCAGGCGTGACATAGGGGGCTCCCGTTATGTTGACGTCGGGAAACTATAGTGCGCCTGCCGGTAGCTGGCAATATTTACTTTATGTAGTAAAACAAGGCTTGCATTTCTGCTTCGCTGAAGCCGGCCTGGCGCCGCGCTTCTATGTTGAAGGGGCCGCGTACCGTGGCTTTGTACTGCACCACCAGCTGATCGTAGACCGCGATCGGGTCCAGGCCGCGCTGGCCGCACAGGTAGCCATACCAGCGGTTGCCGATTTCCACGTGGCCGATTTCGTCGCGCAGGATAATGTCGAGGATGGCCGCAGCCGCATCATCGCCGGCCTGCGCCAGCTTGGCGCGCAAAGGTGGGATCGCATCCAGCCCGCGTGCTTCCAGCGTGCGCGGCACCAGGGCCATGCGCGCCATCACGTCGCCGGTGGTTTTCGCCACCATCTCCCACAGGCTGTCGTGGGCGGTGTAGTCGCCATAGGCGCTGCCCAGGGTGGCCAGGTGCGCCGCCAGCAGCGAAAAGTGGTAAGCCTCTTCCTTCGCCACGCGCAGCCAGTCGCTGTAGTACTGGTCCGGCATTTGGGGGAAGCGCCATATCGCATCCAGCGCCAGGTTGACGGCGTTGAATTCGATATGCGCCAGCGCGTGGGTCAGCATGGCGCGGCCCTCGACGGTCGCCATCGAGCGGCGGCCGACCAGGCGCGGCGCCACCAGTTCGGGGCGGGCAGGGCGGCCGGGGATGTCGGCTTCCGGCGCGGTCAGCGCCGTGGCCGGATCGAGCGCCACAGTGCCTGCTGTCCAAGCCTCAGCCATGGCGGCCACGGCGGCGGTTTTCGCCGCGGGATCGGGTTCCAACAGGCCTTGCAGCGCCAAGCTGCGGAGTTCAAGCGTCTTTTCCATGGGCCGAGAGTATACAGTGAGCCAGCGCACCGAGCGCGGCGCCGGCCGGGCGCAGAATGCCTGCATGGATACCCAAACCATTCTATTTGTTGCCTGCGTGCTGTTCGGCTTCGCTGCCGCTGGCGGCATCGTCATGGCGCTGATCAGGGTGGGCTCGCACAACAATCCACCGCACTGGATTGCCATGCTGCACGGCTTTATCGCAGCAGCCGGGGTGACCTTGCTGGCCTACGTGACGATCTTCACCCATGTGCCGGATATGGCGCAGATTGGCCTACTGGCCTTTGTGCTGGCGGCGGTGGGCGGCGTGTGGATGAATCTCGGCCGCCACCATCAAGGCAAGCTGATCCCCAAAAGCATCATGTTCGGCCATGCCCTGGTGGCGGTGGCCGGACTGGGCTTGCTGTTGCTGGCGCTTTAGTTGTAGTGCTGGTACACCCTGGTCGAGCCGTCAGGCAGCACCAGCAGCACATCGTAAGGATCCTTGCGCGGCCCCTCCATGCCTGGCGAGCCAAGCGGCATGGCCGGCACGGCCAGACCTTTGGCTTTCGGCTTGGCGGCCAGCAGGCGCTTGATTTCCGCCGCCGGTACATGGCCCTCGATGGCGTAGCCATTCACCACCGCGGTATGGCAGGAGCCGAGGCGGTCCGGGACCCCCATCTTTTCCCGCATATCCGAAGGGTTGGCCACGTTATGCGCATCGACCATGAAGCCGGCCGCGCGCAAATGCTTGACCCATTCCTCGCAGCAGCCGCAGGTCGCGCTCTTGTAGACGTTGATGACAGGTGCCGCCGCCATGGCAAGCACCGGCACGGCCAGCATCGCGGCCAGGATGATTGGACGTATCTTCATGGCCGGCATGTTGCCACAAACCGGACTGTTGCGTGAATGACTTGGGTCAAAATACTGCTATCCCAGCCAGTTGCCGCATGGCATAATTGTTTGAGTTCTTAATAATATAATTAAATTATTCATGAATGTGATTAAGTTGGTGGCGGCCGTGCTGGCCCTGGGAGCCGGCCTGGCGACGGCGGCAACCCAGCCTGCCGGGATGTGGGATAGCCTGGTGGGTATGAAATATGCGAAGGCGCGCAAGGAGGTGATCGATGCCGGCTGGCGTCCGGACCACCGTAATGCGGCAGCGGAATGGGAGCGCCAGCTGCAAGGCCAGTTCCCCGAATTGCGCTCATGCGAAGCGGCCAGCGGCCAATGCACGCATTACTTCGTGTCGTATGACGGCACCTGCCTCAAGGTTGTCACCGAAGGTGAAACCGTGGCGGCCTTCCGCGTGCGCAGCGTGACGCAAGCCTGTTCGAAACAGCAGTAATGCCCTTCGTCCTGCGGCAAGCCGTGGCGGCCGATATGGCCGAAATCATGCGGCTTGAACGCGCCGGCTTCGCTGAAGCGATCCAGGAAACCGAACAGACCTTCGCCGAACGCCTGCAAGCGGCGCCGGAGGGCTGCTGGGTGTTGGCCGGCGAAGCAGGGCGCTTGTACGGCTATCTGTGCGCCGAGTTCTGGCCGCTGGAAGCGGGCTTCAATGCAGCCCGTTTTGCGCGCGACCACGCCGCAGCCGAAACCCATGTTGCCGATGGCGCGGAAGTGTATGTGTCCTCGATGGTGGTCGATCCCGCCACGCGCGGCACTGGCTGGGGGCGGCGCCTGTTCCGCGACGCGCTGGCCGCAATGTTCGCGCGCCATCCGCAGCTGTGCAGCACCATCCTGATCGTCAATCCCGAATGGGCAGCAGCCCGCCGGATCTACCAGGCCGAAGGCTTTAGCGAAATCGGCGCGATCGACTCCTACTTCGCCGCCGCCTGCGGCGCGCAGCTGCCCGCAATCGTGATGCGCCGCGCCCGGACTTGAGGGCATAATGGTCGCCATGCGAGTCGCGACCTTCAATATCAACGGCATAGGCGCACGGCTGCCGGCGCTGCTGCAATGGCTGGATGAGACCAAGCCGGACATCGCATGCCTGCAGGAACTGAAAGCCCCGCACGAGAAATTTCCCGAAGCCGCGATCAACGACGCCGGATATGGCGCCATCTGGCACGGCCAGAAAAGCTGGAACGGCGTCGCCATCCTCGCGCGCGGCAGCACGCCGCAGGAACTGGGGCGCGCCTTGCCCGGCGATGCGGAAGACGTGCAAAGCCGCTATATGGAAGCCATGGTCGGCGGCCTGATGGTGTGCTGCCTCTACCTCCCCAACGGCAACCCCGCGCCCGGCCCCAAGTTCGACTACAAGCTCAAATGGTTCGACCGCCTGATCGCACGCGGCGCCGAGCTGGTGAAGTCAAAGACACCGGTGATCATGGCCGGCGACTACAACGTCATGCCCACCGAGCTTGACGTCTACAAGCCTGAACGCTGGCTCGACGACGCCCTGTTCCGCCCCGAAACGCGCGCCGCCTACGCACGCCTGGTGGGGCAGGGCTGGACTGACGCCCTGCGCACCATGCACCCCGATGAAAAGATCTACACCTTCTGGGACTACTTCCGCAACGCCTTCGGCCGCGACGCCGGCCTGCGCATCGACCACCTGCTGCTGAACCCCGCACTCGCCCCCAAGCTGCGCCGCGCCGAAGTCGACCGCATGGTGCGCGCCCGCGAAAAACCGAGCGACCACGCCCCGACCTGGGTCGAACTGGACGGCTCCTTCAAATAAAAAAGGGCGCCGTGAGGCGCCCTTCAAGTTGGAGCTCAGTGATTCGGATTAGTTGCCGCAGCCCAGTGCCTTGATGCGGTCGAATGCTGCCTTGGCCTGCACCATGCCGTAGCCGGTCTTGTTGTCCTTGCCCGCGGTTTCCAGGTCCAGTGCGGACTTGGTCAGCGAGGAGCGGATCTGCGCGCCGGTGCAGGTTGGGTAGAAGGACCACACCAGGGCCGCTACCGCCGACACGTGCGGAGTCGCCATCGAGGTGCCGTCGTAGAAGGCGTAGTTGGTGGCCTTCACTTCCACGGTGGCGCTCTGGCCTACCTGTGCCTTCATCGCTGCGCCGTCCACGTCGGTGGCGGTCACGGATGGGATGGTGGTCACGGTGGTGCCCAAGGTGCCGCCGAAGCCGCCCGCTGCGTTGTTGTACACGATCGCGCCGACGCCGCCGGAGGCCTTGCAGTTATTGACCTTGGTGGCGAAGTCCACGGTGCCGCGCTGGATCAGGCAGACCTTGCCGGACATGGCGCTGTTAACGGTATCGCCCAGGCCGAAGTCGGCCAGCGGCGCGGTGGCCACGCCCTTCGGCGAGCCGGTCATGTCGCCCGGGGTGTAGGTGGTGGCGCCTACGGACAGCTTGGATTCAGAGCCAGCACCGGTCGGCACGGTGGACAGCACCGCTACGCCTGGGCCGGAGATTTCAACCTTGCTGTTGTACTGCGAGAAGGTGGCCCACTTGTTGAATTCATCAACCGCTGCAACCATCATCACGCTGGAGTAGCCTGCTGGGTAGGACACCACGGTGTTGCCGTCGTTGCCCGCAGCAGCGATCGACAGGATGCCCTTGGACTGTGCGCTGTCGAAGGCGCGCTGTTCGGTGCGGCTGGAGCCGCCGCCGCCCAGGGACATCGAAATCACGTTGGAGCCAGCTGCCACGCACTTGTTGACGGCGGTCGCCAGGGTTGAGGAGTAGGCCCAGCCATCGGCGCCGAAGACTTTGACGATGTGCAGCTTCAGCTTCTTGTTCGGGTTCACGCCGACCACGCCGGTGCCGCTGTTGTTGATGGCGGCGATGGTGCCTGCCACGTGGGTGCCGTGGTGGTTTTCGTCGGTGTACCACCAGCCGGTACCGGAGTCGTACTCGCCGGTGACCGAGTTGCCGTTCAGGTCTTCATGATTGCGGTCGTAGCCGGAGTCGATGATGCAGACCTTGCGGTTGGTGGTATTGGCGTCGGACAGCTGGTCGGACTGTGTAGCCTTGATGCCCCAAGGTACCAGCTGGCCCAGTGCGTAAGGAGTACCGGTCGAAGCCGAGGTGGTGGCGAACGGGAAGCGCTTGACGTCTTCTTCCACGTCGATCACGTCGGCGTGCTTTTTCAGGTTGGCCAGTTCGGCCTTGGACATTTCAACGGCCATCGCATCGCTGCCGAACACTTCGTGTTTCAGTTTGCCTTTCAGCTTGGCGACGTGCTGCTTGATGTTGCCCGATTTGCCGGCCTGGAAGGTCACGATCACGCGTACGGAATCATCCGCCGCGAACGCGCTGCCCATTGCGCCGAAAGCGATTGCGCCAGCCAGCAGCTTGGCGCCTACAGCGATCTTGGAAACCTGGAATTGCTTTTGAACCATTGATGTACTCCCGACTCTCGATGTGAGGTGATTTGTCCACGGCCATTGACTGGCGCTAATTGTTTTTGCCCTAGTGCAAAGGTTTTGCACTCGACTGGAAATGAGTGTAGGGATTGCTTGCCAGGAAATCTATCGAAATGTCTCTATTTGTATTGACCTGTTGAATTTCGCATACACTTTTGTTAAGAATGAGACAGTTTCCAGTGCCGATGTCCCATTCTTAACATCCGGGGCAGCGAATTCCCGTATGCTGCCCGCCATGGACGACTTTATTGAAATCTACGACGGCGCCCTGACGCCGGCCCAGTGCGAGCAGATCCTGGCCCGTTTCGAAGCAAGCGGAAAAGCCATGCGCGGCAAGACCGGGCAGGGCGTGGATGTGGCGAAGAAGGACAGCTACGACCTGACCATCAGCCAGCACGCCGAATGGAACGACGTGTCGAACCTGATGATGGCGAGCGTGCTGCGGCACCTGGCGTCCTACATGGACAAGTACCGCATGCTGCTGACCGGCGCCCTGTCGCCGCGCGTGGTTGATCCCGACAGCGGCCAGCCGGTCACCCTGGACATCGACAACTTCGACCGCTGCGGCAAGCCGTACCTGGAGGAGCTGATCAAGTCGATGTACCGCGGCGGCCCGCTCAATGTGCAGAAATACCTGCAGAACAGCGGCGGCTACCACCACTGGCACTCGGAAATCTATCCGCAGAACGCCAGCTGCGAGACGCTGCACCGCGCCTTGCTGTTCCAGTTCTACCTGAACGACGTGGCCGACGGCGGCGAGACGGAATTCTTCTACCAGCAGCGCAAGGTGGAGGCGCGCCAGGGCCGCCTGGTCATCGCGCCGGCCGGCTTTACCCACACGCACAAGGGCAATGTTTCGCGCAGCGGCGACAAATACGTGGCTACTTCGTGGATCCTGTTCCAGCGCGCGGAAGCGATGTTTGGCCCCAATTCAGGTTGACGCCCAGGCTGGCCAGGATGATCAGCGCGAAGCCGGCGACCTGCCAGACGCTGATCAAATGGCCGTACACCGCGAAATCGACCACCACCGCCGAAGCCGGATAGACGAAGGTCAGCACCGCAATCGCCGCCGTCTCCATGCGCGGGGTGGCGCCATAGATCATCACATAGGCGATGGCGGTCGGCACCAGGCCGAGGGTAGCCAGCCAGCCCCACTGCGCAGCGCTTAGACCGCCGGCCGGAATGGTGCTGAAAGCCCCCAGCAGCAGCGCGCCGGTCAGGCAATGCACCAGCGCCGTCAGGTGCGGCGGCGTGCCGCGCATCGACTTGGTGGTGAGCGTGACGCCCGCATAGGCGAGGGCGCCGGTCAGGGTACTGGCGATACCGAGCAGGTAGTTGGTGTCCATCGGCTCATCGAAACGCACGCCGCAGGCCAGCGCCAGGCCGCCGAAGCCCAAGCCCACCCAGGCCAGCTTGTTGGCGGCCAGCCGCTCGCGCAGGATCAGGGCGCCCAATAGCAGCACCATGAAGGGCTGCACGTGGAACACGATGGTGGCGGTGGCAATACCGATGCGGCGGATCGCCTCGAAAAAGGTGACCCAGTTCACCACCATCAGCACGCCGCTGAACACCGCCAGCTTGAGCGCGCGCGGCGGCATATTGGCGCGTTTGAACATGCCGCACCAGGCGCAATACATAGCCAGCGCCGCGGCACCGATCGCGCAGCGGAAAAAAACAGTGGTGATGGGATCGAGGCCTGCCTCCTGGACGTAGACGCCCAGGGTGCTCAGCATGAGCATGGCAATGATGTAGGTGATGACAGGATGGCGCATGCCCCGCATCATCGCACAGCTAGCCCCCGGCCAGCCCCGGCTGTGCCGAAAATTCGGGGTCGTGTCTGACATTCGGACAAATGGCGCGTGCCGTCGATGAAAAAAGCCCGTTTCCACGATCGCGCGAAAACGGGCGTATTGATCCGGCTCAAAGGTGCGGCTGGTCGTGTCCGAATGCCAGACATGACCCCGACTTTACGGCACAGTCAGGATGACCTTGACGCTGTCGTCGACGGCGGATTTCTCGATATAGCCGATGGCCTGCACGTCGGCTGCCACGGCTTTCTTCACTTCCGCACTGGAGCCGTACTCCTTGGGCGCGGTGCCCTTACCGGTGAATACCAGCTTGGACCATTGCGATTTGACCTGCGCCGTATCCTTGCCCAGCACCTTCTGGCTGAATTCATTGCGCAGCGCGCCTTCAGTGTGCTCGACCGGTGTGAACAGGGTCGATTTGCCGAGGAAGAATTGCGCGGCCTGTTCGCTGAACATGCGGGTGGCGGGGTTCTTTGGATTGACGATCACCACAATTTCCGCCGCCAGCGCGGGCAGGGCGGCACTGCACATTGCTGCGGCGAGCAGCAGCTTGATTCGCTTGTCCATGGCTGCCTCCTCAGAACACGAAGTCGAGTGCTACGGCGTAAACGTTGACCGGGCCCTTAAACGCTGGCGTAGCCTTGATGAAGGCGCCGGCGCCGTCCTTGGGCTTGATATGGTCGACCTGTGCTTTCAGGGCCATCGATTTGTAGAAGTCCCAGCGCACCCCGATCGCGTCGGCCGACTGCAAGGCGGCCTTGGCAAGGGTGTTGACGCCGACGTTCAACGCGGCCAGCGGACCGCTGGTAGGCAGGCCGCCTACGCTGCGCGGGCTCTTTTGCGAGATGCTGCCGTGGTAGTAGTAGGGCAGGATCTTGCCCATGCGGTAGCCCGCCATGGCGTACCAGGAATTGGTGTCGTGCACGAACAGCGTGTCGGTGCGCCGCTGGGCGTATTCGGCCTGCAGCACGATGTTCTTCCAGTCCATGGTGCCGCCGAGGGAGGTGAAGCGGCCCTTCACGTCCGTCATCGGCATCATGTTGGCAATCGAGCCGAAGCCGGTGGCGCGCAACGTGTTGATCAGGCCGGCGATGGTGGGGTTGTCCTCGACCGAGACGTCGGCCTGGGCATGGCCGAAGCGCAGCGTGAACGGGCCGTTTTCGGCCACCACGTGCAGCAGCAGCATTTTGCGGAACTTCACGTTCTGCGCCGGCTGCTCCGATTCCGAGACGCCGGTGCCCAGCTGCACGCTGAGCGAGGTGTCGTCGAAACTGTGCTGGTACAGCATGTCGACGCCGTCAAATCGGTCCAGCGACACCTGGCGATAGACTTCGGCCGGCGGGCGCAGCATGGTGTTGGCGTAGCCCACAAAGCGGAAATCGGAAATCATGTAGATCGGTGCGCCCATGCGGCCGACGCGGAAGCTGAAATCGTCGTTGGCCTTGAACTTGGCGAAGGCCCATGCGGCTTGACCGCGATAATGGTCGATCGCATCCTTGCGCACCAGGCCCTGGGCGGTCAGCGAAATGGTGTCGTTGACCTTCATGGTGGCTTGCAGGCCAAGCAGGGAATCGACGCCGGTTCGCCAATCTTTCTTCACCCCGGCAGCCTGGTTGGGCCGGATGAATTCTGCGTCGTTGGTGTCGGTGGAAGTAAGGGCGGCGGTGCCGAAGCCGCTGATGGTGACGGAAGGTCCGTCCTGGGCGCTGGCCTGCATTGCGAGGCCGGCGGCGGAAAGCGCTGCAATAGCGCGGCAAATTGTTTTCATTAACCAGCTCTCCCTTTTTGTTATTGGCGAACGACCGACTACGGGCCAAGTGTTACAGATTGACCGCGCCAATGCCAGACTTCCGTGGCTGTAGAGCAACAATGAAAAAAGCCCGCAGCTGCGGGCTTTCTTGGGAGTCGAGCACTTTTATTAAGCTTTGTTCAACTCGGAGCGGTGGCGCGAGTAGGCGAAGTACACCACCAGGCCGATGGCCAGCCAGATGCCGAAGGCGATCCAGGTAGTCGCGGACAGGAAGTACATCAGCGACAGGCAGAAGATCACGGCCAGTGCCGGGATGTACGGCACGCCAGGGCAGCGGAAGGCACGGTGCAGGTCCGGACGCTTCTTGCGCATGATGATCACGGCGATCGAGACCAGGCAGAATGCAGCCAGGGTGCCCATGTTGACCAGTTCGGCCAGCACGTTCAGCGGCACCAGGGCGGCGATGAAGCCGAAGATCAGGCCGACCATCCAGGTGGCGAAGAACGGGGTGTGGTATTTCGGGTGGACCGTGGACAGCTTTTTCGGCAGCAGGCCGTCGCGCGACATGGCGTAGATGATGCGGGTCTGGCCGTAAGCCATCACCAGGATCACGGTGGTCATGCCCAGGATGGCGCCCAGCGATACCCAGCCGGCGAACCAGTTTTCACCGGCGTATTGCAGTGCCAGCGAAACAGGGTGGTCGATACCCAGGAACTGCTTGTACGGTACGATGCCGGTCATGATCGCGGCAACGATCACGTACAGCACGGTGCAGACCGCCAGCGAGCCGATAATGCCGATAGGCAGGTCGCGCTCTGGACGCTTCACTTCTTCCGCAGCGGAAGTCACGGCGTCGAAACCGATGAAGGCGAAGAACACCAGGGCAGCTGCGCTCATCACGCCAGCGGCGCCGAACGGCATGTAAGGCTGCCAGTTGGCTGGCTGCACGTGGCCTGCGCCGACGGCGATGAACAGGATCACCACGCCGATCTTGATCGCAACCATGATGTTGTTGACGCGCGCCGATTCACGTACGCCCCAGCCCAGCATGGCGGTCAGGACGATCATGATCAGGAAGGCAGGCAGGTTGAACACGGTGGCGACGCCAGGTACCGCGCCAGGGGCGGCGGTCAGCGCGGCCGGCAGGTGCAGGCCGATGCCCGCGATCAGCGACTGGAAATAACCGGACCATGCCACCGACACGGCGGAAGTGGCCAGGCCGTATTCGAGCATCAGGTCCCAGCCGATCATCCAGGCCACCAGCTCGCCCAGGGTGGCGTAGCTATAGGTGTAGATCGAGCCGGCAACCGGGACGGTCGAGGCGAATTCGGCGTAGCACAGGGCGGCGAAACCGCAAGCCAGCGCTGCAACGACGAAGGAAAGCGTCAGGGCCGGGCCGGCGGTCAGCGCGCCAGTGCCGGTCAAGACGAAGATGCCAGTACCGACGATGGCGCCGATGCCCATCAGTACCAGGTCGAGTGGACCCAGCACTTTCTGCAGGCCGCCAGGTTTGCGGGCGGCTGCTACCATGTCGTCCAGGTTCTTAGTCCTAAAAATGCTCACTTATATCTCCAATCTCTTCTCTTTTGGGATCGCCAAAAAAAGGCTGCCGCATATTAGCACAAGGGTTAGACTGCGCATGTTGTAGGATTGTAAATTTGAATTGATGCCTGAAAAGTACTTGCACCAGTGATGAAATATATGATACTCGCTGCGGCGCTTGGCCAGCCTTTGCCGCCGCAACCGGACACGCCAGCCTATAAAGCCTGCATGGCGGAGGAGGGTGAATTGCGCCCCCAGCGCCAGGCCCTGGCGCGCCGCTTCCACGACCACGAAGCCGCCTTGCAGCGCACCGCCGCCGCGCTGGCTGCGCACGAGGGCGCCCAGGCGCGCGTCGACCGCAGCGATGCGGCCGCCGTCGCCGCCTACAACGCTCGCCAGGATGAACTGAACGCCCAGGCCGCCGCCCTGAACGCCGACGGTGCGCGCCTGGAAAAGGAACAGGACGCCTTCAACGCCCGCGTCGCCGCCGGCAATATCCGCTGCGGGAATATCCTGGCGCCCTACAAACCGCGCAGGAAGGAGAAATGATGCGCCGCTTGCTCACCGCCGCCGCCGCGCTGGTCCTGGCGCCCGCCACCGCCGCTCCGCTGCCAGCCCCGGCCCGCGCCGAGGTCGACGCCTTGCTCGCCCGCCTGCAATCGTCCGGCTGCCAGTTCAACCGCAACGGCACCTGGTACAGCGGCGCCGAAGCCAAAGCCCATTTGCAGCGCAAGATGGAATACCTGGAAAAGAAAGACATGGTGCGCAGCGCCGAACAGTTCATTGAACTGGGCGCCGCCGCCAGCAGCTCCAGCGGCAAACCTTATATGGTGCGCTGCGGCGCGGACGCCGCCATCGAAAGCAAGGCCTGGCTGGGCGCCGAACTGAAGGCCATCCGCGCGCGCTGACCGCGCCGCCAGGTATATAGTGGGCATGGGAGGTTCCTCACCATGCAGCACGCCACAGTCAGCATTCCTACGCCCGCTGGCGCAATTGAAGGCACCCTCGACCTGCCAACCGGCGCCAGCGGCATTGTCCTGTTTGCCCACGGCAGTGGCAGCAGCCGTTTCAGCCCCCGCAATACCTTTGTCGCCGGCGCCTTGCGCACCGCCGGCATCGGCACCTTGCTGATGGATCTGCTCACCCCCGAAGAAGACAAGGTCCAGCGCACCCGTTTCGATATCAGCCTGCTGACGGAACGCTTGGGCCTGGCCGCCGACTGGCTGGACGCGTCCTCATATGGCGCCGGCCTGGCGCTTGGCCTGTTCGGCGCCAGCACCGGCGCGGCTGCGGCACTGCACCTGGCGGCCGAACGCAGGGATGGCGTGGCGGCCGTGGTCTCGCGCGGCGGCCGTCCCGACCTGGCGGGCCAGGTGGCGCTGGCGCGGGTGAAGGCGCCGACCCTGCTGATCGTCGGCGGCCGCGACGATGGTGTTATAGAACTGAACGAATCGGCCTACCTCAATTTGAATTGCAATAAACGCATCGATATCGTGCCGGGCGCCACCCATCTGTTCGAAGAGCCCGGCGCGCTGGAGGAAGTGGCGCGCCTGGCGCGCGACTGGTTCCGCCAGCATTTATCGCCCCGGCGGTGAGAATCCGTGCATTTTTGAGCCCGCTTGTATCGCTATAATTTTCCCCAGCATTTTGGGGAGGAAGCATGGCGTTGCAACTGAAGAAGACGATGGTTTGGAACTCAGCGATCACCAGCGGCCTGTGCGTCGTTGTGGCCGTCGTGATAGCGCAAGTCGCCGACCTGCATGAGGAGCTGTTGTGGCTGGCGGCCCTGGCCGCAAGCGTGGCGCTGCTGACCTTCTTCCGCGCTGCCCACCGGATTCGCCGCGATACGCTGGCGCCGTTGCTGGAGACAGCTTCCTACGTCCGCATCGCGCGCGACAGCCTGCTGGTGCGCGACCAGGTGGACTGGAGCGTGATTGACGATTACGCTGCCCAGCTGGCGATGCGCGGCTTCCGTCCGCTTGGCGATTACACCGCCTATCCAATGCCGGGTGCGCTGGTCGGCGTGGCGGCCATGTTCACCGATGCCGACGCCAGCATCATGATCGAGATCCAGCAGCTGAAACTGCTGCCGTCGGCTGGCCCGGAGCGCATGCGCGACGGTATCTATTTCAGTATCACCTCGCTGGTGGGCGGGCAGATCCGCGTGATCACCTGCAACCACAAGCCGCAAGCCGCGACTTACCTGGTGCGCGGCGACCACGACATCCTGAATGCCGAACCGGACAAGGGCTTGCTGGCGCTGCTGGCCCAGCACACCGATATGCTGATGCGCTTGCGCCAGAAGGTCGGCAAGACTGCCGCCAAGGGTTTGACGGTGGAACGCTACGTGCTGTCGATCCGGGAAGCGCAGGCCCAGGCGCGGCGCCGCCTGTCGGCCATGAGCGGCTACGCCATTGCCGGCGTGGTTGACGAGTTTGAAGCCAGGGCCAAACGGCGCTGGGCGCCTTCCACGCCGGCCTTGAAGGCGGTGCCACTCCGTGCCCTGGAAGAACTGGACACCGCCTACGCCGTGGAAGGCCAGCCGCCGGTGTTTCAGGAGTCCTTGAGCTGGTAGCGCGCGCCAGCCAGGAACAGCAGGAACAACACGCCCGCGATCGCCATCAGGGCCGGATCTTCGGGACTGTCAAAGACCGGATTGCCGACCGGGACCCGGGTAAACGTCTCGGTGACGCCTGGGATGAAATGCAGGAAGAAGGTGAAGGAGTAGGCCACCGTCTCCACTTTGCGCTTATTCCAGCGGCCGGCGAGCCAGGCGGCAGCCAGCACCAGCAGGGTCAGGATGGAGAGGGCGTGCGGTTTGCCGAAACCGCCGTGGGCAAAGATGCCAAGACCGGTCAGGCTGACCACCACGGTGGTGACTATAAACAGCAAGCCCGATTTGCTGCGTGGGCTGATCTGGCGGTGGCGCAGCAGCGCGGCAATGCCTGAGCCGAGGGCCAGCAAACCGAGTGCGGTATGGAAGATGCCGAGTGGGGACATGGTGGACTCCTTGGGAAGGGTGGTTGCGTCGATGAATAGATGATAGGCGTCATCATTTCCCGGCGCCAATTGCATCTTCCTAAGCCAGCGATAGTGTATTAACTACTTGCATCTACGATAGTCATTAGGCAATATTGCTTAATCCCTTAACAGTTATGGAAATTCCATCATGAAAATCAGCAATCGACTGATCATCACCCTGACGATCGCCCTGATCGGCCTGCTGTTCGTCGGCGCGCAGGGCTGGTGGCAATTGCGCGATGCGCAGCAGCGTATGGACGTGGTGCAAACGCGCCTGATCCCGAGTATTTCCGCCATTAATGCCGCCAAGGGCGCGCTGGCCGACAGCCGCCTGGCCGGCTACCGCCTGTCCGTGTTCTCCAACCTGCCGGACAAGACCGCGCTGGACAAGGCTTACAACGACGCCCACGCCAACTTCGACAAGGTGCTGGCCGACTACGCGAAGAACAACGTGTTCGACGACACCGACCGCAAGATGCTGGAGCAGGACAAGGCGAATATGGAAACCTACCGCCAGGCCCTGGTGCCGTTCCTGGCCGCTTCGCATGCGGGCGATATGGATGGCGTGCGCGCCACCCTGGTGGCCGGCTCGCCGCTGGCGCTGGGTGCGGCCGGCGTGAAGAAAGGCCTGGACGACCACATCGCCTACAACCAGAAGCTGATCGACAAGGTCAAGGCCGAGAACGACGCCAGCTACTCGCGCGCCGTGACCATCCTGTGGATGGTGACCGTGGCGGTGCTGCTGGTCGTCGGCTTCCTGGGCTTCAAGATGTTCCATGTGATTACCGGCGGCCTGGATAAGATGCAGGGCACGATGGAAGGCGTGAGCACCACGCTCGACCTGACGCGCCAGGTGGATGTTGAGCGCCTGGACGAAATCGGCCACGCCGGCACCGCCTTCAACAAGCTGCTGGGCGAGATCGGCGGCGTGGTGGGCACCGCGCGTTCGGCGGCCGACGCGGTCAGCACCGCTTCGCGCCAGATCGCGGCCGGCACCAGCGACCTGAATAACCGCACCGCGCAGCAGGCCGCGGCGCTGGAGGAAACCGCCTCGTCGATGGAAGAACTGACTTCCACCGTCAGCCAGAACTCGGACAACGCTCGCCAGGCCAACCAGCTGGCGCAGAACGCGTCGCAGATTGCAGTGCAGGGCGGCGAAGTGGTGAAGGAAGTGATCGACACCATGGATTCGATCAACGCCTCCTCGCGCAAGATCGTGGACATCATCAGCGTGATCGACGGCATCGCGTTCCAGACCAATATCCTGGCGCTGAACGCCGCCGTGGAAGCGGCGCGCGCCGGCGAGCAGGGCCGCGGCTTCGCCGTGGTGGCGAGCGAAGTGCGCAACCTGGCGCAGCGTTCGTCCGCAGCTGCCAAGGAGATCAAGGTGCTGATCGACGACAGCGTGGAGAAAGTCGATTCCGGCACCAAGCTGGTGGTGCGCGCCGGCGACACCATGAGCGATGTGGTGGCGAGCGTGAAGCAGGTGTCCGATATCGTGGCCGAGATCAGCGCCGCGACGGCGGAACAGAACGCCGGCATCGCGCAGGTGCACCAGTCGATCACCTCGATGGACCAGGTGACGCAGCAGAACGCCGCGCTGGTGGAAGAAACCGCTGCCGCCTCGCAAGCGATGCAGGACCAGGCCGAAATCCTGGCGCGCGCGGTGAGCGCCTTCCGCATCGATGCCGGCCATATGAAACCGGCTTTGCGTAACGCCAGCCGTCCTGCGGCGCAGACTGCGGTGGCGGTGCGTCCGGCCCAGCCGCGCAAGGTGGCGAATGCTGCCGGCGCCGACGAATGGGAGCAGTTCTAAGTTAGAATCGGTTAGCTTTTTTGCATTGCGCTCCTGTATGATTTGCTCACTTATGTGAGCGGGAGCGCTATGAATAAGAAAGTCCTGTTTGGCGCCGCAATCGCGGCAGTGGTGGCGGCAACCGCCGCCGGTTCCTGGTGGCTGAAAAAGCCGCGCGGCGTGCAAGGCGCCGCCAGCGATGCCCTGGTCGCCGATCCCAACGCTCCCTTTGAATTCAAGGCCTGCCAGGCCCGGCTCCATGAGGACCGGCCTGCGCTGGCGGTCACCTTCAGCACCCCGGTGGGCAGCGGCCAGCCGCTGGACCAGCTGATCGAAGTGCGCGAGCAGGATGCGCTGGTCAAAGGCTCCTGGGTGGTGGCCGACAATCCCCGCGTGCTGGTATTCCCGTTCGTGAAAGCGGGCCGCGTCTACAACATCAAACTGGCGCAGGGGCTGGCCGGCGAAAACGGCAAGAAGATGGCCGCCGCGCAGGCCTGCGAGGTAAAGAGCGACGAGATGGCGCCGTCGTTCTTCTTCGCCAGCAAGGGCACGGTGCTGCCGGCGGAATTGAATGGCGGCTTGCCGGTGGTGAGCGTCAACGTGCCGGAAGTGGACGTGGAATTCCTGCGCGTTGAAACGGACAAGCTCTCCAAATTCATGGACATGGTGTCCGGCCGCCGCCCCAACTCGACCGAGGAGGATGGCGAGGAGAACTGCTGCGAATACTATTACAACCGCAATGCCTTCAAGGGCCAGACCGGCGGCTACCAGCTGAACGCCCTGCGCGGCGTGGCGGAAAGCGTGTACAGCAACCGCTTCGTGGTCAACGACGCCAAGAACACCCGCAAGACCAGCTTCCTGCCGATTGAGAAAGTGGCCGAACTGAAGGAGCCCGGCGTCTACGTCGCCGTGATGCGCCGCCCCGGCACCTTTGATTACGACTACCAGGTGACCTATTTCTACGTCACCGACATCGGGCTGCACGTGCGGCGCTACGCCAACGCCACCGACATCTTCACCACCTCGCTGAAATCCGGCAAAGGCATCGGCAGCATCGATATCGAAGTGCTGGGCGAGGCCGGCAAGGTGCTGCTGAAAGGCCGCACCGACGGCGACGGCCACGGCGTGCTGGCCGGCTTGCCGGACAAGGCGCAGGTGCTGCTGGCGCGGCGCGGCAAGGAAATGGCCATGATCTCGCTGCGCGAACCGGGCCTGGACTTGTCCGAATTCGACATCGGTGGCCATTTGCCGCGCGACGCCAAGCTGTTTGCCTACTCGGGCCGCGACCTGTACCGCCCCGGCGAGCAATTCACGGCCTCGCTGCTGGTGCGTAACGCGGCCGGCGGCGCGCTGCCGGCCGCACCGATCAAGGTGGAGCTGAAGAAGCCGGGCGGCGACGTCGCCAGCACCGTGATCTGGCAGCCGAACCCGAAAACGCCGGGCTATATGCAGCAGCGTGTCGACCTGCCGGCCGATGCGGCCACCGGCAAGTGGACGCTGGAATTCCGCGCCGACCCTTCCGCCAAGCGCCCGGACACCGTGTACACCTTCCAGGTCGAGGAATTCCTGCCCGAGCGCATGAAGCTGGGCCTGGCCAGCGACAGCGCACCGCTGCAAGCCGGCGCTGGCGACTTTGAAGTGAAAGTGCAGGGCGACTACCTGTACGGCGCGCCCGCCGCCGGCAACCGCCTGCTGGGCAGCGTGGCGCAGGAACGGGCCCGCATCGCGCTGCCGAAGGAATGGCCCGGCTTTATCTTCGGCGACTTCGCCGACGACGCCAACAAGCAGCGCGGCGAGCTGCCGGAAACTTCGCTCGACGACAACGGCAAGGCCACGGTCAGCGTACCGGTCAAGGACGGCATGCTGTCGCCAGCCCGGGTCCGCGCCTCATTCAGCCTGCTCGAATCGGGCGGCCGTCCGGTGGTGCGCTCGGTGGAGCGCATGTGGTGGCCGGCCGACGCCATGATCGCGCTGCGTCCCGCCTTCGAAGGCGGGGTGGCGCACGAAGGCAGCATGGCCGAATTCGAATTGATCCGGGTCGACACGGCGGGCAAGTTCGCGCCGGCCAGGGAGGCCAAATTCCGCCTGGTGCGTGAAGACCGGCAGTATTACTGGCGCTTCGACGCCGACCGCGGCTGGCACTCCGGCTATACGGATGCCGAAGAAGTGCAGCAGGACGGCGCCATCGCCCTCAAGGCGCGCGCCAAACTGACGCTGCCGGTGCAGTGGGGCACCTACCGCCTGGAAGTGACCGATCCTGAGACCAACCTCGTGGCGCGCTACCGCTTCTATGCCGGCTGGGGTGCGCAGGATGCGGAAAGCATCGGCAATCGCCCGGACCGCGTGCGCTTGCAGCTGGACGGCGTGCCCGCCAAGCCGGGCAATGATATCCGCGTCAAGATCCTGCCGCCGCACGACGGCGAGGCGCTGGTGATGGTGGAAGCGGACAAGGTGCTGTGGAGCACGCGCGTCGCCGTCAATACCGGGGGCACCACCGTGACGGTGCCGGTCGATAGGGCCTGGAACCGCTCCGATATGTATATCTCCACCATCGTCTACCGCCCGGGCAGCCAGGGCAACCGCGTCACCCCGGCGCGCGCCGTGGGCATGAGCTGGCTGCCGCTGCAGCGCGAGGGCCGCAAGCTGAAGGTCGCGCTGCAGGCGCCGCAGCAGGTGGTGCCGGACAAGCGCATGATGGCCAAGGTGAAGGTGGATGGCGCGGCCGGCAAGGCTGCCATGGTGACTGTGTCGGCGGTGGACGCGGGCATCCTCAGCATCACCAATTTTAAATCGCCCGACCCCTTCGATTTCTTCTTCGGCAAGCACCGCTTCGGCCCTGAGCTGAGCGATATCTACGGCAAGATGATCGAACGCATGGACGGTACGGTCGGCAAGATCAAATGGGGCGGCGACGCCGGCAAGCGCGATACCAAGAGTATGCCCAAGAAGGTCAAGCTGGTCGACATCTTCTCCGGCGTGGTGCAGCTGAACGCCAAGGGCGAAGCGGAGGTGCCGCTCGATATTCCCGACTTTAACGGCACGCTGCGCCTGATGGCGGTAGCCAGCACCGCCGAAGCCTACGGCAGCACCGACCGCGAGGTGGTGGTGTCGGCGCCGATTGTGGCGGAACTGTCGATGCCGCGCTTTGTCGGGCCGAACGACAAGTCCACCGTGGCGCTGGACGTGACCAATATGATGGGCAGTGAGCAGGATGTCGACATCAAGCTGGGCGCCGACAAGCTGCTGCGCGTGGCCGAGGGTGAGCGCAAGCTGAAGCTGGCCAACAAGCAGCGCAAGATCCTGCGCTTCGCCATCGAGCCGACCGAACCTTATGGCCTATCGCGCATTACGCTGGATGTGAAAACGGGCGGCGCCAAGCCGGTCGTGATCCACCGCGAATTCGCGCTCCAGCTGCAGCCGCCGGTGGCGCGCGAAGTCGATGCACGCCGCATCCGCATCGCCCCAGGCGCGACCGAAAAGCTGGACGCCAGCCTGGCCGAGCGCTTCTTCCGCGGCTCCGCCACATTGAACGTGACCATGTCGAACAAGCCGCCGCTGAATGTGCGCAGCATCGTCAAGGGCTTGCTGGATTACCCGTATGGCTGCCTGGAGCAGACCACCAGCGCCGCCTACCCGCACGTCTTCATCGACGAAGAGGGCGCCAGGTCGGTCGGCCTGGAGCCGCGCAGCCGCGAACAGCGCGCCAAGTTCATCGAAGGCGCGATCGGCCGCATCGGCGGCATGCAGGGCGCCGAAGGCGGTTTCCGCCTGTGGGGCAACGAAGGCCCGTATGAAAGCTGGCTGACGCCTTATGTGACGTCCTTCCTGATGGATGCGCGCGATGCCGGCTTCAGCGTGCCGGAAGACATGGTCAAGAAATCGCAGCGCTGGATGAACGACCGCCTGAACGGCGCCGCCAGCCAGCTGGTGACCATCCCTTCCGGCATCAAGCCTGATGCGCGCGGCATCTACCTGCACCGCGACTACGAGCTGCTGCGCAACGCCCACCAGCGCTTCGCCGAGCTGGCCCACATCGGCTATATGCTGGCGCGCGACCAGAAAGCCTCGCTGGCCTCGCTGCGCCTGCTGCATGACCAGTACCGCCAGTCGGCCCGTTCGCCGCTGCCGCTGGTCCACCTCGGCATCGCGTTGCAGCTGATGGGCGACGCCAAGCGCGCCGAAGTCGCGCTGAACGACGCCATGGCCCGTCCTTACGGCATCCGCGCCGATTGGGAATGGGACTGGCTGGGCGACTACGGCTCGGCGCTGCGCGACCAGGGCCTGGCCTATGCACTGCTGGTGCGCCATAAGGTCGAGCACCCGCAGCGCGAGAACCTGCTGCCTGCGATTGCCGAGCGCATGGGCCGCCATTACTACTCCACGCAGGAGCGCATCGCCCTGTTCCTGGCTGCGCGCGCCGCCGGCGGCACGTCCAGCGAACCGTGGGACGCGGTGCTGACTACTGCCGACGGCGCGGCCAAGCTGTCCTCGCGCAGCACGGAGCTGCGCAGCCTCGACCCGGCGCTGGCCGCCAAAGGCATCAGCATCGAGAATAAGGGCAGCAGCCCGCTGTGGGTGGAAGTGGAGGCGGGCGGCTTCCCGCTCAAATCCCCGGCGCCGAGCTCCGAAAAGATGACCATCGAACGCAAGTGGTTCAAGCCCGATGGGAAGCCGTGGAATGGCGGCACGCTGAAGGTCGGCGACATGCTGCTGGTGCGCCTGAAGGCCAGCGCCCCGCAGCGCATCGAGGACGCCATGATCGTCGACCATATCCCGGCCGGGCTGGAAGTGGAGAACCTCAACCTGTCGCAAGGCCCGCAAGCCGGCGAATTCGAAGTGGAAGGCGTGAACCTGGCCAGCGCCATGGCCAACGACCGCATCAAGCACCGCGAATTCCGCGACGACCGCTTTGTCGCCGCCGTACGGCTGGACGGCAACGCACTTCATTTGTTCTACATGCTGCGCGTGGTGACGCCGGGCCGCTTCTCCGTGCCGGGCCCCTTCGGCGAAGACATGTACCGTCCCGGCATCCGCGCCCACGGCCCGGCCGGTGACGCCATCACCGTGGTGGATCGATGATGCAGAGCGTCGCCGCCTGGCTGCGCCGACACCCCGTGCGTGGCGGGCTGGCGGCGGCGCTCACTGTCTTGCTGCTGCTCGACCTGCTGTTCCCGCCGCCGCTGCCGCAGGACGCACCCGGCATGCTGGTGGTGGCGCGCGACGGCTCACCGCTGCGCGGCTGGCCCGACGCCGACGGCGTGTGGCGCATCCCGGTCACGCCGGAAAATGTCTCGCCGCTCTACCTGCAAGCCTTGCTTGGCTACGAAGACCGCTGGTTCCACTGGCATCCCGGCGTCAATCCCGCCGCATTGGCGCGCGCCGCCTGGCAATGGGTGCGCGAAGGACGCATCGTTTCGGGCGGCTCCACCCTGACCATGCAAGTCGCACGCGCGCTGGAGCCGGTGCCGCGTTCCGTGCCCGGCAAGCTGCGCCAGCTGGCGCGCGCCGTGCAGCTGGAATTGCGCCTGTCCAAGCGCGAGATCCTCACCCTCTACCTGAACCATGCCCCGATGGGCGGCATTGTCGAAGGCGTGGAAATGGCCAGCCGCAGCTACCTCGGCAAATCGGCCAGCCAGCTGTCCGCCGCCGAGGCCAGCCTGCTGGTGGTGCTGCCGCAAGCGCCATCGCGCCTGCGGCCCGACCGCCGGCCCGACCTGGCGCAGGCAGCGCGCGACAAGGTCCTGCAGCGCATGGCCGCACGCGGACTGTGGAGCAGGGCGGAAGTGGACGACGCCCTGCTCGAACGCGTCGGCGTCAATCCGCCCAAGCTGGCCTGGCTGGCGCCGCTGGCTGCCGAACGCCTGCACCAGGGCGCCCGTCGCGCCGGCGCAGCAGCCACCGTTGTCCGTTCCACCCTCGACCGCGACATGCAGGCCACGCTGGAGCGCATGCTGGCCGACCGCGTCAGCCAGTTGCCGCGCTTCGTCTCGATGGCCGCGCTGGTCATGGATAGCAAAACCCTGGAAATCCTTGCCTACGCCGGCTCCGCCGACTTCAGCGACACCCGGCGCTTCAGCCACGTCGACATGGTGCGCGGCATCCGCTCGCCCGGTTCCACGCTGAAGCCCTTCCTGTACGCGATGGCACTGGACGAAGGCCTGGTGCATTCCGAAAGCCTGCTGGCCGACACGCCCCAATCGTTCGGCGGCTACGACCCCGGCAACTTCCAGGCCAGCTTCTCCGGCCCGGTCAGCCTGTCCGAAGCCCTGCAGCGCTCCCTCAACGTACCCGCTGTCGACCTGCTCGACCGCATCGGCCCGCAGCGCTTCGCCGCCCGCCTGTCCGGCGGCGGCTTGCGACTCAGGCTGCCCGCCGACGCCCAGCCCAACCTCAGCATCATCCTCGGTGGCGCCGGCACCAGCCTGGAAGAACTGGTCGGCGCCTACCGCGCCTTCGCCGCCGGCGGCATGGCCGGCACGCCCCGCATCCGCCCGGACGCACCGATGCAGGAACAACGCATGATGAGCGCCGGCGCCGCCTATATCATCCGCAACATCCTGGAAAGCGGCGGCCACCCCGACCAGCCGTTTGTGGAAGGCGACGCCAGCGGTGTCAAACTGGCCTGGAAGACCGGCACCAGCTACGGCTTCCGCGACGCCTGGGCGGTCGGCGTCAGCGGCCGCTTCACCATGGGCGTCTGGATCGGCCGTCCCGACGGCACGCCCAACCCCGGCTTCTTCGGCGCCAACATCGCCGCACCGCTGTTGCACCAGATCGCCCTCGCCATGCCGCGCAGCGGCGCCATGCCCGCGGTGCGGCCGCCGGAAGTCGGCACCGCCCGGATCTGCTGGCCGCTGGGCAGTGCCGCCGCCAGCACCGCCCCCGAACACTGCCACGTCCAGCGCACCGCCTGGGTGCTGCGCGACACCGTCCCGCCGACCTTGCCCGACCGCCTGCGCAGCAAGGGCCTGCTCGAACAAGCCTGGTACGACCCCGCCACCGGCCGCCGCACCACGCCCGCCTGCCAGGCCGGCGCGCAGCCGCGCGAGATCGCGCGCTGGCCAGCGCTATTGGAAGCCTGGCTGCCCGCCAGCCAGCGCCAGACCCACGGCCTGCAACCCTGGTCGCCCGACTGCAGCCAACCCGACGGCCTGGCCGGCGTCAAGCTGATGGGACTGCGCGACGGCAGCCGCCTGCGCACCGCGCCCGGGCAAAAGGAAGTAAAGGTCACGCTGGACGCGGTCGGCGGCAGCGGAAGGCTGTACTGGCTGCTCGATGGCCAGGCGGTGGCCGGAGCCACCCGCCGCCAGTCCCTGGTCCTGCCCAGCGGTGCCCACAGCATCGCCATCATCGACTCCGCAGGCCACTACGACACCCTGCAGTTAGCGATCGACTAGAGCAGGTCGGCGAGGGGCTTGATGACGTCGTCGTCAGTCCAGTAGGCGGTGTGGGAGAGCGGGTTCCAGCTCTTTGTCATGAAGTCGAGGAAGCCCTGGCCGGCGTTGATGGCGCGGTCTTCGACCATGGTTTCGTAGCCGCCTTCCAGCGGTTGCAGCGGCCAGCCCAGCGCGTCGTCGGGGTCGTACAGGTTAAGCCAGGTGAAACCGGGATTGGGCTTGGTGATCGGTTTGACATGCATGCGCTGGTGCGCGGCGACAAACACGGGAATGTTGCAGCCGGTGGTGACAAAGGCGCGCACCGTGCCGCATTGCAGAAATTTGCGCTGGGCCGGCGTCAGGCTGTCGGCCAGCCGGCCAGGTTTCCAGATGCCGGCCGTGACCTGGCCGCCGCCGGCGCGTTTCTGGGCGTCGTAAATGAAGCTGGACATGACCTGCCCGCCCAGCGAGTGGGCCAGCAGTACGATCGGGGTGTCGGGTCCGCGGCGGGCGTGGATGGCCAGCAGGGCGCGGGCGATTTCGGCCTGGGCCTGTTCGTAGACCGAGTCGTCGAATTCCTTGCGGTTTTCCAGTCCGGCGGCGTCGGCAAAACCAAAGAGGATGAATTTGCGCAGCTGGTCGTAGCGGACCTTGGCGCTTTCGTGCACGCGCTTCCAGACCGCCTGCTCGTTGGGCTTGAGCAGGTGCTGGTAGTACACGCTATGGACGTCCACGTCGGCGTAAGCTGCTCCCATGTGGTGCTGCAGGGAGCGTTTCAAGTCGTCGGCATAGTCGTGCGGCTGCTCGCCCATGCCGTGGATCGTCAATAGCGCGGCTTTCGCCATTACGCTGCTGCTGCTGCCGGCACGCCGCGGAAGCGGTAGCCGATGAACAGGACCAGCAGCCAGACCGGGATCAGGTACACCGAGATGCGCAAGCCGTCGGTCAGGTACATGATCACCAGGATGCCGGCCAGGAAGGCCAGGCACAGGTAGTTGGTGAGCGGGTAGCCCCAGCTCTTGAAGCCGGTCTCGTGGCCTTCGGCCTTCTTCTGGGCGCGGAAGCGCAGGTGGATCCAGCTGATCATGCCCCAATTGATCACCAGCGACGACACCACAAGCCCCATCAGCAGGCCGAATACTTCGCCCGGCATGAAGTAGTTCAGCACCACGCAGATGCCGGTAGCGACGGCGGAGACGCCCAGCGCCGCCAGCGGCACGCCGCGCTGGTTCACCTTCAGCAGCGCTTTCGGTGCATTGCCTTGCTTGGCCAGGCCGTACAGCATGCGGCTGTTGGAGTACACGCCGCTGTTATATACCGACAGGGCGGCGGTCAGCACCACCACGTTCAGGGCGTTGGCGACCCAGTTGCTGTTCAGGGCGTGGAAGATCATCACGAACGGGCTGCCGCCATCGGCCACCTTGGTCCATGGGTAGAGCGAGAGCAGTACGCCCAGCGCGCCGACATAGAAGATCAGGATGCGGTAGATGGCCTGGTTGGTGGCCTTCGGGATGGTTTCGGACGGGTTGCTGGCTTCGGCGGCGGTAATGCCGATCAGCTCCAGGCCGCCGTAGGAGAACATGATCACGGCCATCGCCATCACCAGTCCGCTCACCCCGTTCGGGAAGAAGCCGCCGTGCTGCCACAGGTTGGCGACGGTAGCTTCCGGGCCGGCGCTGCCGGAGACCAGCAGGTAGGCGCCAAACACGATCATGCCGACCACGGCCACCACCTTGATAATGGCGAACCAGAATTCCATTTCGCCGAAGGCGCGTACATTGGCCAGGCTGATGGAGTTAATGATCAGGAAGAAGGCGAGGGCGCTGACCCAGGTCGGAACCGCCGGCCACCAGTATTGCACGTAGATGCCGACGGCCGTCAGTTCGGCCATGCTGACCAGCACATACAGCACCCAGTAGTTCCAGCCCGACATGAAGCCGGCCATGTGGCCGCAGTATTTGTCGGCGAAGTAGCTGAACGAGCCTGCCACCGGTTCGTCGACCACCATTTCGCCCAGCTGGCGCATGATGAGGAAGGCAATGAAGCCGGCCACCGCGTAGCCAAGCAGCACGGACGGACCGGCCATCTTGATGGTTTGCGCGATGCCCAGGAAAAGGCCGGTACCGATGGCGCCGCCCAGCGCAATCAGCTGGATATGGCGGCTTTTCAGGCCCCGTTTCAGTTCTGTCATGTATAGCATCCAGATAAGTATTCGAAGGCCCCGATTCTACACAAGACTCTTTGATCTGGATCAAATGATTTACGCGCCGGCTTGGATATGCTGCAAATATGCTGACACTAAAGTTCCTCGGCGCCACTGGCACCGTCACCGGCTCCAAATACCTGCTGCGTCACGGCGACGACCAGGTACTGGTCGATTGCGGCCTGTTCCAGGGCTATAAGCAGCTGCGGCTGCGCAATTGGGACGCGTTTCCGGTACTGCCGGCGGCCATCCGCAGCGTGGTGCTGACGCACGCCCACCTGGACCACAGCGGTTTCCTGCCTGTCCTGGTCGGCGCGGGTTTCCGGGGGCCGGTGTACTGCACCGAAGCGACGCGCGACCTGTCCCACATCCTGTTGCCTGACAGTGGCCGTTTGCTGGAGGAAGAGGCACTGTATGCAAACCGCCACAACTTTTCAAAGCATAAGCCGGCGTTGCCCCTGTATTCGGAAGCGGACGCCCTGCGCGCGCTGGAGCACCTGGTAGTGGTGCCGGTGGGCCACGAGTTTTCGCCGGCGCCGGGCATGACGGCACGGCTGCAGCTGGCCGGGCATATCCTGGGTGCCGCATCGGTGTCGCTGCGCTGCGGCGGGCGCACCATCCTGTTCTCGGGCGACCTGGGGCGGCCACATGATCCGATCATGCGGCCGCCAACGCCGCTTGGCGCGTGCGACTACCTGGTGGTGGAGTCGACCTACGGCGACCGCCGCCACGAACCGGCCGACCCGCGCGGCCAGTTGGCCGCTGTCATCAGCAAGACTGCGGCGCGCGGCGGGGTGACGGTGATCCCGTCCTTCGCAGTGGGCCGGGCGCAGGAGTTGTTGCACGAAATCGGCCAGCTGAAGCGGGCCGGGGCGATTCCGGCTGCGCTGCCGGTCTATCTGAACAGCCCGATGGCAGTCGATGCAACGCGGCTCTACATCAAGCACCATGAACAGCACCGGCTCGACGAGCGCGCTTGCCGCGAGCTGGGGCAGGTGGCCCATATCGTGAACAGTGTGGAGGAGTCCATGGCGCTGAACCGGCGCCAGACGCCGATGGTGATCATCGCTGCCAGCGGCATGGCGACCGGTGGGCGCGTGTTGCACCATTTGAAGGCCTTTGCCGGCGATGCGCGCAATACCATCCTGTTCGCCGGCTTCCAGGCCGCCGGCACGCGCGGTGCGCGGCTGCTGGCGGGGGAGACTTCGGTCAAGATCCACGGCGAGTATTACCCGGTGCGGGCGCGGGTGGAGATGATCGGCAACCTGTCGGCCCATGCCGACGGCGACGAGACCATGGATTGGCTGTCGCATGCGCCGGCGGCCCCGCGCCAGGTCTTTGTGACCCACGGCGAGCCGGCTGCCGCGGACGCGCTGCGCCGGCGCATTTCCGAACAGTTGGGATGGCCGTGCCGGGTGCCGGAGTATCTCGAAGAAGTTGTGCTGGAGTAGGGGATGACGTGGCCGGCCTGCTTGAAATTTCGCTTGCAGTCCTGTGCGGCGCCTTTCTGGCCGCCGCGCTGACGGCTTGGCTGACCTTTCGCCATGTGGCGCGCATTTCAAGGCTGCTACGCCTGCGCGCGCACAAGGAGGCGTCGCGCGAGCACCTGGTCGCCAAGGTGTTCGATGCCACGTCGGAAGGCATCCTGGTGGTGGACCGCAATATGCGTATCGTCGAAGCCAATCGGGCCTTTAGCGCCATGAGCGGCTATGCGCGCAGCGAGCTATTGGGCCAGCATCCGCGCATCATGCAGTCGGGGAAGCAGGACGCGGAGTTCTACCAGGCCATGTGGCAAGGCCTGCTGGGCAGCGGGCATTGGCAGGGCAAGGTGTGGGACAAGCGCCGCGACGGTTCGCTGTTCGCGGCGCACCTGACCCTGAGCGCGGTGCGCGACGGGCAGGGCAGGGTGCAGCAATACTTTGGCTTATTCACCGACATTACGGAAGAATGCGCGCGGCAGGAAGAGATCGAGCAGCTGGCCTTTTTCGATCCTCTCACGCGCCTGCCGAACCGGCGCCTGATGGAGGACCGGCTGCAGCAGGCGCTGGCCTTTGCCACACGCACTGAAAAGCTGGTCGCAGTGTGCCTGATGGACCTGGATGGCTTCAAGCTGGTCAACGATACCTTTGGCCACGAGGCGGGCGATGCAGTGCTGGTGGAGGTGGCCGGGCGCCTGCAGCAGGTGGTGCGGGCCAACGACACAGTGGCGCGGCTGGGCGGGGACGAGTTCGTGCTGCTGCTGGCGGGCCTGGGCGACGTCGGCGAGGCGCAGGAAATCGTCGAACGTACGCTGGCAACCGTGCGGGCGCCGGTGCGGGTGGCGGACGACCAGCCGGCGCTGGTGTCGGCCAGCATTGGCCTGGCCATTTTCCCTTACGATGCACAGCTGGCCGAAGACCTGCTGCGGCGCAGCGATGCCGCCATGTATGCCGCCAAACGCCAGGGCCGCAACCGCTGCAAGCGCGCCCAGGCCCGTCACGGCAGCTGAAGGCGGCGTAGGAAGGCATCGGGCGCCAGGTAGCCGATCACGCGTGCCGCCGGGACTTCCTTGCCGCTGGCGTCGAACATGATGATGCCGGGTGGGCCAAACAGGCTGAATCGTTTCATCAGGGCGCGGTCCTCGCCGCTGTTGGCGGTGACGTCCGCTTGCAGCAGGTGCATGCCCTGCATGGCGGCCTGCACCCGTGCATCGCTGAAGGTCAGGCGTTCCATCTCCTTGCAGGCGACGCACCAGTCGGCGTAGAAGTCGAGCATGACCGGCTTGGTGGCGCCGGCCAGCGCGCGTTCAAGTTCGGCCACGCTGCGGATGCGCGTGAAGCGCGGCTCGGCGGCCGCTTCGCCGCCGCGCAGGTGGGCCAGCGGCTGCAGCACGTCGCGGCCGGAACTGGCGGCTCCCACCAGTTCGAACAAGCCGGCCAGCAGCATCAGCATTCCCAGCGCCTTGCCGGCGTAGGCGCCGATGCCGGCGTTTTCGGGCAGCGCTTCGCCGATGCGCAGGAAGGCTGCGCACAGGATGGCCAAGGCGCCCCACAGCGCCATGGCTGCGGCGGCCGGCAGCACCGGGCTGACCATCCAGATCGCCACTGCGAGCAGCAGCAGGCCGAATACCTTCTTCACATGGTTCATCCAGGCGCCGGCGCGCGGCAGCAGGCTGCCTGCCGAAAGGCCGGTCAGCAGCAGCGGCACGCTCATGCCGCACGCCATGGCGAACAGGGCTCCGGCGCCGGCCAGGGCGTTGCCGGTCTGGCTGATGTACAGCAGCGCCCCGGCCAGCGGACCGGCCACGCAGGGACCGACGATGAGGGCCGACAGCGCGCCCATGCCGAAGACTGCGGCCAGGCGGCCGCCGGACAGCCTGCCGCTGGCGCTGCTGAGGCGGGTCTGCAGGGCGCCAGGCAGCTGCAGCTGGTAGACGTCGAACATGGAAAGCGCCAGCGCCACCAGCAGGGCGCCGAAGGCCAGCAGCACGCCGGGCTTTTGCAGCGCCCCCGCCAGCCCTTCGCCCGCCAGCCCGGCAGCCACGCCCAGCCCCGTATAGACCAGGGCCATGCCCAGGCTGTAGGCCGCTGCCAGCAGCAAACCGCGCTTGCGTGTTACCTGTGCTTCGCCCACGATGATCGACGACAGGATCGGCACCATGGGCAGCACGCAGGGCGTGAACGACAGCAGCAGTCCGAATACCAGGAAGGCGGCGCCGATGCGCCAGGCGCTGCCGCTGCCCAGGGTGCGCTGCGCCAGCGAGGTGTCGTCTTCGGCGGTGCTGGCGGCACCGGTTGCGGCGTCGGGCAAGGCCTGCAGTTCGCCAGGCCGGTCCGGGTCGATGCGGTAGCGCCGCTCCAGCGGCGGGTAGCACAAGCCGGCGTCGGCGCAGCCCTGGTAGGACACGCTCAGGGTGGCCGGCGCTTGCCCTTGCCAGGGCAGCTGCAATGCCAGCTCACCGGCATAGGTCTCCATCTCCTTGCCAAAGTTTTCATCGAACTTGCGCTGGCCGCGCGGCAGCCGCAGGGGCAGGGCCGCGCCATCGCTGCGCACCGAAATGCGTTCGCGGTACAGGTGGTAGCCGGGGGCGATGGTCCAGCGCAGAGCCAGCTGGCGCTGCGCATCGAGCTGCGCGTGCAGCACAAAGGCCTGCTCCGGCGCCAGGAAATCGTCCGCCATGGCCGGGGCGAATACGGCGGCCAGCAGCAGCGCCGCCAGCCAATGAACCAGGTGCTTCATTACTGTTCTCCTTACCACTGGCGGGTGACGCCGAATTGCAGGTTGACGGCGCGCATCGGCGCCAGGCCCGGACTGCCGCTGCCAAACAGGCGCCATGCGCTGCGCTGCTGGTAGCGTTCCAGCCGCACGTCCACGGCCCAATCGCGGTTGACCTGTTTCGCCACCTTGAGCGACAGGGCGGCCGCACCGAACGCCGCCAGCCGCTGGTCGGCGGAACTGGCGCGGCCGCTGCCGAACACGTAGCCAGTTGGGAAGGGCGCGCCAAGCAGGCTGTCATAGACCGGATCGAAGTAGAAGTTGGCGGCGCGCTGCGTGTACAGGCGGATGCCCGGTGTGAGGCTCCAGCCGCCGGCCAGGCCCTGCACCCATTCCGCGCCCAGGGTATGCGCGCGGATGCCAAAGCTGTCGCGGTAGAAGCGGTAGCTCAGGCGGCTGGTCGCGCCCTGCGCGGCGTAGCGGTGGTTCCACTGCAGCAGGGCGGTATCCAGGCGCCGCTGGCCGGGCCGTTCGTCGGCCAGCTTGTACGGATCGGAGTAGTAGCCGTGGCCCCGGCTGTGCGTCAGGGTGAACTGGGCCACGTCGAGCGGCGTCAGCACGCGCGTCGCGCCGGCCAGTACGCTCACAGTCTGGCGCCCGGCGCCTTGCACGATCCGGTTGACGGGGTTGATGCTGTCGTCGGACCCGCCCACGCCGAAACTCCAGGTGGTGTTTTTGTCTTCGCTGGCCAGCGTTGCCTGCAGCGACAAGGCGCGCGACACGTAGTCGTGCTCGGTCGAATAGGCCGCCGATGCGCTGAGCGTGCCGCGCGACAGGTAACGCGTGACCGTGATGTCCCCCGCCTTGCGCAGATCCTTCATGCGCGAGGCGCCGGAGACCGCGGTGTGGTAGCGCGGCGAGGCGCCCGACACATCGTCCACCGTGGCGCTGGCGCCCAGCGACCAATCGCCGGCCACCGGCGCCAGCACCGAGACCGCCGGCGCATGCACGCGCACGCGGTCGAGGCCCGGCTGGTCCTCCTTGTAGTACAGGTATTTGAAGCC
Source organism: Pseudoduganella sp. OTU4001 (assembly GCF_038440195.1). Taxonomy (NCBI): domain Bacteria; kingdom Pseudomonadati; phylum Pseudomonadota; class Betaproteobacteria; order Burkholderiales; family Oxalobacteraceae; genus Pseudoduganella; species Pseudoduganella sp. OTU4001. The sequence continues at coordinate 126,241 of NZ_JASATG010000001.1, read as the reverse complement.
GATGCTGGCGCGTTCCGGCGGCGTTTCGGCATGCACGGCGCCGACTCCGGGCAGCAGCATGGCGGCCGCCAGCAAGGCCTGGCCGGCGGTGGCGCCGTTCTGTGGTTTGCTATCCATGGTCTTCCTCGTCAGTTGCAGCCGCAGCCGCCGCCGCCCACGGCCGCGCCGCCGGATGCAGCTTCCTTGCTGGTATAAATGTGTTCGTTGAAGCGCGTCTCCAGCAAGTCGCCCTGCAGCAGCATGTCGGCGCGCGCCAGTTCGCCTTTCTGCCAAGGCTGCACGGGTTGCAAGCCGCCGCAACCCGCCAGCATGGCGGCCAGCGCAAGCCAGGCCAGGCGCGGCTTCATTGGCGTGCCCCCAGCGCAGCCTTGATGCGCGCTTCCAGGGCGCTGCGGTCGGCCGCACGGAAGCCGCTATGCTGGTACAGCACCTTGCCGTCCGGTCCGATCAGCATGCTGCTGGGCATGCCCTTGATGCCGTAATCGCGTGGCGCCGTCCCGTTCGGGTCGAAGGCGACCACAAAGCCGGCCGGGGTCGCGGCCAGGAAGCTGCGCGCGTCGTCGGTTCTGGCGTCGACGTTGATGCCGACCACCTGCAGTCCCTGGGCGCCATAGCGTGCCTGCATTTCGTTCATCCATGGGAAGGATTGGCGGCACGGGCCGCACCAGGAAGCCCAGAAGTCCAGGTACACCAGTTTGCCGTGGTACTGCTCCAGTTTGACGCTGCCGGCCGGCCCGTCGAGCGAGAAGGCCGGCGCAGGCTGGCCAGGTTCCAGCGCCAGTGCCTGGCCGGCCGCCGCCAGCGCGGCGGCAGCGGCCAGCAGGCGCGCCTGGCGGCGGCGCCACAGCAGCACGCCGGCAGCCAGGAAGGCCAGCACGGCCAGCATCGGATCGCTGCCGCCCTGGATCGACGAGCAGCCCCCGCCGCCGCGGTTTTGCGGCGTGCCATTGCCTGTGCCGGGTACGGTGCTGGCGGCGGTGCCCTGGCCGCTCAAGGCAATGGTCCAGCTGGCGCCGCTGGCTTGCAGGGTGGCGCTGCCGCTGGCGCTGCCGATCGCAGTCGGCGTGAAGCGCACCGGCAGTTCGCAGGAGGCGCCCGGCGCCAGCGTCAGTGGGAAGGCGCTACAGGCTCCGGTTTCGCTGGCGACGGCAAACGGCCCGCTGAACGCCAGGCTGTCCAGCACCAGGATGGCGGCGCCACTGTTGGTCAGGGTGAAGCGCTTGACGATGCCGCTGCCGCCGGCGCTGCTGCCGCCGAAGTCGAAGGCTTGCGGCGACAGCGTCAGGCTTGGTGCTGCGGATGGCACGGCACTGGCGTTGCCTTGCAGGCGCACGCTCAGCTGGGCGCCGCCATCGGTTACCAGTTGCAGCTCGGCGCTGCGGGCGCCGGCGGCGGTCGGTTTGAAGCTGGCGTCGATGGTGCAGCTGGCGCCAGGACTCAGCATGGCATTGGCGGCGCAACTGCCGGCCAGCGCAAAGTCGGCGGGATGGCTGCCGCCCAGCACCAGGGAGCTTATCTTCAGGGCCGCGCTGCCGCTGTTGGTCAGCGTGTTGCGCTGGAGTGCCGATTGCTGGCCGACCTGGGTATCGGCGAACGCCACCGGGCCGTTATCGCTCAGCACCGGGCGTGCTGCCGCGGCGCTGGTGCCGGAGCCCGACACCGCGACCTGCAGCTCCGGCGCATTGGAGCGCACCAGCAAGGTGGCGGCGGCGTCGCCGGCTGCCGTGGGCGCGAACGCCAGCGGCACCGTGCAGCTGGCGCCCAGCGCCAGGCTGCTGCCGCAGTTGCCGCCGCTGCCGATGCTGATGCTGGCCGCGCCGCTGACGGTGATGCTGCCGATGGCCAGCGCCACATTGCCCCGGTTGCTCAGCGTGACTTGCTGCGTCGCCGCCGTGCCGACGGTCTGCGCGCCGAAGGCGACCACACTGGGGCTGGCGGCGATGGCCGGCGCCGCCGCACTGGCGCTGCCCGACAAGCCGACCGCCGCACTGCCGTTGCTGGCATTGGAAACCAGGTCCAGGCTGGCGGCAAAAGCCCCGGCGCCAGCCGGCTGCGCGGTGACCACCACGCTGCAGCTGGCGCCCACTGCCAGCGCCGCAGCGCTGGAACAGGTGCCGCCCAGCGTGAAGAGGCCCGCCTGCGCCCCGCTGACGCGGATGGCGGAGAAGGCCAGCGGGGCCTGCCCGCTATTGGTCAGCGTCAGGGTGCGCTGCGTCGTGGCGCCGGCCAGCACGGTGCCGAAGTCCAGCGCCGTGGCCGACATGGCCAGCGTGCCCTGGGCCATGGCGTTGCCGCTGCCGGACAAGGTGACGCTGCTGGCGCCGCCGGTGGCATTGTGGCTGATCGACAGGGCGCCGCTGCGGGCGCCGGCTGCGGCGGGCCGGAACACCAGCTGCACCGTGCAGCTGGCGCCCGCTGCCAGCGTGCCGCCGGCGGCGCAGCTGCCGCCGGTGACGCGGAAGTCAGCGCCATGGCTGCCGCCGACGGCGATGCTGCCGAGATTCAGGGTGGCCGAACCGCTGTTGGACAGCGTGGTCGCCAGCGCCGCGCTATCCTGGCCGACGGTGGCCCCGCCAAACGACAGGCTGGCCGGCGCCACCGCCGCCGCCGGGGCGGCACTGACGTTGGGGTTGCCGATGAAGGCCGCCAGGTCGGCGATCTCCGACGCGGTGAATTTTCCGTTGAAGAGGGAGCCCATGCCGCCGCGGTTGGCGGCGAAGGCATTGCTGATGACGTTGGGCGCGTTGGCAGCGGCCAGGATGCCGTTGACGTTATTGGCCGGCGACGGCCCGTGGCAGGCGGCGCAGCTGGTGCCGCCCGCGACCGGTCCGTTCAGGTACAGCGACTTGCCGTTCAGGGCGTCGGCCGCCTGTGCGGAGGGCAGGGCTTGCGCCAGGCCCAGGGCCAGCCAGGCCCACAGTGGTGGATGTTTCATCGATACTCCCGTTGGTCGGTAAATGGTTCAGGCACACATCGACAATGCCCAGCCGTTGCACGCCGCGTGCAGCGCGGCGCACAGCTGCCAGCTGCGCCAGCGCTGGTAAGCCAGGCCGAACGCCAGCCCGGGCCCGAACACCAGCGCCGCCGCCTGCGCGCCGGAACCCAGGTGCAGTGCGCTGAAGGCGGCGGCGCTGGCCAGGACGGCGGTCGCGGCGCTGCTGCGCGGCAGCAGCCAGGCCTGCAGGCCGGCACGCACCACCCATTCCTCCAGCAGGGGCGCCAGCAGCAGCAGGCGCAGCACTGCCGCCAGGTCCGGCGCCAGCAGGGTCGGCGTGCAGAGGGTGGATGGGGTAAACACGGTTACTGAGCAATCTGTCAATGTTGTTACTGTCAATACCGGCGCACCGCAAAATGGTTCACAATCGGGACGGGAAAATATTTTTCGCATTTCCTTGAACCTTTCCGCGCCGGCCCGGTATTTACCGGCAAACGAGGAGAACAATGGATGCGGTCTGGCAGGAGGGCGGGTGTGACGGGCGAGTCGGATGACGGTGAACTGGTACGGCGGGTAGGGGGCGGCGATCGCCTGGCCTTCCAGGCCCTGTACCGCGCCTACTTCCCGCGCCTGGCCCGTTTCCTCGACCGTATGACGCGCAACGTGCCGCTGCTGGAAGAAATCGTCAACGACACCATGCTGGTGGTGTGGCAGAAGGCCGCCAGCTACGACGGCAGCAGCAAGGTGTCGACCTGGATCTTCGGCATCGCCTACCGCCAGGCGCTGAAAGCGCTGCGCGGGCTGGACGAGCCGGTGGAGGAGGTGGCGGAAGCGGCCGGCGAGGAATGGCGGGAACCGGAACATGCGCTGGCGGCGCTGCAGCTGCAGCGCGGCGTGGGCCGCGCGCTGGATGCCTTGCCGCTGGAGCAGCGCCTGGTGGTGTGCCTGACCTACTACCACGGCATGGCGTACCCGGAGATCGCCGAAACCCTGGGCTGCCCGGTGAACACGGTGAAGACGCGCATGTTCCACGCGCGGCTGCGGCTGAAGGACATGTTGTCCGACCATTTGGAAGAAATACGATGAACACGCAAGACCCACCGAACGTTGCGGAGCACCAGGACATGCAGTTGCTGCTGCCCTGGTATGCCGCCGGCTCGCTGGCGGATGCCGAGGCGCAGCGCGTGCAGCAGCACTTGCGCGATTGCCCGGCATGCCGCGCCGAGCTGGCATGGCAGCGCCGCCTGATCGAAGCGGCCGCCCCTTTGCCCGCTGGACTGGACCAGGAACGCGCACTGGCGCGCCTGATGCCGCAGCTGGAGCCGGCGCCGCCCCCTTTGGCCCAGCCTGTCGCCAAACCATCCCCCGCAGTACGGTCGCCGTTCCGTTTCGCCAGTGCCTTGCCGGACTGGCTGCGCGGAAACGGGGACTGGAGGGGCTGGGCCATCCCGTTGCAGGCCGCGGTGATCGTGGTGCTGGCAGTGCAGCTGCTGCCAGGCGGCGCACCGCAAAATTACCAGGCACTGGGCAGCGCGCCCGCTGCCGTGCCGGATGTGCTGGTGGTGTTCCGCGCCGGCGCCAGCGTGCAGGACATGCAGCGCCTGCTGCAAGGCTCGGGTGCGCAGCTGGTGGGCGGACCCACCGCGACCGGCGCCTGGCTGCTGGACGTGGAGCCGGAGCGGCGCGCGGCCGTGCTGCAAGCCCTGCGCGCCGATCCCGCCGTAGAACTGGCCGAAGCGCTGGCGGCGGAGGGCGCGCCGTGAGGCGCTGGGCCAGCTGGCTGGCACTGTGCTGGATGCTGTGCGGGCTGGCCGCGGCCAGCCCGGCGCCGCCCGATCCAGCCCCGGCCGCTGCCAGCGGTCCCGAAATCCTCGTCATGCTGCACCTGCCCGCGCCGCATTTGCGTGCCGACGGCTACAGCGGCGCCGGCTACCGCGACGACGCCGGCCGCCAAGCGCGCCAGCGCATCGCGGCGGCCCTGGCGCGAGAGCACGGTATGCGGCTGCTGGAAGACTGGCCGATGCCGGCCCTGAACGTCGATTGCTACCGCATGCGCCTGGCCGCCGGCCAGGACGCGGCGGCCGTCATTGCAGCCCTGGCGCGCGACCGGCGTGTGGCGTGGGCGCAGGCGATCCAGGAATTCACTTTGCAGTCCGGGACCGGCCCGGCGGGCGACCCGCTGTACCGCGTGCAGCCGGCCGCCGCGCCATGGCAGCTGCTGCAGCTGCGCAAGACCGTCACCGGGCGCAAGGTGCTGGTGGCCGTGGTCGACAGCGGCGTGGACGCCAGCCATCCCGACCTGGCCGGCCAGGTGGCGCTGCAGGAGAACTTCGTCGACGGCCAGTCCTATGTGGCCGAGGAGCATGGCACGGCGGTGGCGGGCGTGATTGCAGCGCGCGCCGACAACGGCATCGGCATCGCCGGGGTGGCGCCGGAAGCGCGCCTGATGGCCCTGCGCGCCTGCTGGCAAGTGGATGGCGCCACGCGCTGCAACAGCTTTACGCTGGCCAAGGCGCTCAACTATGCCTTGCAGCACCATGCCCAGGTCATCAACCTCAGCCTGTCCGGCCCGCAGGACCGCCTGCTGCAGCAGCTGGTGGCTGCGGCGCAGGCGCGTGGCATCCGGGTGGTGGGCGCCATCGACCCGCAGCGCAGCGATGGCGGCTTCCCGGCCAATAGCCCCGGCGTGTTCGCGGTGGCGGCGGACGACGCACCGGCTGCCGCTGGCCTGGCCCTGCTGGCGCCGGGGCGCGATATCCCAACCACCATGCCCGGCGCGCGCTGGGGCCTGGTGTCCGGTTCTTCCTATGCCGCAGCCCACATCACGGGCATGCTGGCCCTGCTCGGCCAGCTCAAGCCGCAACTGGCTGGCGCACAGCTGCGCGAAGGGATTGTGCGCAGTAGCGGCCGCGCACCGTTGACGGGGGTGGATCTTTGCGCCACCATCATGCGCATCACCGGCAAATGTTCCTGCGCATGTCCCAATCCCACCGACAACCTGGCCCGTACGCCCTGACCGGCCTGGCTTGCCTGTTCCTATGCACGGCGCAGGCACAGGTGAGCGGCAGCGCCGGCCTGGTGTCGGATCATATGTACCGCGGCATGTCGCTCAGTTCCGGCAAGCCGGCGGCACGTTTGTCGCTCGATATCGATGACGCCAGCGGCTGGTTCGCGGGCGGCCAGGTGGTCAGCGGCCAGCTGGCGATGCAATCGCACCGCACGGCGCAGTGGCTGGGGTATGCCGGCTATGCGCGGCGCCTGGAATCGGGCCTGTCATGGGAAGCCGGCATCTCGGCATACGCCTTCCACGGCGTGCCGGGCTGGAATTTCCGCGAAGTGTTCGCCGGCCTGTCGTTCGACAATTACTCGGCGCGCCTGCACTATGCTCCCGACTACCTCGGTTTCCGCGAACGCACGCTGTATGCCGAACTCAATGGCGGCGGCGCGCTGACGCAGGACTGGCGCTACTTCTGGCGCGCCGGCTATCTGTCGGCGCCGGGCAATGCCGACAGCAGCCGCGCCGAAGGGCGCCTGGGCATCGGCACTTCGCTGGCTGGATGGCAAGTGCAGCTGTCGATCGAGGCGGCGCGCCTGCGCGGACGCGGCGGATACGACGCCTACGGCCGGCCGCTGGCGGTTTCGGGCCAGGTGCGCGGCAAGACGGTGCTGGGCGTGGCGCGCGGCTTCTGAATTTGATCCAGGTCATTCCGCATCCGGCTCCGATCGCCTAGGCTGCCAAAAAGGAGGGAATATGGCTTATGCATTGCGCGCCAGGCGCCTTGGCATCGATACCTACCAGCAGCCGGTCGCCTACATGCGGCGCGATTGCGCGGTGTGCCGCGCGGAAGGGTTTGAAGCGCAGTCGCGCATCGAGCTGCAGTGCGGCGCCAATATCGTGGCCGCCATGCTCAATGTGGTCGATGGCGGCCTGCTGGAAGGGCAGGAGGTTGGCCTGTCGGAGGCGGCGTGGGAAGCCCTGGGCGCCGCGCCGGGCATGCCGGTGACGGTGCGCCACGCCGCGCCGCTGGCTTCGTTCAGCGCGGTGCGCGGCAAAATCCATGGCCGGCCGCTGGACGAGGCCGCGGCCCAGGCCATCGTCGCCGATATCGCCGGCGGGCGCTACCCGGACATCCACCTGTCCAGCTTTATCACCGCCTGTTCCGGCAACCGGCTCGATCTGGCTGAAACCATCGCGCTTACGCGCGCCATGGCCGGCGCTGGCGAGCGCATGCAATGGCCGGCGCCGGTGGTGGTGGACAAGCACTGCGTCGGCGGCCTGCCCGGCAACCGCACCACGCTGCTGGTGGTGCCGATTGTCGCGGCCTGCGGCATGACCATGCCCAAGACCTCATCGCGCGCCATCACGTCGCCGGCCGGCACGGCCGACACCATGGAAACCCTGGCCCCGGTGGCGATCGGCATCGATGCCATGCGGCGTGTGGTGCAGCGCGAAGGCGGCTGCATCGTGTGGGGCGGCAGCGTGACCCTGAGCCCGGCGGACGATGTGCTGATCCGCGTTGAGCGCCCGCTGGAACTCGATAGCGATGGCTTGCTGGTGGCATCGGTGCTGTCGAAGAAGCTGGCCGCTGGCGCCACCCATGTGCTGATCGATATCCCGGTCGGGCGTACCGCCAAGGTGCGTTCCGGGCAGGCGGCGCAGCAGCTGGCCGCGCGGCTGGAGGCGGCCGGGCAGGCGCTGGGACTGGCGGTGCGTTGCGTTGTCAGCGACGGCAGCCAGCCGGTGGGCGTCGGCATCGGTCCGGCGCTGGAGGCAATGGACGTGCTGGCGGTGCTGCAGGGCAGTGCGGCGGCGCCGCAGGATTTGCGCCAGCGCGCCCTGGCGCTGGCGGGCGGCGTGCTGGAACTGGGCGGGCGCGCGGCGCCGGGCGCGGGCCTGGCGCTGGCGGCCGAGGTGCTCGATTCCGGCGCGGCATGGAATAAATTCCAGGCGATTTGCGCGGCACAGGGCGGTTTGCGCGAGCCGCCGCTGGCGGCCTGTTCCCATGTGCTGGAGGCGCGCCACGCCGGGCGCGTGGTGGGCGTCGACAACCGCAAGCTGGCCACGCTGGCCAAGCTGGCCGGGGCGCCGCGCGCAGCCGCTGCCGGGGTGCGTTTCCTCGCCCCGCTGGGCAGCAGGCTCGCGGTGGGCCAGCCGATGCTGACCATCCATGCCGATACGCCGGGCGAACTGGCGTATGCGCTGGAATACGCGCAGGCGCAAAGCAACCTGGTGACGGTGGAGGATAGCAGCTAGCGGCTAGCGGCGCGCAGGCTCGCTGCGGCCGGTCACACTGGCGATGGCCCGGTTCAGGCGCTCCATGGTTTCGGCCGGGACGTCGCGGCTGCAGACGAAGTAGCGGCGCAGGCCCGGCGGCATGTCCTGGAAATCGATCAGCACCAGCGGCTGCAGTTCCGGATGCTTGGTGCGCAGGTAGCTGTAATCCTCGCGGTCGACGAACAGGTAGTCGGCGCGGCCCAGGGCCAGCATGCGGAACATGGCCGAGGTTTCGACCGTGCGCCGCATGATGCGGTTGTCGCTGGCGGCGATCATCGGGTCCAGCACATGGCCGTAGGAGACGCCGTCAATCACCGCCAGCGTCAGGCTCTTGTCGGCCAGCAGGGAAGTCAGGTTGGGGTGGGCCTTGATGCGCGCCGCCACGGTGGGGAGGGCCAAAATGGCGTGCGGCTGGTCGGTATGCACCGGCAGGCTGTATTGCGCCACCGCTTCGCGCTCGGGAATGCGGTACCAGCTGATCGAGCAGTAATTCTTCACGCCGGTGGCGAAATTGGCCCAGATGCGCTTTTGCGGCTCGTTGACGAAGCGCGCAGGCACGCCCGCCGCGGCAAAGATCTGCTTTGCGCGGTCCAGCATGAATCCTTTGGCGACGCCATTCTCGAAATAGTAGTAAGGCGCTTTCTCGCGCCAGGAGACGGTCAGCGTTGGTTCGGCCTCTGCCGCCACCGTCGCGCTGACGGCGGCCAGCAATCCAATGAAATATTTCTGCCACATCATGCAATTATAATAGGATGTAGCCAGCAGAAAGGAGTTTGCACGATGTCCAGCCGCCCTCACGTAGCACCCCAGATGTTTGATGACCCTTCCGCGGCACTGGCCCAGGTCCGGACAATTTACGATGACAGCATCCGCTTCCTGCGCGAATCCCTGCAGCGCTTTGTCGAAGGCGAAACGCCGGCCGAGCGCGTGCGCGCCTGCTACCCCTATGTGCGGGTGCAGAGCGACACGGTGGTGCGCGCCGATTCGCGCCTGTCGTTCGGCTTTGTCGCCGGTCCCGGCGCCTTCGAGACCACGCTCACGCGGCCTGACCTGTTCGAACGCTATTACACCGAACAATTCCGCCTGCTGCTGAAGAACCACGGCCAGCAGCAGATGCAGATCGAGGTCGGATTGAGTTCGGAACCGATCCCGGTCCATTTCTCGTTTGCCGAGCATGACCATATCGAAGGCAGCATGAGCGCCGAGCGCCGCCTGCTGATGCGCGACGTATTCGACCTGCCCAACCTGGCGGCAATGGACGATGGCATCGCCAACGGCACCTACGAGGCGCCGCCGGGCGAGGCGCAGCCGCTGTCGCTGTTTACCGCGCCGCGCGTCGATTACTCGCTGCAGCGCCTGCGCCATTACACCGGCACCTCGCCCGAGCATTTCCAGAAATTCGTGCTGTTCACGAACTACCAGTTCTACATCGACGAATTCGTGCGCCTGGGCCACGAGCTGATGGCCAGCCCGGACAACGACGGCTACGTGGCCTTCGTCGAACCGGGTAACCTGGTCACGCGCCGCGTGGGCCATGCCATGCAGCCGGGCGACGAATTCGGCGCAGCGCCGCCACGCCTGCCGCAGATGCCGGGCTACCACCTGGTGCGCGCCGACGGCAGCGGCATCAGCATGGTGAATATCGGCGTCGGCCCGGCCAACGCCAAGACGGCCACCGACCATATCGCGGTGCTGCGCCCGCACGCCTGGCTGATGCTGGGCCACTGCGCCGGCTTGCGCAACACGCAGCAGCTGGGCGACTACGTGCTGGCGCACGGCTATGTGCGCGAGGACCATGTGCTGGACGAGGACCTGCCGCTGTGGGTGCCGATCCCGGCGCTGGCGGAAGTGCAGGTGGCGATCGAGGCGGCGGTCAAGGAAGTCACGCGCCTGGACGGCCACGATTTGAAGCGCGTGCTGCGCACCGGTACCGTGGCCAGCACCGATAACCGCAACTGGGAATTGCTGCCGCAGCGCACGCCGGAGCGCCGTTTCAGCCAGAGCAGGGCGGTGGCGCTGGATATGGAAAGCGCCACCATCGCGGCCAACGGCTTCCGCTTCCGCGTCCCTTACGGCACGCTGCTGTGCGTCAGCGACAAGCCGCTGCACGGCGAAATCAAGCTGCCGGGCATGGCCAACCAGTTCTACCGCGACCGCGTCGACCAGCACCTGCGCATCGGCATCCGGGCGCTGGAGCTGCTGCGCGGCCTGGGATCGGACAAGCTGCACAGCCGCAAGCTGCGCAGCTTTGCCGAGGTGGCGTTCCAGTAAGGCCTAGCGTTTCAGCCACGCGTCGTAGTGGATGGCGCCCAGGCGCGCCTTGCTGCCGGGGGCGGGCACCAGGCTGCCGTGTTCCAGCACGGAGCCGAAGTAGCGCGCCTGCGGGTCGGTGGCGATCGGCCGCTGCTCGCCGGCGGCTGCCAGTGCGCGGCGCACGATCTGCTCCAGCGGGAAGGCTTCCGGGCCCGCCAGTTCCGCAATGCCGTTAATGGGCGTAGCCAGCGCGACGTCGGCCAGCGCGGCCGCCACGTCGTCCGCCGCCACCGGCTGGATCAGGGACGGCGACAGGCGGATCGTGCCGTCCACTTCCGACGACTGGCCGATGGCGGCCAGGAATTCCATGAACTGGGTGGCGCGCAGGATGGAGTAGGGCACGCCGTTTTGCGCGATCAGCTCTTCCTGCGCCAGCTTGGCGCCGAAGTAGCCATTTTCCGGCAGCCGGTCGGTGCCGACAATCGACAGCGCGACATGGTGGCGCACGCCGGCTTCCTTTTCCGCGCGCCCCAGGTTGCGGGTGGAACGCTGGAAGAAGTCCAGCACGTCGGCGGGTGCGAACGATGGCGAGTTGGCCACGTCCACCACCACCTGGGCCCCGGCCAGCGCCGCGGCCAGGCCGTCGCCGGTGACGGCATTGACGCCGGTGCCGGGCGATGCGGCCAGTACTTCATGCCCTTTTGCCTGCAGCAGTTTGTCCAGTTTGCCGCCGATAAGCCCAGTACCGCCAATGACTACGATTTTCATGCTGCTCTCCTTGCAAGGTGTGAATACTGCGTTGACACTACATCTTAGGACGGCCAAAATCGGCTGTAATGACGAATACCCCTTATTTCCTGCCAAAGCTGTCCGGCGAGCGCCTGGTGCTGTTCCTGGCCTACGAGGATGTGGGCCTGCTCGACCTGACCGGGCCGCAGACCGTGTTCTGGGCGGCCGACAAGCGCATGCGCGCGCGCGGCCTGCCGGGCTATGCGCGCCAGGTGGCCAGCCTGGCGGGCGGCATGGTGCGCAGCGCGGAAGGCATGGCGCTGGACACCGTGCCGCTGTCCTCCTTCCTGCTGGAGCAAATCGACACCATCATCGTGCCCGGCTCGCCCGATATGCCGCGCGTGCAGCCGCTGCTGCGTGAACTGAGCGACTGGATTGCCGGTGCCGCCGAGCGCGCGCGCCGCACCGCATCGGTATGCAGCGGCACCTTCCTGCTGGCGCAGGCGGGCCTGCTCAACGGCAAGCGCGCGGCCACCCATTGGGCCATGTGCGACCTGCTGCAGGAGCGTTTCCCGGCGGTCGATATCGACCGCAACTCGCTGTTCGTCAACCAGCATGCGGTGTGGACCTCGGCCGGTGTAACGGCGGGCATCGACCTGGCGCTGGCGCTGGTGGAGGGCGATTGCGGGCATGACGTGGCCATGCAGGTGGCGCGCGAGCTGGTGGTCTTCCTCAAGCGCCCCGGCGGCCAGGCCCAGTTCAGCGAGCTGCTGCTGGCGCAGGAGGCCGGCGGCGACGCCTTCGAGCGCCTGCACTTGTGGATCATGGATAACCTGGCGCTGGACATGCCGGTGGAATTGCTGGCCGGCCAGCTGAATATGAGCCCGCGCAATTTCGCCCGCGTCTACAAGGAAAAAACCGGCCGCACCCCGGCCAAGGGCGTGGAAGCGCTGCGCCTGGAAGCGGCGCGGCGCATGCTGGAGAGCTCTGCGCGCGGCGTGGAGCAGGTGGCGCGCCTGTGCGGCTTCGGCAGCGAGGAGCGCATGCGCACGGCGTTCCAGCGCACCCTTGGCGTTTCGCCCAGCGATTACCGCAAGCGGTTCGCTCCTTCCGCAATACGCTGAACCAGGAGCAGCCCGACGATATCGATGATGGTGTGCGCCACCACCATTGCCAGCAGGCCGATATATTCGTAGCCGAAGCCAAACATCAGCGCCATGCCGAACACGCCGCCGGCCTGCAGCAGCGTGGCGCCGTCGAGGCGCCTGAATTCGTAGGCCCGCACGTGCGCCAGCAGGAACAGCAGGCTGGCGCCCCAGATGCCGACCAGCGGCTGCAAGGCCGCGCGGAACAGGATCTCTTCCGATATGCCGGCGCCGAGCGAAATCCAGAGCGGGTTCCAGCCAGACAGGTCAAGCCGCGAATAGCTGGCCGTGGTGCGCTGCACCGCTTCGGCGGCGGGCCTGCGCAGCGTGGTGATGGCCGAGACCAGGCTGACCGCGAGCCCCAGCGCAGCACCCAGCCCAAGCTGGTCCTGCCACGGCATGCCCACCGCCAGCGCCTGCGGCAGCGGCAGGTCCTGCCCGAACTGGATAATGGCAAGGCCGATGGCCGCCAGCACAGCGCAGCTGAGGAGTTGTGTGCGCAGCGGGTATTTTTCCATTTGGGGAATTGGCAATGCTAAAAAGATAACTATAATATAAGCAGGACGGAACCGACAGGAGAATCGCGATGGCGCGCAAATGGGTAAGCACGTTGGCAGTGGCCGCTGCCCTGGCCGCGTGCGGCGGCGGGGGAGGCGGCAGCAGCGTCGCCCCGCCCACACCCACGCCGCCCACACCGCCGGCGCCCATCGTGCCGGGCGCGATGGCCGATCCCATTGTGTACAACGGCGCCGCCACCGCATCGCTGGCGGCCGCCAACGAATCCTCGGCCACGGCGCACGGCCAGCTGACACTGAACGGCGCGCGCTACGACTACACCGCCACCACCGGCCACCTGATCGCGCGCAATGGCGCGACCGGCGCCGCCTCGGTGTCCTTCTTCTACGTCGCCTACACGCTGGACAACCAGCCCGCCGCCAGCCGGCCGGTCACCTTCTTCTACAACGGCGGCCCCGGCTCGGCTTCGCTGTGGCTGCATATCGGCTCCTTCGGCCCCAAACGGGTGGTGGCCGACCAGCCGGGGACCACGGTGCTGCCGACGCCGGCGCAGATCGTCGACAACGCCGAAAGCCTGCTCGATATCAGCGACCTGGTATTCGTGGACGCGGTCGGCACCGGCTATTCGCAAGCGATCGCCCCCAACCGCAACCAGGATTTCTGGGGTGTCGATAGCGACGCCGCCTCGCTACGCGACTTTGTGCAGCGCTATGTCGCCGCCAACAACCGCCAGGCTTCGCCCAAATACCTGTTCGGCGAATCGTACGGCGGCCCGCGCACGGCGGTGCTGGCCAACCTGCTGGAGACCGCCGGCGTGCGGCTGGCCGGCGTGGTGCTGCAATCGCCCATCATGAACTACAACAGCAACTGCGGCGTGTTCGAAGCGGGCGGGCCGGACGAAGTGAGCTGCCAGGGCTATGTGCCGACCTACGCCGCGATCGGCGCCTACCACCAGCGCGCCAACCCGCTACCGACGGACCTTAGCTCCTACCTGCAGCAGGCGCGCAATTTCGCGGCCGGCGCCTACCGCTCCGCCATGACGCCATGGCTGGCCACGCGCACAGCGCCGCCGGCCGCCGTGCCGGTGCAGCTGGAAGCCTTTACCGGCATCGGCGCCGCCACCTGGCAGGCCAACCTGAACATCCAGCCGGGCTACGTGCAGCGCAATATCGTGCCGGGCAATATGCTTGTGGGGCGCTACGACGCGCGCGTGCTGGCGCCGCAAGCGAGCCAGCTGGCGAGTGGCGGCGATCCCTCGCTGGCGGTGGTGAACCAGGCTTTTGTGAGCGGGGTGCGCAGTTATCTGAGCGATGTGCTGCACTACACGGCCGGGTCGGTCTACCAGCCTTTCAATGACTTGGTCGAGAGCTGGAATTTCAGCCACGACGGCAAGGCGGTGCCGGATACGGTGCCGGACCTGGCTTCCGCCATGACGCTGAATCCGGCGCTGAAAGTGCTGTCGCTAAGCGGTTATTACGACCTGGCGACGCCGTTCCACCAGACCGAGCTGGACCTGGCGCGCCTGGGCGCCAACCCGAATATCGTGGTCCGCAATTACCAGAGCGGGCATATGGGCTACCTTGATAACACGGCACGGCGTGCCGCGCGCACCGACCTGGGCGCGTTCTACCAGATGGGCAAGTAAGGGAGAAGTAAGGAGATGGAAATGAAATTTGCAATCGCAGCTTTCGCAGTGCTGGCGGCGACGGCCACCATGGCGCAGGCCGCGGAAGACGCGCCGCTGCTGCCGCGCACCGAGCCTTACGTGCCGAAGGCGCAGCGTATCCCGTCGCGCGAAGCGCCCGCCGCCGGAGCGGAGCTGCGCGCGCAGGCCATGGCCAGGCTGCGCGAGCGTTTCGACGCCGCCGACAGCGACCAGAGCGGGACGCTGACGCAGCAGGAAGCCGCCAAGGCGGGCCTGGGCTATGTTGAAAAGAATTTCGAGGAGATCGACCGCGCGCACAATGGCGCGGTCACGTTTGCGGACGTGCAGGCCTTCCTGCGCCGCCGCAAATAATCAGATCAGGCTTTCGAACACAATCTTCCACGACCCGCCTTCACGCGCCCAGTACTGGCGCTTGCGCTGGGTGGAGCGGGTCTTGCCGATCTTCGATTCCAGGGTGAAGGTGCTGACCAGCATATCGTCGCGGCTTGGGTAGCGGAAGATGGTCATTTCGCTGAGCGTGACGCTGAGGCCATTCACGCTGGCCAGCGGGCGCAGTTCCTTCTCGAACCAGGTCTTCAGGTTTTCACCTTCCGCCGATTTGAACTTGCCGGAGTAGTTCTTCAGCAGGCGCTGGTTGTCGGCGCTCACCAGGTCGGCGCGCCATGCTTCCACCAGGCGGGCCGCGGTATCGCGCTCCGCATCCCATTTGGCCTTGCTGACGAATTCCTGGTGGTCGGCGATCACCACCGGCGTTTTGCCGATGTCGACCGATTCTTCCAGGCGGCGCAAATCGTCGTTGGTCAGCACCACGCAGCCGTCGGAGGCCAGCGGCGGGCGGCTGTAATTGTCCGACGGCGTGCCGTGCAGGAAGATGCCGGAGCCGCTGCGGCCATTCAGGCGGTCCCACTCGTTCGGGTAATTGATGCGCAGCGCGCTGGCGCCGTAGAAGTCGGGCAGCTTGGCGCCGGAGACGCGGCCGGTAATGTAGTACACGCCGAGCGGGGTTTTCTGGTCGCCTTCACGGAACTTGTCGACGCCCAGCTTGCCCTGGGTGATGTAGTAGTCGGTGATCAGGCGCAGCTGGCCGTTGGCGTTCTGGTAGACGTAAAGGCGCGATTGCGTCGCATCGACCACCAGCACATGGCGCATATCGCCGCGCAGCTGCAGCACGGAGCGCGGCAGCAGGTCGGCGCCGGGGCGCGCCACCAGCGATTGCAGGCGCACGCGCGCTTCGTCGCGCAGGTCTTTCAGCTTGTCGGCCGGGGCGTTCAGGCCGGCGCCCATCTGGGTCACCGGTTTGGTGTGCATCAGCAGCAGGTCGCCGCGGATCATGTGGCCGACGCGGAAGTTGGGGTAGGCTTGCACCAGCGCATCGGCCTTGGCCATCGCTTCATTGAGCTGGCTGGCGCGCAGGTCCTTGTAGATCTCGAGCAGCATGATTTCCGCATCCTGCCGCGCGCGCGGGCTCTCGGCTGGATGGATGGACTTGGCCATGCCCGCCGGCGCCAGCAGGGCGCACGCTGCCAGCAGCGCGGCGGCTGCCCCGATACCGGCCCGTTTCGACTTCACCATCAGCTCCCCGACTGCTCTTGCTTGATCAGCCAATTCTTGCCTTGCTTCTCCAGCACCAGCGTTTTGCGGCTCGTGGTGCTGAGGCGGTCCGAGACATACTTCTGTCGGAATTTCACGGTCGCGGTATTGCCGTTGACCGTGATTTGCGGCGACTCGATGGTCACCTTGATATGGTCCTTGCCCTGGATACGGTTGGTGCGGTCCGCCTCCCAGGCCTTGCGGTTCTGGCCCTTCGGGGTCTGGAAATTGCTGCCGTATGCGTTCAGGTAGCCTTTCATGTCCTGCGAGCTCCAGGCTTTCGCCCAGGCGCTGACGGCTTTACTGACGTCGTCCGCAGCGTCGTCGGCTTTGATTTCTTTTTCGGCCTTCTTCGGCGGCTCAGCCTTTGGTTCAGGCTTCGGCTCGGTTTTTGCCAATTGTACCGCTGGCGCTGCCGGCTTGGCTGGCGCCTGCGCTGGTGCCGTGACGGGCGGCGCCACCTTAGCCGGCTGCGGCGCGGCCTGCGCGACGGCTGGCGCCGGAGCCGGCGCAGCTTGTGCCGGCGCGGCCGCTACCGCGACCGGCGCCGCGCCATTGCCGCCCTTAGGCGTCAGCGTGCGCACCATGGCCAGCTTCGACTTTGGCGGCGCCGGCTGGTTGGTGTCGAGCAGCTGCATCGCCTTATCATAGGACTGGCTGGCCAGCTTGGCATAGACGTCGCCCAGGTTTTCATGGGCGGTGGCGTAAGTCGGGTTGGTGCGGATAGCGCGTTCCAGCGAAACCCGCGCCTTGTCGTAATTCCCGGCTGCCGCATGCAAGACCGCCAGGTTGTTATAAGGCTCCGGCAACTCCGGATAATCTTCCGTCAGCTTTTGGAAAACATTAATTGCATCGGCGGTTTTGCCCTGTTCGGACAATATCATTCCTTTGAGAAATCTCAACTGGGCATCTTTCGGCCGTTGCGACAGAGCAACATCAACCTTCGCCAAAGCGGCGCCCAATTGACCGCCACGCATCATCTTATTGATGTCGGATACCTCGTCGGCATGCGCACTGCTCAACGCAATCAATAGCGCAGCCCCTAGCGCAAGGGCGGAACGAGAGGAAAATTGCAAAGCCTGCATTTATTGTTTTGCCGACGGGAAATAAAGCCACATTTTATCAAATATCAGGCGCGTGAATATACTGAAGGTATGGACTTGAACATTACGCAAGAGGCCGACGGATATACCGCCGAGGGCTTGCCGCTGAGTATTTTTACTCTTGGTAACAGGCACGGTATGACGGTAAAGATCAGCACGCGCGGCGGGGCGCTGCTGAGTGTGCATGTCCCGGATGCGCATGGCGTGCTCACCAATGTCCTGCACGGCGGGCTGGCAAACGGCGGCATCCACCTGCTACCGGCGCCGGGCCGCGCGCTGCATCGCCTGGCATGGCACGCGGTGCCGCTGGTGGAAGACGCCAGCGTCGGCGTACGGCTGGTGAGTCCCGGCGCGCCTGCCGTGGTGGCGATCTACCGCCTGGATGACGCCAATGCCCTGACCCTGCACTGCGAGGTGGCGCTGCAGGCGCCGGCGACGCTGTGCCTGCCGATCTGCTTCAACCCGGGCGAGCACCGGCTGCGGGTGTCCGGTGACGGCGAGCATCCGCGTTCGGTCAGCGAGCTGCCCGCGACGGCGCGCTACCTGGCCGGGGAGGACGGCCTGCGCGCTGTGCTGCTGCTGGCCGATGGCCTGGCAGGACGCCAGCTGGAACTGGCGGGCGACCTGGCCAGCCTGCGGGCCAGCACCAGCGAAATACCGGGTTGCCTGCTGCTGGAACCTGCACTGGCAGCGCCCGGCGGGGAAGTGGCATTCCGGTTCAGCGCCCAGGCTTAAGGTAAATACAATGTTAATATCGTGACTCCGCCATCACCGAGCCATGATTTATGAGTATTGTGTTCTCGAGCCTGAATCACGCCCAGCGCGTCCCGCTGGCTGCCGAAATCCATTCGCGCCCCTTCCTGGCGCTGGAGGCGCCAACCCTGTTGAGCCATTTCGCCATCATCGGCGAGCAGGAGCAGCAAGAGCTGCTGGCGGAGCTGTGCGGACATTTCGGCGTGAGCGCGCCGGGCCCGGGCGGAAAGTATTTCAGCCATGATTTCGGCCGCTTCCGCCTGAAGTGGGAGCTGCATACCGAATTCGCCACCTTCACCTTCGCCGAAAGCGTCGACAGCATGCCGCTGCCGGAGGAAGCCTTCGCCAGCATGCCCTCGCGTCATTTGCCGGAACAATGGCTGCTGCGTTTGCAGGGCAGGGTGCTGGTGGCCTCCCACGTGGTGCTGGCACGTCCCGGCGGCGCGCAAGCCGCTTTTGCCGCCAGCCTGCAGCGCATGTTCCAGGGCGCGCCGCTGGCTGGCAGCCAGGTGATGAACGGCGGCGAGCTGTGGACCGATTTCGCCATCCACGCCGATGGCTTCAGCCGCTTCGTGATCTGCGATACGGTGATGCATGAGCAGCAGGCCGGCCGCCTGGTGCAGCGCGTGCTGGAAATCGAAACCTACCGCATGATGGCGCTGCTGGCATTGCCGCTGGCGCAAGCCGCCGTGCCCGAATTGAATGCGGTGGAGTCGGAACTGGCCACCCTGGCCGGCGCGCTGGTGGAAGCCGATGGCAAGGTTGATGACGGTTCGACCGAGCAAAACCTGCTGGACCGCATTACCCATCTCGCGGCGCGCATCGAAAAAGTATCGGCCGACACCAGCTACCGCTTCGCCGCCGCCAAGGCCTATTTCAGCCTGGTCATCGCGCGCATCGACGAATTGCGCGAATTGCGCATCGAAGGCACGCCGACGGTGGAGGAGTTCATGGACCGCCGCCTGGCGCCCGCCATGAAGACCTGCGAGGCTGTGGCCGCACGCCAGCAGGCGCTGGCAGGCCGCATCGCCAACTGCAACGACCTGCTGCGCACCCGCGTCGGCATCGTACAGGAGGCGCAGAACCGCCAGATCCTGCAATCGATGAACGCCCGCGCCGCGCAGCAAGTGCGCCTGCAGCAGGCGGTGGAGGGCTTGTCGGTGGCGGCGATCTCGTATTACGTGATCGGCTTGATCGGCTATTCGGCCAAAGGCGCCAAGGTGCTGGGCTGGGTCGGCAATCCGGAACTGGTGATGGGCGTGCTGGTGCCGGTGGTGGCGGTGGCCGTTTGGATCGGCCTGCGCTGCATGCACAGGCGCCTGCACCACGGATGATGCGGCGCACGACCGCTATCGCAGCCGTGGCGGCGTGCGTGCTGGCCGGCATGCTGGCCGCTTGCGCGCCGATGCCGGCGCCCCGCGCCGCCGCCACGCCGGTGACGGTCGGCAGCTTGCGTTTCATCGGCGAGCAGCGCGTGCCGCACCGCGCGTCTTTCAGCGGCACTGAACTTGGCGGCTTCTCCGGCCTTGACTACGACGCCGCGCGCGGGGAATGGCTGATCGAAACCGATGACCGCTGCACACACAATCCCGCCCGCTTCTACGACGCCGCGCTGGATTTTGATGCGCAGTCGTTTGCAGCCGTACGCTTCCTTGGCGTGCACTACTTTCTGCATTCCGACGGCATGGACCTCGGCACCAGCGCGGCTGGCTGCCAGCGGGTAGACGTCGAATCAATCCGCATCGACCCGCAGGACGGCAGTATCTGGTACTCCAGCGAAGGCGACCGGCGCGACGGGCTTGATCCCTTCATCCGCCACGCCACGCGCGACGGCGCCTTCCTGTCCGAGCTGCCGCTGCCGGAAAACTTCCGCGTGCACAAGAACGAAGAACGCGGCTCGCGCTACAACGCCGCCTTCGAAGGCATCGCGTTCGCGCCGGATGGTCAGAGCCTGTGGGCCTCGCTCGAATGGCCGCTATATGAAGACGGCCCGATCCCGACGCCGCAGCACGGCGCCGTGGTGCGCATGACGCAGTTCCAGCGCGACGGCGCGGTGCTGCGCCAGTTCGCCTATCCGCTCGACGCCATCCCCGCCGAACCAGCGCCCGGCAAGGCCGCCGAAAACGGCGTGTCCGAGATCCTCGCCATGGGCAACGGCGAATTGCTGGTGCTGGAACGCGCCTCGGTGCAGGGCGCCGACGGCCGCCACACCAACTACATCCGCCTCTACGCCACCGACACGCGCGGCGCCAGCGACGTCAAATCGCTGCCCGGCCTCGCCGGCGCCCAGTACACGCCCGCCCGCAAACGACTGGTCCTCGACTTCGCCACCCTCGGCCGCCCGCGCATCGACAACCTCGAAGCCATGGCCTGGGGCCCGCGCCTGCCCAACGGCAACGCCACCCTGGTCCTCGCCAGCGACGACAACTACGGCAAGACCCAGGTCAGCCAGTTCTTGCTGTTCGAGGTGCTGCCCTGAGCAATCAAATCACACCGTAAAGGTGAAGCATGCCTAACAGTGCACCGAACACGGCAAGCGAAAGCCCCACGCTAGTACGGCGTGAGCGTTGTGCCAGGGAGGAGAGGCCTGCATGCAGACCCTCAGTCAGCTTGTTGATATCTGTTTGATGCTCTTCTGCTTGCAGCTGCAATTGCGAAGCAAGCTGGGACAGGCCTGATTCGAGGGCTGCGCTTCTGGATGCGTGGCGCGTTTCATTCTCTTGCAGTGCCGCCTTGCTCGATTGTGAGTGCTCTCGCAGTTCTTTCTCCAGCGCGTGAACCAGAGTGGTCGTATTGAGGCCCTGTCGCTCCAAAGTCCTGGTGCGCTCATCGACGTGTTGCACCATACTGTCTTTGGTCGCCTTGATTTCTTTGGCGATCTCAATCAGCTTTTGCGCGCCTTCGTCGGTCAAGCCCTTAAGTTCAAAGTACTCTTCGACCAGTTTCTTCAACTGGGCGGACTGCTCGGCCAGCGTGTGATGCTGCGCTTGCAGTATGGCTGCCTGTTCGGCGATGCCATCGGCCTGTTCCTTCAGCCTTTTCTGCTGCTCGTTCAGCTGTCCCTGCTGCTCTTGCAGCTTCTTTGATTGCATGATGCTGATCAGCATTAGCTGCCCAATGGTTTTGGAGAACTCGGCCTGGACTTCGGTCGACTCCATCTGCGCATCGCGCAGTTTGTCGTTATGCCACCACCGCGTGAGCCAATTCTTTTGCTCGTACTCCGACCTGAACTCTTTAAATTCGTCGAGCCGTTTGTAGTTTTCGCTGAATGAGCGGTAAATGCCGGCCAGGTCCAGCTGTTTCATGGACTCGTTGCTAATTTCAATGGTCGCAAGTTCGTGAATGATTTGAGACATGGGAATTTCGGTGTTTGATTTGGGTTATCCGAACAAGGCGTCCAGTTCGTCGGTTACTGCTTTCAAGCGCGTACGCTGCTTGCCAACGCAGTCCAGCATGGCTTGATGTGAATCGATGCAGCTGGCGGCACTAAGTGAGGCCGTCTCCAACTGGAACGAAATATTCAAAAAGCTTTCCTGCATTGCGCCGTATTCCGCTGCGCAGATTTCATATTGGCTTGAGTTGTCGAATTGATGTTGAAGCCACTGTTGCAGGCGCTCAGTGACCATTACCTGGGCGTTGGCATTCGCCTCCTGTGCGGCAAGCAGTTCGGTGCCGGTTGAACTGAGCCAATCGAACAGCCGGTCAAGGCCATAAATGAGCAGTGCGCCGGCGATGCCCGTCATGATCGCGGTCAATGCTGTGGCCAACACGTCCGCAATGGGCGCCAGGACAGGAATGCTCATGATGAATCCTTTGACGGATTCTTCCAGCAGCAAGCCTATACCCGTGGTAATTACCGTCGCGAAGACTTTGCTGACTTCGCGCGCGACTTCCAATGCGGGCATATCTTTCGGCGGATTCAGCAAGAGCTTGATCGCCTTCCAAAGGCTGCGCATGCTTTCGCGAATGATGGTGACGATCTTCTTTGATGTAGTGATCAAATTATTGATCAGGAATGTCAGCAAGTTGCTGACGAATCCCTGGATGCCACCCTCGATGGCGGCATCCAGGGCAGCTTTGAGCTTGCCGATCACGCGCGCCATTACCCGCTTAAGGCTTTCTACCAGCCTGTCAATCAGGTTGGAGGCAGAATGCTTTTCGTTCAACAGCAGCTTGACTTCTACGAAGCTGCCGTTGACAAATTCGTGCAATACAATGCCAAGCGCCTGGCGCAGGGCATTTGTTCCGGCCTCCTTTGCACCGGCCGAAAATAATTCACCAGCCAGCCTTTTATGCTGTTCACTCTGAAGGTAGTCACGTGCCTGTTTGTCGGCGGCTTTGATGCGCTCGATATCTTGTGGCGTCAAGCCGTGCTTTTTGACGAACTCCGGATCAGCCAGGCATTCATCCCAGGATTTTTCCCCCTTTGAGGTATTCAGCGAGGCCTCGATGAACGCCATGTTTTTGGGATCGTTGAGCATCTTCTTGCGCTCTTCTTCAGTGAAGCGCAGATGCATGGCTTTGTTCTGATGCGCCTCTTTCAGGGAAACAGTGTGGTCACCGTGGATTTCCCCTTTGGTCATTGGCTTCCCGGTGGCCGCACTTGCAACTTCACCGCCGGCATCGAGGGTTTTATTGATCTGGGTATGCGTCGCCCCACGGGCGCCTTTATCGTCCCAATGCTTTTGCCGGACTTGCTGGCTATAGTTTTCGTTCGCGAGTTCGAAATTTTTTTCGTGCAGTTCATCCGGGAACACACCCTGTTCGGCGTTATGGACGGTGGCCACATTGCCGCCGTCCTTGTCGTTGAACATGGCGGGCGTCAGGCCGAAAGGCCCGATGATCTGGCGTAGTACCTCCTGCTGGCAACTGTCCAATAGCTGTTGCAAGCGTTGATCACGAACGTTCACTGCGGCTCCCGAAATCGATGGTAAAAAGATTCTATGTGGAAAATATAATTTTATCAATGAAATGCCATATTATTCCATTTATTGGAATGGTCAATTGTCTTCGGTGTGGATTCTAATTATTGGAGACATGGATCACACTTTCATCACTACTTGAAAGGAGATCCAAATGAAGCTGTACTACCACCCAATTTCCGGCCACGCCCACCGCGCCCACCTGTTCCTGTCCCTGCTGGGGCTGGACTATGAGCTGGTTGAAGTGGACCTGATGAAGGCCGAGCAGAAGACCGAGGCCTTCCTGAAACTGAATCCTTTCGGCCAGGTGCCGGTGCTGGAGGATCACGGCATCGTGATCCCCGACTCCAACGCGATCCTGGTCTACCTGGCCACCCGCTATGGCGATTCGAACTGGCTGCCGAAAGACGCGGTAGGTGCGGCCAATGTGCAGCGCTGGCTGTCGGTGGCGGCGGGGGAGATCGCCAGCGGTCCGGCCACGGCGCGCATCATCAACCTGTTCAACAAATCGACCGACCCGGCCGACGCGATTGCGCGCGCCCACCGCATCCTGGCGCTGATCGACGGCACGCTGCATGGCCGCGAGTGGATCGCGGCAGGCTGGCCGACCATCGCCGACGTGGCGCTTTACAGCTATATCGCGCGCGCTCCGGAAGGCAATGTGGACCTGGCGGCTTACCGCAACGTGAACGCCTGGCTGGCGCGGGTTGAAGCACTGCCGCGCTTCCAGCCCTTCATCAAATCACCAGTCGGGTTGGCAGCATGAACGGGCCCTGGCACGCAGGCGAGATCGCGCTGCAGGACACGCTCGGCGTCGCGGCACGCATGGACGAAATCGGCCGCAAGGTGATCCGCAACTATATGCCGGACCAGCACCGCGACTTCTTCGCCCAGTTGCCGTTCGCGGTGTTCGGCAGTGTCGACAACGAGGGCCGGCCATGGGCCACGTTGCGTGCCGGGGAAGAGGGCTTCATGTATTCGCCGGACCCGCAACGGCTTGAGCTGGCGCTGCCGTCCGAGCCGGACGACCCTGCCCAGGAAGGCTTGCGCGACGGCGCCGCGGTCGGCATGCTCGGCATCGAACTGCACACACGCCGCCGCAACCGCTTGAACGGCCGCTTGCGCGCGCTGGGCGGCGCGCAGTTCGAAGTCAGCGTCGGCGAGTCGTTCGGCAACTGCCCGCAATACATCCACCAGCGCGATTACCATTTCGAGCGCATGCCGGGCGAGCCTTCGGGGCTGCCGGCGCGCAGTCTGCCGCAGCTGGATGCGCTGGCGCGCGACCTGATCGGACGGTCGGGTACCTTCTTCGTCGCTACTTATTCGGGCGAAGGGGAAGACATGCGGGTGGACGTGTCGCACCGCGGCGGTGCGCCCGGCTTTGTCCAGGTCAAGGCCGACGGCACGCTGCTGGTGCCCGATTACGAAGGCAACCGCTTCTTCTCCACGCTGGGAAATATCCTGCTGAACGGCCGCGCGGGGCTGGTGTTTCCGGACTTCGACAGCGGCGGCCTGCTGCAAATGAGCGGCACGGCGCGCGTTGTGCTGGACGGGCCGGATCAGCGGCACTGGGAGTTCACGCCGCGCGATATTGTGTGGCGAGAAGATGCATTGCCGCTGCGCTGGGCGCTGCAAGCGCGGTAACTCTGCTACCATGCCCTGCATGGACAGGGCTTCTCCCGCTTCGCCGGGCAGGACCAGGCTGGACGCATTCACTGCGGTGTATGAGCACAGCCCCTACCTGGCTTTCATGATGGATGCCGATGGCAATCTGCTTGCCGCGAACGCGCTCGCGCGCCGCCTGGACGAAGCGCTGGGCGCCGGCGGCAAGGCATTCGGCCTGTTCCGCAGTTGGGCCGCGACTGAGCTGCGCGACGACGCCATTCCCGAGGCAAAGCAACGCGGCGTTTGGCGCGGCGAGCTAGCGCTGCGTGAACAGGAGGGCGATGCCGTGCCGGTATCGCTGGCGATGGAATACTATGCTGGCCACGACGGCCAGCCGGAATGCTTCCGCTGCATCGTGTCGCCGTTGCCGGAAGCCGATTCCTACGGCTCGCGGCTGCGCTTCAAACGCCTGTTCGACCGCCATCCCCATCCCATGTGGGTGTACGACCTGGAGAGCTTGCGCTTCCTGGTCGTCAACCGCGCGGCGACCGAAGTGTACGGCTATACCGAAGAGGAATTCCTCGAGATGACGATCGAGGACATCCGACCGTCGCACGAGCTGGAGCAGCTGCGTGCCGATCTGGCGGCGACGCCTTCCGACGCTGCGCAGCAAACCAGCAACTGGATTCACCGCTGCAAGGACGGGCGCCTGATCCAGGTCGAAATCTCCTCGCACCCATTGATGCTGGCGGGCCACAAGGCGCGTTTTGTGTTCGCCCACGACGTGACGGACCGCGCCCGCATCGAAAAAGCGCTGCACGAGTCGCAGGAAATGACGCAGCTGGTGGTTGACCACATTCCGCACCAGATCTTCTGGAAAGACCTCGACCTGCTTTACCGTGGCTGTAACGATGTCTTCATACGCGCGGCCGGGTTGTCCAGCCAGGCCGAGGTAGTGGGTAAGAGCGATTTCGATTTCCCCTGGTCGCATAATGCGGAGCGCATCCGCGCCGACGATGCGCAGATCATCGCCAGCGGCGTACCGCTGCTGAACCGGGAAGACCATTTGCTGTTTGCAGACGGCAGCGTGCACTGGTTCCTGATCAACAAGCTGCCGCTGCACGACCTGGCCGGCAAGACCATCGGCCTGCTCGGCACCATCGAGGATGTGTCCGAGCGCAAGCAGGTCGAGCTGATGCTCCAGCTGCATAACCGTGCACTCGAATCGAGCGTCAATGCGATTGCCATCACCGCCATCCACGACGGCAGCGATGCCATCGACTACGCCAACCCGGCGCTGGCCGAACTGACCGGCCATCCCGCCGCCAGCCTGGCGGGGCACAGCCTGGAGTCGCTGCTGGCCGACCCGGAAGACGACGCGGCCCGCACCGCGCTGCATGAAGCCATGCACGCCCAGAGCGAAGTACAGCTGATGCTGAAGGGCCGCCATAGCGACGGCCGTACCTGGTGGGCGCAGCTGCATGTGGCGCCGGTGGGCGGCAGCGGGGGCTGGCACAGCCACCGCGTCTGCGTGCTGACCGACATGACGTCCACCATGGACTACCAGGCCCAGCTCGAGCACCAGGCCAACCACGATGCGCTGACCGGCCTGCCGAACCGCAACCTGTGCGGCGACCGGCTGGTGCAGGCCATCAGCTATGCCCAACGCTATGGCCACACGGTGTGGGTGGTGTACCTGGACCTGGATAACTTCAAGCTGGTCAACGACAATATGGGCCATGCCGCCGGCGACGAGCTGCTGCGCACAGTGGCCGGCCGCTTGCGCGACTGCGTGCGCGATACCGACACCGTGGCGCGCATGGGCGGTGACGAGTTTGTGCTGGTGCTGCTGGACGGCCAGGCTGCGACGCCGTCGCAGGCGGTGCTGCGCAAAATCCTGGACACCGTCGCCGCGCCGGTCCAGCTGGCGGGGCAGGAGCAGATGATCAGCTGCAGCATGGGCGTATCGCTGTATCCGGCCGATGGCAGCGATCCCCAGCTGCTGATGCGCTATGCCGATATCGCGATGTACCGCGCCAAGGAGAGTGGCCGCAACCAGGTGCAGTTCTATGAGCCGGCCATGCATGCGCGCATTGTCGAGCGGGCGTCGATCGAGAACGAACTGCGCGGCGCCCTGGCGCGCGGCGAAATGTTCCTGGTCTACCAGCCCAAGATGAACGTGGCCACCGGCGAGATTTCCGGCGTGGAAGCGCTGCTGCGCTGGCAGCATCCGACACTGGGCCTGGTGCCGCCGGGCCGCTTCATCGGCGTGGCGGAGGAGACCGGCCTGATTGTGGCGCTGGGGCGCTGGGTGATCCAGACGGCGTGCGCCCAGAACAAGGCCTGGCAGGACGCGGGCTTGCCGCCGCTGCGGGTGGCGGTCAACGTGTCGGCGCGCCAGTTCCGCGACAGGAACCTGGCCGACGATGTGGTGGCGGCCCTGCACAGCACCGGCCTTCAGGCCCAGTACCTGGAGCTGGAACTGACCGAAAGCATGATGATGCAGAACGCCGACGAGGCGGTGGCCACGGTGCAGCGCCTGAAGAAGGTCGGCGTCGGCCTCTCGATCGACGATTTCGGTACCGGCTATTCCAGCCTGGCCTACCTCAAGCTGTTCCCCATCGATTACCTGAAGATCGACCAGTCCTTCGTGCGCGATATGCTGGCCGACCCCACGGTGGCGGCTATCGTGCGCTCCGTGATCTCGCTGGGCCACAGCCTGGACTTCCGCATCATTGCCGAGGGCGTGGAGACGGAGGGCCAGCTGGCCTACCTGCAGCGCTACCAGTGCGACGAGGCGCAGGGCTACCATTTGAGCCGCCCGATTGCGGCCGAGGCGTTCGCGGCGCTGCTGGCGCAGGAGCAGCCGCGCAAGCCCGCGCTGGGCGAGAACGAACGGCGCAGCGGCACCTTGCTGCTGCTGGATGACGAGCCGAATGTGCTGTCTTCGCTGGTGCGCCTGCTAAGGCGCGACGGCTACCAGATCCTGCTCGCGCATAATGCGCAGGAAGCCTTTGCGCAGCTGGCTACGCATGAAGTGCAGGTGGTGGTGAGCGACCAGCGCATGCCGGAAATGAATGGCACCGAGTTCCTGAGCCGGGTGCGCAAGCTCTATCCCGATACGGTGCGCATCATCCTGTCAGGCTATGCGGAGCTGGAGTCGGTGCTGAGCGCCATCAACCGCGGGGAGATCTACCGCTTCTACACCAAGCCTTGGGACGACCAGGACTTGCGCGAAAACATCCGCGAAGCTTTCCGCTATTACGACATGGTGCACGCTAGCGCTGCTGCGACAGGGCGGTGAACGCATCCAGCAGGGTGCGGGCGCGGAAGGGCTTGAGCACCACCCGGTCCACACGGCGCTCGCGCAGGGCCGCCAGCAGGGTATCGTCGCAGTTGGCCGCCAACACGGCCAGCGGGATGTGGGCCTGGCTGGCGCTCTGGCCCAAGCGCACCTGGTCCAGCAGCGACAGGTCGAAGGCATCGCCGGCGTCGATGGCGATCAGCGCGCCGTCGAAAGCCTCCCGGGCCAGCATCTGCCGCGCCAGCGTGGTGCTGGCGGCTTCCTGCACGTCGGCCAGGCCGAGCGAGCGTGCGGTCAGGGCCACGGTCCGGCGCAGCATGCTTTCTGGCTCCACCAGCAGCATCCGCTTCAGTTCAGGCATGGCTGGCCTCCAGCTCCTGGGTCACAAGACTGCGCAGGGTGGACAGGATGGCCAGTTCCACATCGTCCATTTTGCGCGGGCGGGTATCGATGATGCACAAGGTGCCCAGGGCGTAGCCATTGGACAGGATCAGCGGGGCGCCGGCATAGAAACGGATATGCGGGGCACCGGTCACCAGCGGGTTGTCGGCGAAGCGCGGGTCGAGCAGGGCGTCTTCGACCACCATGATCTCGGCCCGCATGATGGCGTGGCCGCAGAAGGAGATGTCGCGCCCGGTCTGGCAGGTGTCGCCCAGGCCGAGTGCCGCCTTGAACCACTGGCGGTCGGTATCGAGCAGGGAGATCAGGGCGATAGGAACGTCAAATTCCTGGGCCGCAAATGCAACAATTTTGTCGAAGCGTTCCTCGGGCGGAGTATCGAGCACCAGCAGCGCGTACAGGGCTGCCAAGCGCTCCGCTTCATTCGATGGAGTAGGCGCGGGTGTCATAGTGATGGTTACTCTAGCACGCTTACACTTTTTTGCTGCCGTTCGCTTTGGATTTCTGGCAAGATTTAGCGCAACACAACAATAAAGAGGTTAGCTGATGGTGAAACTGTGGTTGAAACGCATAGTCCTGGGCTTGTTGGCGCTGCTGTTGCTGGCAGTGCTGGGCTTGTGGTTCTTCCTGCGCGGAAGCCTGGCCCAGCTGGACGGCAAGATCACCGCCGCCGGCCTGTCCGGCAGCGTGACCGTGGCGCGCGACGACCACGGCATTCCCTCCATCACCGGCAGCCACCGCAATGACGTGGCGTATGCCACCGGCTTTGTGCATGCCCAGGACCGTTTCTTCCAGATGGACCTGCTGCGCCGCATGCCGGCCGGCGAGCTGTCCGAACTGTTCGGCGAAAAGGCCCTGGAGACCGACCGTATCCACCGCCTACACCGTTTCCGCGCACGCGCCCAGCAAGCCATCCAGGCCATGCCGGCGGACGAGCGCAAGCTGCTGGAGCGCTACACGGCCGGCGTCAACGATGGCCTGAATGCGCTGGGCAGCCGTCCTTTCGAATATGGCCTGGTGGGCCTGCGCCCGCGCGCCTGGGCGCTGGAAGACTCGTTCCTGGTGGCCTGGGCCATGTACATCGATTTGCAGGTCACCGGCATTGGCCGCGAGCTGGCGCGCGGGTGGCTGAAAGAGCACGCGAGCCAGGAGCAGCTGGCCTTCCTGCTGCCGGAAACGTCGCAGTGGGATGCCCCGCTCGATGCGGCCAGCCCGGCAGCGCCCGACGCACCGATCCCGGCCCGCGCGCCGGACTGGTGGGGCAAGGAGATCGCCAAAGAGCCGGCCACCCTGGCATCGGCCGCCTTTGTGGACGGCGTGGGCAGCAATAACTGGGCGGTGGCGGGTAAGCGCAGCCGCAACGGCGGCGCCATCGTGTCGGACGATATGCACCTGGGCATCAAGCTGCCAAGTACCTGGTACCGCGTGCTGCTGCAAGTGCCTAGCGCGCATGGCGGCACGCGCCGCATTGTCGGCGTCAGCATCCCTGGCGTGCCGGCCGTGGTGGCGGGCAGCAACGGCCATGTGGCCTGGGGCTTCACCAACAGCTACGGCGACTATATCGACCTGGTGGAAGTGGGCGAGGTCAAGGACCGTCCGGGCCAGGTAAAGCTGCCGGGCGGCTGGGAGAAGCCGGTCACGCATGAAGAAACCATCCTGGTGAAAGGCCAGGCGGCGGTAAGCATGAAGGTGCGCGAGACCTCGCTGGGCCCGATCATGCAGTCGGGCGGCCGCGATTACGCGGTGCACTGGGTGGCGCACGACCCGAAAGCGGTCAACCTGGCGCTGCGCCATATGGAAGATGTGGACAGCGTGAAGGATGCGCTGGCGCTGGCGCCCAAGGTCGGCATGCCGGCACAGAACCTGGTGGTGGGCGACAGCAATGGCGATATCGGCTGGACCATTTCCGGCCCGCTGCCGCAGCGTCCTGCGACGCCGGCGGATGCCAGCTATCCCTTGTCGGCCAACGGCAGCACGCGCGGCTGGCAGGGGTTGCTGCCTGCGGCCGCCTATCCTTCGGTACGCAATCCGGCCGATGGCCAGCTGGTCACCGCCAACAGCCGCCAGCTGCTGGGCGCCGAGGCGGCCAAGCTGGGCGACGGCGGCTTTGACCTGGGCGCGCGCGCCAAGCAGGCCCGCGACGGCCTGGCGGCGCTGGGCGAGAAGACCGACGAGCAGGGCGTCTACAGCGTGATGCTGGACGACCGCGCCCTGTTCATCAGCCCCTGGCGCGACCGCGCGCTGGCCGTGCTGGATGCGGAAGCGCTGCAAGGCAAGCCGCAGCGCGCCGAGCTGGCGCGCCTGCTGAAAGATAATTGGAATGGCCGGGCCAGCGTGGATTCGGTGGCGTACCGCGCCAGCCGCGCCTTCATGTGGTCCTTGTACGAGCTGCTGTACGGCGGCGCCAATGTGGAACTGGCCAAGCTGAATAAGGATGCCAATATGCGCGCCGCATCGAGCCGCTGGCCGGTGGTGCTGGGCCGCCTGCTGGATGAACAGCCGGCCGGCTGGCTGCCGCATGCCTATGCCAGCTGGAAGGCGCTGCAACTGGCGGCGCTGGACCGCACCATCGAGCACCTGGCCAAGGATGGCAAGCCGCTGGCTTCGGCCACCTGGGGCGTGCGCAATACGGCCGCCATCGCGCATCCGATCGCGGGTGCGGTGCCGATGCTGAAAAAGTGGCTGAGCGTGCCGCCGGACCAACTGCCGGGCGATAGCAATATGCCGCGCGTGGCCGGTCCGGCCTTCGGCCAGTCGGAGCGCATGACGGTGACGCCGGGGCGCGAAGAGCAGGGCCTGTTCAATATGCCGGGCGGCCAGAGCGGCCATCCGCTGTCGCCATTCTTCCTGGCTGGGCATAGCGACTGGGTGGCCGGCAAGGCGACGCCATTACTGCCGGGTACCGCCACCCACACACTAACTTTCGTTAAGTAAGCTGCTTGCGGAAGAAGTCGACCGTGCGCTGCCAGGCCAGCTTGGCAGCCGCTTCGTCGTAGCGCGGCGTGGTGTCGTTGTTGAAGCCGTGCTCGACACCGGGATAGACGTAATACTCGAACTTCTTCCCAGCTTCTTTCAGCGCCGTTTCATAGGCTGGCCAGCCGTTGCGGATGCGGGTGTCGTTTTCCGCATCGTGGATCATCAGCGGCGCGCGGATATTCGGCACGTCGGCGGCCGGCGCCTGGGCGCCATAGAAGGCCACAGCCGCGTCCAGGTTCGGCATTTTGGTCGCCAGGTAGTTGGCCATGCCGCCGCCGTAGCAAAAGCCCACCACGCCGATCTTGCCATTGCCCTGTTCGTGCCCGTCCAGCATTTGCGCGGCGGCCAGGAAGTCGGCACGCGTCTTGGCCTGATTCAGCTTGCCAAACATCTCGCGCGCCTTGTCTTCGCTGCCGGGGTAGCCGCCCAGCGGGAACAGGGCGTCCGGCGCAAAGGCCAGGAAGCCTTCCAGCGCCAGGCGGCGCGTAATGTCCTCGATATGCGGGTTCAAGCCGCGGTTCTCATGCACCACCAGCACCGCAGGCAGCTTGCCGGACGGCTTGGCGGGCAGCGCCAGGTAGCCACGCAGCGTGCCGTAGCCTTGTGGCGAGGGATGCTCGATATAGCGGGTATTAATTCGCTTATCGTCCGCCGCCACCAGGGGCGCCGCGAAGCTCGGCGACAGCGTCGCCAGCAGGCCAGCGCCTGCGGCAGCAATGAATTCACGGCGTCCTATCTGTCCGTGTACGTACTTGTCGAACAGCTGCAATACCTGTGGGTCAAAGTCCCTGGCGGTCAAGCGCGTCATTGTGGGCTCTCCTGGTTGACGAAAATATGTGCGTTGCCAAGTGTACTCCGACTGGTTGCAAGCTTGTTTTTAGGTGTATATTGGGATTTCCCCAAGTCAGAAACCTTACTGATGAGGCATGCAATGATGAACGATTTTGCGGCCGCTTCCAGGGCCACCATGCAATTCCTGCGGCAGCGGCTAGGCTTCAAGCTGTGGATGGTCACCCGTACCGACGGCAATGACTGGATCGTGCTGTTCGCCGACGACAATGGATATGGCGTGAAGGCGGGCCAGGTTTATAGTTGGGCAGAGTCGCTCTGCTCGCGCATGGTCGAAGGGCAGGGGCCGCATATCGCGCCCGACGTGAAGCAGGTGCCCGGTTACGCCAGCGC
Source organism: Pseudoduganella sp. OTU4001 (assembly GCF_038440195.1). NCBI lineage: Bacteria > Pseudomonadati > Pseudomonadota > Betaproteobacteria > Burkholderiales > Oxalobacteraceae > Pseudoduganella > Pseudoduganella sp. OTU4001. The sequence continues at coordinate 93,888 of NZ_JASATG010000001.1, read as the reverse complement.
ACCCATACATGGCAAGATGGCGGTCGGCGCCTATGTCGGCGTGCCCTTGCGGCGTGCCGACGGCACCCTGTTCGGTACCCTGTGCGCCATCGACCCCGAGCCGCAGCCCGAGCGCATCCGCGAAGAGCAGGAAATGGTGGTGCTGATGGGCGAGCTGCTGGGCGGCCTGCTGGAAGCCGAGCTGTCCGGCACCGAGGCGGTACGCAAGGCCGAACGCACGGACGTGGACAGTACGCGCGACGAACTGACCGGCCTGTACAACCGCCGTGGCTGGGACATGCTGGTGGCGCGCGAGGAAGAGCGCTGCCGCCGTTATGGCCATCCGGCCTGCGTGGTGTCGCTCGACCTGGACGACCTCAAGTTTTACAACGACACCCAGGGTTATGCCTCGGGCGATGCGCTGCTGATCCGCTGCAGCAAGGCGCTCAAGGACGTGACGCGCGGTTCGGACGTGGTGGCGCGCATGGGCGGCGATGAATTTGCGATGCTGATGGTGGAGTGCGATTACTTCGACGCCCAGGCCATGCTGCTGCGGGTGCAGGAGACCCTGGCCGGCTACGATGTGCGGGCGTCGATCGGGATGGCGATGCGCAAGGCCGGCATCGACCTGGAGGAAGCCCTCGCTATTGCCGATGCCGAGATGTACCGTGCCAAGCGGTCACGCAAGGTTTTGAACTAAGTCTTTCCGGGCGGCGGACTGCGGTTCCGCCGCCTTGCCCAGCCCAAACAGTGGCCGCAGCAGCGGTATGCGGCGCACTACCTCGAATACCCCAAAGCTGATTGCCAGCGTTCCCAGCACGATCAGGAGGCCCTCTGCGAACGGCGCCACGCCAGCCGGTTTCATGGCCCACGCCAGGCAGATGATCAGCGTCTGGTGCAGGATGTAGACCGGGAACACGGCCTGCGTCAGGTAGCGGCGCTTGGCGCTGTCGAAGTTCAGGTGGCGGTAGCCGAAGCCGCACACGGCCAGGATGCCGCTCCATTGGCAAGTGGCGTACACGCAGCGGGCCAGCGGCAGCCAGGTTTGCTGGAAGGTTTCGTCCATCAGGTAGAAGCCGATGATGGTGGCCCAGCTGGTGAAGAATGCGCCCAGTGCTACGAAACGTACGCTGGCCAGGCGCTGCCAGAAGCCATCCTGGTGCGCCATTGCTGCGCCCAGCAGGAACATCGGCAGGCTGAGGGCATGGTTATGCCAGTCGGCGGTCAGGTTGTGGGTGTGCGGCCAGTGCGACAGCAGCAGGATGCGGCCCGCGGCCAGGAAGGCGATCGGCAGCACGAACAGCTTCCAGCCTTGCAGGTGGCGCAGCAGCCAGCTGCCGGCGGCCTGCACGCGGCTGCTGCCGATGGCGGCCAGGATCAGGGTGTAGATCCACAGGTAGGGCAGGAACCACAGGTGGTTCCAGGTTGGCAGATCGAGGCAGCCGTTCTTGTCGCAGAAGCCGTTGTAGCCGCTCACGTACAGCTTCATGAAGTCGAAGTAGCTGCCCTGGTAGGCGACGTCCGACACGACTTCGAAATACGCTTGCGGCGGCACGATGAAGAACATGCCGAAGATGAGCGGCAGCAGCAGGCGTTTGCTGCGTTCCCTGGCCAGGCCTTTGCCGCCCAGTTTTTGCAGCAGGAAGGCCGCCGCTGCGCCGCCGATCAGGAATAGCAGCGACATGCGCCATGGGTTGGACAGCAGCATGAACGGTTCCAGGATTTGGCTTGGGCTGGCAGTCTTGATGTGCCAGTCCCAGGTGACGTAGTACATGCCGGTGTGGTACAGCACCAGCAGGAAGAAGGCACAGATGCGAAGCCAGTCGAGGAAGTAGAGGCGCTTGGTTTGCATGATTCGTCTTGTCGTGGTTGTCGATGAATCAAGCTTAGAGGCGGCGCGCCTGGCGGTCGAGCCAAAGGTGGCGAACAGCAGTTGCGAGTGGCGAACGGCTGGCGCCTATTTTTCCAGGGCTGCGAGCACTTCGGATTTGAAGCTGCGGCCGAACGGTACGACGGCTCCGCTGCGCAGTACAAGCTGGCCTTGCTGGTCGATTTTTTCGACCAGCGACAGGCGCACTGCTGCGCGTCGATGGCAGCGCATAAAACCGCTGCCCAGGTTGGTCAGCAGGTCGGTCAGGGTCTGGCGCAACAGTGGGGCGCCGTCGGTGGTGTGCAGCACCACGTAGTTGTCGGCGGTTTCCACCCATTGGATGTCTTCGATCCGCACGACGCGTGTGATGCCGCGGTCGGTCACCAGCAGTTTCTGCAGCGGGGCGCCGGGTGGGACGGTTGGGGTGGCGGGCGCTCCTGCGGCCGGGGCGGCGCGTTCGGCAAGGCGCTGGCGCACGCGCTGCAGGGCGCGCTGCAAGCGGGCAGAGTCAAAAGGTTTGAGCAGATAGTCGATGGCGTTGGCGTCGAAGGCCTGCACCGCGTATTCGTCGAACGCGGTGGCGAAGACGACCAGCGGGGCGGGGGCGGGCAGGGACGCCGCGACCTCCAGCCCATCGACTTCCGGCATTTGCACATCGAGGAAGATGACCTCGGGGGAAAGGCTGACGACTTTCTCCAGCGCTTCTACGCCATCCTGTGCTTCCTCGATGGCGCTGACGTCGGGCTCCTGCGTCAGCATGCGGCGCAGCTTGTCGCGCGCAGGGCGCTCGTCGTCGACGATCAGGATAAACATGGCACCCTCATTTCCGCCCGCACACCGGCTGGCTCAAGCTGCACCAGCGCGAGGCTGGCCCCTTCGCCATGCAGCGCCGCCAGCCGCTCACGCAAATTGCGCACGCCAATCCCGCTCCGCCCTGCGCTGGCGGCACCGTCCGCGCCAGGCGTGGCGAGCCGGCCGGCGTCATCGCTGATGGCGAGCACAAGGCTGTCGTCTTCGCGCTTCGCACTGATGGCGATCTTTGTCACGCCGCGCCGCCGCTCGACGGTATGCTTGAACACGTTCTCCAGCAAGGGCTGCATGCTCATCACCGGCACCAGGCACTCGCCACAGGTGGCATCAATATCCCAATCCATCCGCACGCGGTCGACAAACCGCTCCTCCATCAGCCGCGCATAGCCGCGCAGCAGCCGCAATTCGGTCGACAAAGGCGCCTGCTGCTGGCCGCTGACATCCAGCGTCGCCCGCAGCACATCCGCCAGCTGCACCAGCGTGGCATCCGCCCGCTCCACATCCGAATGCATCAGCGAAGAAATCGTATTCAACGCATTGAACAGGAAATGCGGCTGCATCTGCTGCGTAAGCTGGTGCAGCTGCGCCGTACGCAATTGCGCATTGGCCTGCTCGGCGGCGCGGAACGACAGCACGCCAAACGTGATCAGCGTGAAAATCACCACAAAGATCGAAATCTTGATGTTCTCGTAGAGGAAAGTCTCGCCCCAGGCCTCATGTTCGTACTGCGCGCCGAGCAGCGTGTACACGCCATGCCGGATGCCGAACGCCAGAGGCGTGAACAGCACCCACCACATTGGCAGCCACAGCGCCTGCCGCGCAAACCAGCGCGACGGCGTGACCAGCAGGCCATCATGGCGGCGCGAACCGAGGCGCTGCACGGCCAGCAGCAAGGTGGCTACCGCCATCGAGGACGATTCCCAGAGCACCGGTTGCCATAGCGGACCATGATCGTTGCGCAGGAAATCCTGCACCGCGGTCGCCACCATCATGGCCCAGAACAGCAGCCATGCGGCGAGCAGGGAAAAGGCGGCGCGGCGGTTCATTTGGCCTGCTTCTGGTGGCGTGCTTCCACCAGGTCGATCTCGCGCACCAGCTTGCGCGCGGTCTCGTCGGAGATATGGTGATGGCGTGCCAGCTCAAAGATGGCATGGCGCTCCGCCTCCATGGCCGCCAGGCGCAGCTCACGCTCGGCGCGGTCAAGCTTACGGAAATGTTCCTTGCTCTGGTCCTCCGCCGACCACGCCACGTTCAGGCGGTGCTCATACAGCGCAATCACGCGTGCCGCAGCTTGCGGCAGCACATCCGGATGGTGGGAATGGGCCAGCGCCAGTTCGGCGCGTTCGATGGCGGCAATGGCGGCCGATGCCGCCTGGCGCCGCGCCATGTCTTCCTGCTGGCGGTCGGCCGGCTCCTCAGGGAAATGCATGCCGCCCAGCAGGCGCGGCAAACCGATACTGGCCGCCAGCAGCGACAGCAGGATTACCGAGCTGGCCAGCAGGATGGTCAGGTCGCGCGCCGGGAAAGGATCGCCATTCGGCAGCAGCAGCGGCAGCGTCAGCACACCAGCCAGCGTAATCGCCCCGCGCGCGCCCGCCAGCGCAGTCGCCAGCAGCAGGCGCCAATGCGGCTTGGCCCCCTTTGGACCGCCTGCGCGCCGCGTGCGGCGGAACAGCGTGACGCTCAAAGTAGCCCACACCCAGACAAAGCGCAGCGCAATCAGGCCAAAGCTGATGGCAAGGGCGTACAGCACTAGCCACCACGGATTAAGGTGGCCGCTCTGTTCCAGCGATTCGCTGGCGCCGCGGAGGATATCCGGCAGTTGTTCGCCAAGCAGTACGAACATCACGCCGTTCAGGGTGAACTGCACGGTATCCCACACGGCGGTGCGCTGGATGCGGGTCGCGGCCAATGCCTGGCCGCCCAGCTCCACATAGCTCATGGTGATGCCCGCCGCCACCGCCGCCAGGATGCCGGAAGCATGCATGCGCTCCGCCAGCAGGTAGGCGCCGAAAGGAATCAGCAAGCTGACGAGGATAGGCGACCCGGCCGGCTCGCCGTAGCGGGCGGTCAGGCGGCCCTGCAGCCAGGCCACACCAGCGGTGACCGCAACGCCCGAAATGATGCCTGCCGCAGCCAGCCAGAAGAAGGTCAGCGAAGCGCTGGTCAGCGAAAACGTGCCTGAAAGGGCGGCCGCCACCGCAAAGCGGAAGCATACCAGGCCACTGGCATCGTTCAGCAGGGCTTCGCCCTCCAGGATATGCATCAGCCGCTTGGGAATCGGCGCGCGCGAAGCGATGGAGCCGACCGCCACCGGATCGGTGGGCGACAGGATGGCCGCCAGCGCAAACGCCACCGGCAGCGGCATGGCCGGAATCATCCAGTGGATGAAATAGCCCGCGCCCAGCACCGTAAACACCACCAGGCCGAGCGCCAGCTCCAGGATCACCACGCGGTCGCGGAACAAGCCGGTATTCGGGATGCGCCAGCCATCCAGGAACAGCAGCGGCGGGATAAACAGCAGGAAGAACATTTCCGGATCGAGCTGGATGCCGTGGCCGGACCAGGCCGCAATCCCTGCGCCCAGGCCGATCTGCACAAGCGGGAGGGGGATGCCCGCCGGTAGCATCCGCTTAAAATAGGCGCTGCCGATGACGGCCAGCAGCATTGCCAGAACAATCTCGATGGAATCCATACAAAGATTATAGTGGCAATGTTATCCAAAAAAGAACTTGTCAGGTCTGACAGGTACTGTCATAATAGCGCCTCTTCTGCGGGAATAGCTCAGTTGGTAGAGCGCAACCTTGCCAAGGTTGAGGTCGAGAGTTCGAGACTCTTTTCCCGCTCCAGAATTCTAAAAAGGACGCCTACGGGCGTCCTTTTTTTTTGTTGTTTCTTCTCCTATTCACACTCGGATGTTAAAAAAAGGCCGGTATACTGGCGAAACATTCCATACCAAAGGGAATGCTAATTACAGTAGATTGGAGCGAATAGATGAATTCCGTTCAACAAGAAGTTGACGAGCGCAGTAACCTGACAAACTCCAACAAGTTCGAGTTGCTGCTGTTCCGCCTCGGCGTCGATGACACCAGCGGTAACTCTGAGCTGTACGGTATTAACGTCTTCAAGATCCGCGAGATCGTGGCGATGCCGACCGTGACCGCCGTAGCCGGTTCCGAGCCGCATATGCTGGGCGTGGTCAACCTGCGCGGACAGATTATTCCAGTGATGGATTTGCCAGGCATCGTCGGCGTCAAGCCAAAGACCGGCCTGAACATCATGCTGGTGACTGAGTTTGCCCGCACCACCCAGGCCTTCGCCGTGGAGTCGGTGGACGAAATCGTGCGCCTGGACTGGAGCCAGGTGCTGAGCGCCGAGGGCAGCCACGGCGGCGGCATGGTCACCTCCATCGCCCGCGTTGACGGCGACGTGCAGAACACCCGCCTGGCGCAGGTGCTGGACGTGGAAACCATCCTGCGCAACCTGACCCCAAGCGACGGCAAGGATATCGACGAAGCCACCATCGGCAAGCTGCCGCTGAAGCCAGGCACCTTCATCCTGGCGGCCGACGATTCCGTCGTGGCCCGCAACCTGATCGAGCGCGGCCTGGAAGCGATGCACGCGCCGTTCGTCATGCTGAAAACCGGTAAGGAAGCCTGGGATAAGCTGAACCACATCGCCGAAGGCTGCAAGGCCGAAGGCATCCCGGTGGAAGACCGCGTAGCCCTGGTGCTGACCGACCTGGAAATGCCGGAGATGGACGGCTTCACGCTGACCCGCCTGGTGAAGCAGGATGCCCGCTTCTCCAAGATCCCGGTGGTGATCCACTCTTCGCTGTCCGGCAAGACCAACGAAGACCACGTCAAAGGCGTTGGCGCCGATGCTTACGTGGCCAAGTTCGTCGCGGAAGAACTGGCGGAAACCATCCGCCGCGTCATGACTAAGTAATTGCCTTCAATTGCCGGCTGTGTAATCGCACATGGTCGGCAATAAAGCTCGAAATAAAGTAGTAGCCATGATCGTAGCCCGCATGCCGGCGCAGCTCCAAAGGCTGACCGGCGGCGCGGCACGCATCCTCGAATACCCCCGGATATAACTGCTCCTCCAGGAACTTGTCGGCCAGGCCCTGGTCGATCAATATTCCATTGGGGAAGGGCGCTTCATCCTGCGCCGCCATCAGCGCGCTGGCATCATGCGCCAGCCAGCTTGCCTGGTCCGGACCAAGATAACCATTGAATGCCTTGTGCCCCCACGGGCAGCGCGTCGGCGCGGCAATCGGCGCGAAGGCCGAGACGCTGCGGAACAGGTCCGGCCGGCGCAGGGCCAGCGTCAGCGCACCGTGCCCGCCCATCGAATGGCCGAAAATGCCGATGCGCTTTGCATCGACCGGCATTTCGTCAATCACCAGCTGGCGCAGTTCGTGGATATAGCTCTCCATGCGGTAATGGCGAGACCACGGTTCCTGTGTCGCATCGAGATAGAAGCCGGCGCCTTCGCCGAAATCCCAGCTTGCCGATTCGCCCTCAATGCCGGCGCCGCGTGGGCTGGTGTCTGGTGCGACAAGGATCAGTCCTTCCTCTGCCGCGTATTGCTGCGCACCGGCCTTGATGGCAAAAGTCTCTTCATTGCACGTAAGGCCCGCGAGATAGATCAGCGCCGGCAAGGGACCTTGCGCTGCCTGCGGCGGAATGTAAATGGAGAAGCGCATTGGCAAGCCAATCGCCTCCGACTCATGGCGGTAGAAACGCTGCACCCCGCCATGGCATACGTGTTCGCTGATCATGTCCATGCGAGGCATTGTAACCAAGTTTTGTGTGACGCGTTTTTCGCAATTGCAATATAGTACGGGCCGGAGGTACGTCTATGACCGATTTGCTAGTCATCTCGGACGAACTCGCCTGGCCCTGCGCCATGCTGCTGGCATGGCTCGCTGGTGAATTCGTCCACCGTTGGACATCGCTGCCGCGCATTAGTGTGTACGGCCTGGTGGGCTTCCTGCTGGCGCAGGCTACGCCTGATCTTCTCGTGCCGGATGGCAGCAGCCAGGTAACGCTGCTGGCCAACATCGCTTTCGGCTTGATCCTGTTTGAATTTGGTTACCGCATCAACCTGCGCTGGCTGCGCGTCAATCCCTGGATTGCGGTCAGCGGCCTGGCCGAATCCGCGCTGACATTCGGCGCGGTCTATCTGATCGCGCACTGGCAAGGCATGCCGCCGTTGACGGCGCTGCTGCTCGCATCGCTGGCCATGTCCACGTCGCCGGCCGGTGTGCTGCGCGTGATCAATGAGGAGCGCAGTTCGGGGCAAGTGACTGAGCGCGTGCTGCACCTGGTCGCCATGAATTGTGTGCTGGCGCTGTTCGTGTTCAAAGTGGTGGTGGGCTTCTGGGTATTCCAGACTTCCGGCAGCCTGACGCAGGCGGTGTCGCATAGCCTGATTGAACTGCTTGCGTCAGCCGTGCTGGGCGCGGTGGCGGGCATGGTGACGCCGGCGCTGCTGCGCAGTCTTGGCACGCTGACGCGCGACGGCACTGTGGCCTTTGCGATGGTGGTGGTGCTGCTGGTGTCGATCACCCAGGCGGCTGACCTGTCACCGGTGTTGGCCACGCTGACCTTCGGCCTGATGGCGCGCCACCGCCGCGTGACCTTCACGCGCACTCAGCGCAATTTCGGCGCGATTGGCGAATTGCTGACGGTGCTGCTGTTCGTGTTTGCCGTGTCCACGCTGGACTGGCAGCGCGTGATGTTCGGCGCCACGCTTGGCTTGCTGCTGCTGATGGTGCGCTTCGCCACCAAGACGATTGCGGTCGCGGTGTTCGCGCACGTTGCAGGCATTTCCTGGCGCAAGGGCGCATTGATTGGTGTGGCCTTGTCGCCGATGTCGGTATTCGCGATCCTGCTGCTGGAGCAGACGCGCTATATGGGCATTGTGCTCGTCGACGAACTTGCCGCGCTGGCTGCCATGACGCTGTTCATGGAGGTGCTGGGACCGATCATCACCCAGCGCGCGCTGATCCTGGCGCGCGAAACGGCGAAAGAGGAGGGCTGATATGCCGTTGGAAGAATTCAAATCGTCGCAACCGCTGACCATGGGTGTCGAGCTGGAGCTGCAACTGGTCAGCCTGTCCGACTTCGACCTGACCGCATCCAGCCCGGACTTGCTGCACCTGCTGCAGCGCAAGCCGTTCCCCGGCCACGTCACGCCCGAGATCACCGAAAGCATGATCGAGATTAATACCGACGTGCACACCAAGCACGGCGAGCTGCTGGCGCAACTGCACGAAACGCGCGATACCCTGGTGAAGGCCGCCGATACGCTGAACATCGGCATCTGCGGCGGCGGTACGCACCCGTTCCAGCGCTGGTCGGAGCGCAAGATCTTCTCCAAGCCGCGCTTCAAGGAAGTGTCGGCGCTATATGGCTACCTGGCCAAACAGTTCACCATCTTTGGCCAGCACGTCCACATCGGTTGCAACAGTGGTGACGATGCGCTCTACCTGCTGCATTCCCTGAGCCGCTACGTGCCGCACTTTATCGCCTTGTCCGCCTCGTCGCCGTACGTTCAGGGCAATGACACCCTGTTCAACTCCGCGCGCCTGAACAGCGTGTTCGCCTTCCCCATGAGCGGCCGCGCGCCCTTCATCCTCAAATGGGACCAGTTCGAGCACGAGTTCTTCTCCAAGATGGAGCACACCGGCGTGATCAAGTCGATGAAAGACTTCTATTGGGACATCCGCCCCAAACCGGAATACGGCACCATCGAACTGCGCGTGTGCGATACGCCGCTCACCGTGGAGCGCGCCGCCGCACTGGCCTGCTACCTGCAGGCCTTGTGTTCCTACCTGCTGGAGCGCAAAGAGGCGCCGCCGGAGGAAGACGACTACCTGGTCTACAACTACAACCGCTTTCAGGCCTGCCGCTTTGGCCTGGATGGCACCGTGGTGCATCCAAAGACCTACGAAAGCTTGTCCCTGCGGGAAGACATCCTCACCACGCTACGCCGCATGGATCTCCACGCCGAGGCGCTCGGGGGAAGCGCGGCGCTAAACCACCTGATGCAGGTCACGCACATGGGAAGCGACGCGCACTACCTGCGTGCGCAGTACGATACATCCGGCAGCGTAGAAGGCGTCGTGGACGCCGCAATCACTCGCTTCCGCGGGAATTAGTGTGCGCATGGCTGCTTGACTTTAGTCTCCTCCAAGTCACTATTCAAGGTATGCCACGAAATCAAGATATCCATTGGATAAGTATTGGCCATTGTTTGCTTCTTCGCGAATTGTCCCTTCCCACGGGTCCAGAAAGACTATGTTTCCTTTCTTCGTCGCTCGCGTAGCTACGACAAAATGTCCTCCGTTGCGATGCAACTTCCCGGCTACTTGTTGGTACCAACCAGTTCTGGTGCTGATAACGACCATTTTCTGGCGTCTTTTCCGCGCATTGGGCGCTGCGAAGTCCAGCGTATAATCAGGCACGCTCCCGCTTTGCATTCGGGATTTAACCAGTAAAAAGAAAACAGCTCATGAGCGATAACAGTGCCCTGGGGATTTACACCTTCGAAGGCGTTTTCGAAGGCAAGCCGGTTTATGAATACGCGTTTCCGCAAGAGCATGCGCTGCATAAGTGCATGCTGTTCTTACTGCAGGAAGGTGCAGATGCGCTGTGGGATTCTGCGATTATCGAGTGCGCCAAGTTTGGCTTCGAGAACGTGGCGATGGATACCTTCAGCGTGATGCAGGCGGACATGCTGGAGAAGCAGCCCTTCAAGGACCTGCACGCCCATATCGAGGAGGCGCTTACATTGGGCAGCTCGCTGGTTTTCTACGAGAAGCCCTGAGGCGTTAGGAATACAATGGCGTGTGCGGGAGGTGACACGTCATGAAACTCATCATCGCAGTAAGTAGCCTGGTGCTCAGCCAGGCTTCATTGGCGGGGGCGGATGCATTGCCACCGGCCGACCAGGCGGCGGCGTTCAAGGCTGCGGGATTCAGGCAGCAGGGCAAGCAGTGGAAGGCTTGCGAAGATCCGAGCTCTAGTTATGTGCCCGGTTCGATCGAGAAGGTTGAAGATCTTAACGGCGACGGTCGGCCGGAGGTGATCATCACTGAAGGCGGCAGCTTCTGCTTCGGCCATACGGGCGTTGGCTATACGCTTCTTAGCAAGCAGGCTGATGGCAAATGGAAGGTAATGTCGCGCGGCACAGGTATGCTGACCGTGCTGTCTACCAAGGGGAAGGATGGTTGGCCCGATCTCGAGATCGGCGGGCCGGGCTTCTGCTTCCCGGTTGAGCGCTGGAATGGCAGCGCGTACAAACTCCAACGGAAACAGTACGAGGGAAAGCCCTGCAAGGGGTGAACGTTTAAGCTAGCTCAATTGGCAGGAATGTCCCGCTCCGTGGCATGGCGTTTAGGCTTAACATGGGTACCCGTATGGAGAACGCCATGAAGTTTGAATCCAACCAACGTCAATTCCGCATGGATGAGACCGCTGACGACCGTGCAAAGCGGATTCGTCACCTCATTGAGCAGACGCGCAAGTATCGCAAGAAATTTCCTGCTGGCTTTAAGTTCGACCGGTACGAAGCTAATGAGCGCCGATAAAGTCTTTTTCGATACCAATATCTTGCTCTACCTGGGTTCATTAGAGGACCCCAAGACCCTGATTGCCTTAGAACTTCTTGAAGCAGGTGGAATAATAAGCGTAATGGCGGCTGTGATGTGTTGCTGACTGAGGACTTTCAACACGGGCAGCTGTTCGAGCGGCGCTTGCGGGTGTGTAATCCGTTTATGGGACTGGCTTAGAAGCGAGTTTCGCGGGCGGCGCGGAGGAAGCTGTCGAGGATGCCGGTGCAGTCGAGCAGTTCGACGCCGCCGGCGCGGTGGAACTCTGGGTGCCACTGCAGTCCCATCACGAACGGGGCGCGGCGGTAGCGGATCGCTTCGATCATATTGTCGGGGTAGGACAGCGCCTCGACCTGCATATCTTTCCCTAAGGTTTTCACCGCCTGGTGGTGGATGGAGTTGACCAGTGCGCGTGGCGGGCCTTGCACCATGCGCGGCAGCGAGGAGCCGGGCGGGAAGGTGATTTCGTGGCGATGCCGGTCGTAGTCGTCCGAGACGTGGGGATGGGCGTCCGGCACATCGCTGGCGATGTCCTGGTAAAGCGTGCCGCCGAACGCCACGTTCAGCAGCTGGCAGCCACGGCAGATGCCCAGCACCGGCTTGCCCGCTTCGACAAATTCATGCAGCAGTTCCAGCTCGTACATATCGCGCGCGCGGTCGCCGGCCCATTCGGGGCGGGTCGGCGTTTCGGCGTAGCTGTGCGGCGCGACGTCGGCGCCGCCTTGCAGCACCAGGCCGTCGAGGTGCCTGGCGTAGTCGCGCAGGCGGATGTTGGAGGGGTGCAGCAGGCCGGAGGTATTCACCGTCGGAATCATGAACACCAGCACATCGCGCGACATCACCCACTGCGCGACCGACTCTTCAAGATATTGCAGGTTCTTGCTGCGCAAGCCTGTGGCGCCGGGCTCGGGGTGGTAGATACGCGCGGAAACACCGATGTGCAATGGGCGCTGGATGATGTGGCGCGTGGCGGCAGCCGCCACGCGCCGGTAGCGCGCCAGCAGCACGCGGCCCCACAGGCTGAAAATGGTTTCGCCGGGGTCGAGGTAGCGTGGGGTGTCGTCCTTGCGGCGGTTGCGGCCGCGGTCATCTTCGCGGCGGTCGTGCTGGCGCGGATCTTTGTCGGTCATGCGCGGGCTGCCTCCTCGCCGCGAGTGTGTCACAGGCGGCGCTTAAAAGTCGCACGGCTCAGCGGCCGGTCAGCAGGCGCAGGACTTCGTCTTCCTCAACTTGAGGGAAGGCGCGGTAATGGCGGCTGACGGACATGAAGTTCATTGGCGCGGCCAGGTAGACTATTTCGTCGGCCAGCGGTGCGATCACGTCCAGCGAATCGGGTGCGGCGACGGGGACGGCTGCGATCAGGCGCTGCGGCTTGCGTGCGCGTACCGAGCGCAGGGCGGCGGCCATGGTGGAACCGGTGGCCAGGCCGTCGTCGACGATCACCACGATGCGGCCTTCCGGCTCGGCTGGCGGGCGTGCGGCGCCATAGCTGGCCCGGCGCCGCCGCATCAGCGACAGCTGCTCCTGCGTCTGCACTTCGACCCATTCCATGCTGGTGCGGGTGCGGTGAAAGTAGGGCGCCAGTTCGCGGTTGCCCATTTCGTCAACCGCGCCGACGGCCAGTTCGGGATCGATGGCGGAGGGGATTTTGCGGACCAGGACCACATCCAGCTCACCTTCCAGACGGTCGGCAAGAATGCGCCCGATCGGCACTGCGCCGCGCGGGATGGCCAGTATCAGGGGGTGTTTGCCGCGCAGGCCGGACAGCTTTTCGGCCAGCAGCTCAGCTGCTTGCGTGCGGTCCTTCAGGGGCAGATCGATGTCATCCATACGAGCCTCCACCACGCTGCCAATACGACAGCATAGCGCGGTAAGGCCCGTACGTTAAGCTTTGATGTCCAGCAGTGTGCCCAGGCGCTCGTCGGCAGCCTGTACGACTTTGGCGGACAGGTCGAAACCGGCTTTGTAGACCAGGGAATTGGTAATGGAGCTGGCCGGGTCGGTGCCGGACGGGGCGCTGCCGGCGTTGTCGGCGGCGGACAGGTCACGCGCGGCGCTGGAAATGGTGACGCTGGTGCCGCCCGGCGTTTCCTGGAAATTGGCTTGCTGCGGCTGGAAATTCTGCGTCGACAGGTTGGCGACGTTGTGCGCTTCCACGCCCAGCGCTTGCTGGTTGGACTGGAGGCCGGACAGGCCTGCCTGGAGTGCGGAGATAGCCATGGTCGTTGAATTTCCTTGAGGCAAGTGGCGCCAGTTTACCTGATTCCCGGTGGAAATGCCTATCCCTGCCCAAAAAATAAGCAGGCAGCGCAACACATGGTATGATGATGACCGCAATGATTACTGCGGGAGGCGTGCCATGAAGATCACCAAGGAAAAAGCTGCGGAAAACCGCCAAGTGCTGGTGGAGACGGCCTCGCGCCTGTTCCGCGAGAAGGGCATCGACGGCGTGGGTGTGGCTGAAATCAGCAAGGAGGCCGGGCTGACGCATGGCGCGCTATATGCCCATTTCCCCTCCAAGGATGCGCTGGCGGCGGAGGCCATGGAGTTCAGCAACCGTGCCGCCTTCGGCAAAGTCACCGAGCGGCCGGTGTCGCTGCCGGAGCTGATCGCCTATTACCTGGCGCCGGAACAGCGTGACAACCTGGCAACCGGCTGCCCGCTGGCGGCTGCCGCCAGTGAGCTGGCGCGCCAGGATGCTTCCGTCGGCGCGGGCTACACCTCGGGTTTCAAGCAGATGGTGGGCTATATCGAAAAGCAGCTTCCGCCCGGCCCTGGCCAGCGCGAGAAGGCGCAGGCGATCATGGCGGCCCTGATTGGCGGCGTGTCAGTGTCGCGCAATGTCTACAAATCCGACCCGAAACTTGCCAATGAAGTACTGGAATCGGTGCAAAACATGCTCCTTGAGCTGAGCTAATTGCTACGGTTAATGTTTTGGGATTGCTTTCCGGAACCGTGCGCATAAAAATCTAGGCTCTTGCCCATACGCACTTGTTCCGGAGCACATCATCAAAGCCTTCCTCGCCCGAGTTGCAGCTGTAGTGCTGACCTGCGCGAGTCTGCCGACCGTGCAGGCAGGGGAAGCTGCGCTCGATGCGCGCCTGAATGAGCAAATCATCATGGTTCCAGCCGGCCGCGCCCAGGACGTGCAGTTGGAAACCACTGTCTTCCGCCCGCCGGGCCCCGGCCCGTTCCCGCTGCTGATCGTCAACCACGGCAAAGCGCCGGGCAACCCCAAGCTGCAATCGCGCGACCGCTTCATCTACCTGGCGACCGCCTTTGTGCGCCGCGGCTATGCGGTGATGGTGCCGATGCGTACCGGCTTCGCCAACTCCACCGGAAAATTCGTCGAATACGGCTGCAATATGACGGCCAACGGCTACGAGCAGGCCGGCGATATCGCCGACGTGGTGCGTTTCGCACGCACCCAGGCCTGGGTCGATAGCGAGCGTATTGTGCTGGCCGGGCAGTCGTTTGGCGGCCTCGCCAGTGTGGCGGCGGCAACCCAGGAATTGCCCGGTGTGCGCGGCATCATGAATTTTGCGGGCGGCCTGAAAGTGCACGGCGACCTGTGCGACTGGCGCGGTGCACTGGTCAAAGCCTTCACCGAATATGGCCGCCGCAACAAGGTGCCGAGCATGTGGCTGTATGGCGCCAACGACAGCTACTTTGGCCCGGAGCTGGCGGCGCGCATGCATGCTGCCTTTACCGGTGCGGGCGGGCGCGCGCAGCTGGTGGCTTATGGCGCGTTCAAGAAGGATGCGCACGGCTTGCTCGGCAACCGCGATGGCGCCACCGTCTGGCTGCCGGAAGTGGAGCGCTTCCTCGGCAGCGTAGGGATGCCGACCCGCGAGGTGTATGCGCTGGCCGATCCGCCGGCACAGCGTGCGACGCATTACGCGGCACTGGAAGATGTGGAAGCAGTGCCTTATGTGCCCAAACGTGGCCGCGAGCAGTACCGTGAGTTCCTGACGAAGGCAACGCCGCGCGCGTTCGCGATTTCCAGCACCGGCTCCTGGGGCTGGGCGGAAGAGGGCGAAAACACCAACGAGAAGGCGTTGGCGGCATGCCAGGCTGCCAGCAAGGAACCCTGCCGGCTCTATTCCGTCGACAACGACATCGTCTGGCCCGAGCGCGGTACGGCCGGCCGCAACTGATCACGCCAGCGTCAGCCCCGCCAACAGCGTCAACACCGCACTCAGATAGCCGAGGGGCCGCTGCGCCCACAGCATGCGCTGCGCCATGAGGGCGCTGGGCCGGTGCAGGTGGACGAAGGCGTAGCTGGCCAGCAGGTTCTGCACGGCGACCCAGCCATGCAACAGGATGGCGGCGCCCAGCAGGGCAATGGCGCCGCCCCCGAAAGCACTGAACTCCACTGCGGCGACAATCACCGCGCCCTGGCCGATCCCCAACATCATTCCCAGCATCGCCACGCGCACCAGGCGCGGGTTGAAGTATTGGTGCTGCCATTGCGGCACCAGGCTCAGTGCGTGCAGGACGAGAATGATGGTCAGTGTGAATTGGTGCAGATCCAGCATGGACGCCAGGGACTGCAAATTTTCCACGGTTGGCCTCCGTGCTGTGGCATCCTTATGTTAAAAGTAACATAATCTGTCACAGCGGGACGCATGATAGGGTCAATCAAACGATGATTCCAATTGCAGTGCAGGGTGCCAGCCGGGAACGCAAACGCCAGGGGCCGAAAGGGCGGCGGGTCGATGTTGTTGCGATGCAGCAGGTGCTGGACTTGCTGGGCTCGGCGCCGCGACGGCGGGATATGCTGATCGAATTCCTGCACCTGATCCAGGATGAATACGGATGCCTCTCGACAGCGCACTTGGCGGCGCTGGCCGCCGAGCTGCGGCTGGCGCAGGCCGAGGTGTTCGAGGTCGCCTCCTTCTACCACCACTTCGACATCGTCCGCGAAGGCGAGCCGGCGCCACCCGTGCTGACGGTGCGCGTGTGCGATGGCCTGTCCTGCGAAATGGCCGGCGCGCAAGAGCTCCTGTCGCGCCTGCCGGCGTTGCTGGGACGCGAGATCCGCGTCCTCCCGGCGCCCTGCATCGGCCGCTGCGACCAGGCACCCGCTGCATTAGTCGGCCAGCGAGCGGTCGCCCAAGCCACCTGTGAAAGCATCACCACCACCGCTAACGGCCCAGCCCGTGTCCACCTTGGGGTCACACCCTTTGGTGGACACGAGCTCGAGCATGCGGTGCTGCGCGAGTGCCTGTCCGGCGTGCGGAGCGTGGAGGCGGTGATTGCGGAGCTGGAGGGTTCCGGACTGCGCGGGCTGGGCGGGGCTGGTTTCCCGGCGGGGCGCAAGTGGCGCATCGTACGCAATGAACCGGGGCCGCGGCTGATGGCGGTGAATATCGACGAAGGCGAGCCGGGCACCTTTAAGGACCGCTTCTATCTGGAGCGCGCCCCACAGCAATTCATCGAAGGCATGCTGATCGCGGCGTGGGCAGTGGGCATCGACGATATCTATATCTACCTGCGCGATGAGTACCACGATTGCCGCGAGTTGCTGCGGCGCGAGCTGGCGCGCTTGCCGGACGGCGGCCCCCGCATCCACCTGCGGCGCGGTGCCGGGGCTTATATCTGCGGCGAAGAGTCGGCCATGATCGAATCGATCGAAGGCAAGCGCGGGCTGCCGCGTCTAAGGCCGCCGTATGTCGCGCAGAAGGGGCTGTTCGGACGCCCAACGCTGGAACACAATTTCGAAACGCTGTACTGGGTGCCGGAGATTCTGGCGCGCGGCGCGGCATGGTTCACCAGCCATGGGCGCCATGGACGCAGCGGGCTGCGCTCGTTTTCCGTTTCCGGCCGCGTGAAGCAGCCTGGCGTCAAGCTGGCGCCAGCCGGCATCACCGTGCAGGAACTCATTGATGAATACTGCGGCGGCATGCTGGATGGGCACCAGCTGTATGCCTATCTGCCCGGCGGTGCATCGGGCGGCATCCTGCCCGCTAGCCTGAACAACATTCCGCTTGATTTCGATACTTTACAGCCGTACGGCTGCTTTATCGGTTCCGCTGCGGTCATTGTGCTGTCGCAGCACGATACCGCGCGCGGCGCCGCCAGCAATATGATGCGCTTCTTCCGGCATGAGTCGTGCGGCCAGTGCACGCCTTGCCGCGCTGGCACGGCCAAGGCGGTTGACCTGCTGGAGCAGCGCGTGTGGGATGCCGGCCTGCTCGGCGAGCTGTCGCAGGTCATGCGCGATGCATCGATCTGCGGTTTGGGCCAGGCCGCGCCGAATCCTTTTGACTGCGTGCTGAAATACTTCCCGCATGAGGTGTCGGAATGACGGGCTTTGAACTGAACGGCCGTTCGCTGCAGGCGGCGCCCGGCGAGACCCTGCTGCAGGCGGCGCGCCGTCATGGCGTCGATATCCCGCACCTGTGCTACACCGATGGCATGGCGCCAGCTGGCAACTGCCGCGCATGCATGGTCGAAATTGATGGCGAGCGCGTGCTGGCGCCATCCTGCTGCCGCTATCCCGCCGAAGGGATGAAGGTTTGCTCCGACAGCCCGCGCGCACTGGCCGCTCAGAAGATGGTGCTGGAGCTTTTGCTGGCCGATATGCCCGAGCAGGCGCACACGCGGCACAACGAGTTGGAGCAGTGGGCGGCGCGACTGGCGGTCGGCAAACCCCGCTTCGGCGCCCGCCCGCAGCCTGCGCAAGACCTGTCCCATGCCGCCATCGCGGTCAATCTTGATGCCTGCATCCAATGCACGCGATGCGTACGCGCTTGCCGTGACGAGCAAATGAATGATGTGATCGGACTGGCCTGGCGCGGCGAGGAAGCCCGCATTGTTTTCGACATGGCCGATCCGATGGGTGCTTCCACCTGCGTGGCTTGCGGCGAATGCGTGCAGGCTTGCCCGACCGGAGCCCTGATGCCGGCGCGCGATGCGGCGCTGACGGCGCCGGACAAGCGGGTGGACTCGGTGTGCCCATACTGCGGCGTGGGCTGCCAGCTCACTTACAACATCAAGGGCAACAAGATTCTCTACGTGGAGGGGCGCGCGGGCCCGGCCAACCAGGGCCGCCTGTGCGTGAAAGGCCGCTATGGTTTTGACTACGCCCATCACCCGCACCGCCTGACACGCCCGCTGGTGCGGCGCGCCGATGCACCGCCCAAATCGGGCGAGTTCACGATGGATCCGGAGCGCGTGTACGACGTCTTCCGCGAGGCGAGCTGGGAAGAGGCGCTGGCGCTGGCCGGCGGCAAACTGGCCGCCATCCGCGACCAGCATGGCGCGCGCGCGCTGGCGGGCTTTGGCTCGGCCAAGGGCAGCAATGAGGAGGCCTACCTGTTCCAGAAGCTGGTGCGCACCGGCTTTGGCAGCAATAACGTCGACCACTGCACGCGCCTGTGCCACGCTTCTTCGGTGGCGGCGCTGCTGGAGGGAATAGGCTCGGGCGCGGTATCGAATCCTGTCAAGGATGTGATGAAGGCGGAAGTGGTGATCCTGATCGGCGCCAATCCGACCGTCAACCACCCGGTGGCGGCGACCTGGATCAAGAATGCGGTACGCGAGGGCACGCGGCTGGTGGTGTGCGATCCGCGCGGTTCGGAGCTGGCGCGGGTGGCGCATCGCTTCCTGCAGTTCAAGCCGGATACCGATGTGGCGCTGCTGAACGCGATGATGCACGTGATCGTGCATGAAGGCCTGGTGGATAAGGATTTCATCGCCAGCCGCACCATCGGCTACGAAGAGCTGGCGGCCAACGTCGCCTATTACAGTCCGGAGGCGATGGCGCCGATCTGCGGCATCGAGGCGGAAACGATACGCGAAGTGGCCAGGCTGTATGCGACTTCGCGCGCGTCGATGATCCTGTGGGGCATGGGCATTTCGCAGCACATCCACGGCACCGACAATGCGCGCTGCCTGATTGCGCTGGCGCTGATGACGGGGCAGATCGGACGTCCCGGCACCGGCCTGCATCCGCTGCGCGGGCAGAACAATGTGCAGGGCGCGTCCGATGCGGGCCTGATCCCGATGATGTTCCCGGACTACCAGCGCGTGACCGACCCGGCCGCGCAGGTGCGCTTTGCCAGCGCCTGGGGCCTGGCGCCTGGCACGCTGGACGACAAGCCCGGCCTGACCGTGGTGGAGGTGATGGATGCGGCGGCGGCCGGGCAGGTGAAGGGCATGTATATCATGGGCGAAAATCCCGCCATGTCGGATCCGGATGCCAACCATGCGCGCGAGGCTCTGGCGGCACTGGAGCACCTGGTGGTGCAGGATATCTTCCTGACCGAGACGGCTTACCTGGCCGATGTGATCCTGCCGGCCAGCGCCTTCCCGGAAAAGACCGGCAGCTTTACCAATACCGACCGGCTGGTGCAGATCGGACGCCAGGCGCTGGAACCGCCGGGCGAGGCGCGGCAGGATTTGTGGATCATCCAGCAGATGGCGCAGCGCCTGGGCCTCGATTGGCAGTATGGCGGGGCGGCCGATGTCTTTGCTGAGATGCGGCGGGTGATGCCGAGCATTGCGGGGATCACCTGGGAGCGGCTGGAACGCGAACATGCGGTGACTTATCCCTGCCATGAAGAAGGCGATCCGGGCACGCTGGTCGTGTTCACGGAGAGCTTCCCGCGCGAGGGCGGCAGGGCGCGCTTTGTGCCGGCCGATATCATTCCCGCCGATGAACGGCCGGATGCCGAGTATCCGATGGTGCTGATCACCGGCCGCCAGCTGGAACACTGGCATACCGGCAGCATGACGCGCCGCACGGCGGTGCTGGATGCGATCGAGCCCGATCCGGTTGCCATGGTGCATCCGCTCGACCTGGAGGCGTTGGGCGGAAAACCGGGCGATGTGGTGACGATTGCTTCACGGCGCGGCCAGGTTGCGCTGTACGCGCGGGCGGACGACAGTTCGCCGCGCGGTGCGGTGTTCGTGCCTTTCTGTTACTACGAGGCGGCGATCAACAAGCTGACTAATGCTGCACTCGACCCATTTGGCAAGATCCCCGAATTCAAGTACTGTGCAATCAAGGTGGCGCTGGGCGGTCAGGTCGAAGCCCAGTCCAGTTTTGGCGGCGGCAAGGCGATGGAGGCGGCGGGCGCATGAGACTACCGGAGATGACACAGGCCAGCGTGCCGTTGACGCAGGAAGTGCAGGCTATCGATGAAAAGGGCCGTCGTTCGCTGATCCACATTCCTGCCGAGCGTGCGCTTACGGTGTATGTCGACAAGCGCGAACTGGTGACCCTGATGACTCTGGGCGGCGCGCCGGAAGCGCTGGTGCTTGGCTATTTGCGCAACCAGCGGCTGGTGCGTTCGGTGGGGGATGTGGCGTCGATCCATGTCGACTGGTCGGTCGGCGCGGCGGCGGTGATGACGCGCGGCGGGGTGGCGGATATCGAGGAGCGTACGGCGCGCAAGGTGGTCACCACGGGCTGCGGCCAGGGCTCGGTGTTCGGCAGCCTGATGGAGGAGGTGGACGATATCGTGCTGCCGCCGGATGCGCGGCTGCGGCAATCGGGCGTGTACCGGATTGTTGAAACCATCCGCACGTTGCAATCCATTTATAAGCAGGCCGGCTCGGTGCATGGCTGCGCGCTGTTCACGCGCGAGGGGGAGCTGCTGTATTTTGTGGAGGATGTGGGGCGCCACAATGCGGTCGATGCGATTGCCGGCAAGATGTGGCTGGACGGCGTGGAGGGCGGCGACAAGGTGTTCTACACCACGGGGAGGCTGACTTCCGAGATGGTGATCAAGGGGGCGCAGATGTCGATACCGTTCCTGCTTTCGCGCTCCGGCACCACGCAGATGGGGCATGGCGTAGCCACCCGCCTGGGCATGACGCTGCTGGCGCGCTGCACAGGGCGGCATTTCCTGCTCCTGACATCTCCAGAGCGGCTGATCCCTGAACCTGAACTCGCCGAAGTCGCGGCGGGAGCGTTGCGGTGATGGGATTGTGGGATGCGGTGGCGCGGGCGTTCGGGCTGCTGTTTGGCGGCGATCCGGTGTTATGGGGGATTGTATGGGTTTCTGTCAGCACCAGCGTGGCGGGGCTGATCCTGGCTACGCCGCTGGCGGTGCTGGGGGGATATGCGATTGCGATGTCGCAGTTCCGGGGGCGGCGGATTGTGATCTGGCTGGTGCAGGCGGCGTTGTCGCTGCCAACTGTGCTGATTGGACTGGTGCTGTATATGACGCTGTCGCGCCATGGGCCGATGGGGAGCTTGCAATGGCTTTTCTCGCAGCCAGGCATCATTGCGGGGCAGGTGCTGATTGCGCTGCCGGTGCTGCTGGCGTTCACGCTGGCGGCGGTGCAGGCGGCGGATCCGCGCCTGGCGGAGACGGCCATCGCGCATGGGGCTTCTTCGTGGCGGGTCATGGCGACGCTGCTTTATGAGGTGCGCTTTGGGGTGATGGCGGCGATTATCAGCGGCTTCGGGCGGGTGATCTCCGAAGTCGGCTGCGCGATGATGGTGGGCGGGAATATCGCCGGCGAGACGCGCACCATCACCACGGCGATCGCGCTGGAGACCAGCAAGGGCGAGTTCGCGCAGGGGATCGCGCTGGGCGTGGTGCTGGTGACGCTGGCGCTGGCGATGAACGGCGCGATGATGGTGCTGCAGGGCGATGCCCATGCCGCCAGGGGGAGGGGATGACGGCCATGCTGTCTATCGCGCGCCTGACCAAACGTTACGGTGAACACCTGTTGTTCGACTTGCAGGACTTCCGGCTGGAGGCGGCGCGCGCTTACGTGCTGACGGGGATGAACGGGGCGGGCAAGAGTACCTTGCTGCGGGTGCTGGCGGGCCTGGCGCCGGCGGACGCTGAGGGCGTGCAATTCGGCGGGCAGGCGGTGCACCTGGCGCCGTATCCGCCAGCGCTGCGGCGCGATATCGTTTATGTGCACCAGCATCCGGTCATGTTTTCGACCAGCGTGGCGGGCAATATCGCCTACGGCTTGCGGGCGCGCGGCATGCCGCGCGGCGAGGCTGCCGGCGTAGTGGAGCAGGCCATGTGCTGGGCCGGCGTGCAGCATCTGCGCGGCAGCGCTCCGGCCACGCTGTCGGGCGGCGAGAAGCAGCGGGTGGCGCTGGCGCGCGCCAAGGTCCTGCAGCCGCGTTTATTGTTGCTCGATGAACCGACCGCCAGCCTGGATGGCGAGGCGCGCGAGCAGGTGCTGGCGCTGATTCCTTCGCTGACCCAGGCCGGCAGCACCGTGGTCATGGCGTGCCACGACCGTGACCTGATCAACCTGCCCGATGTCCGGCGTTTGAAGCTGCGCGAGGGGCGCCTGGAGGAGAAGTAAATGAAGCGCTGGCTTTTGCTTACTTGCGTCCTTTGCGCCATCAATGCACAGGCGCAGCAGATTATCCGCCTGTCCACCACCACCAGCACGGAGAATTCCGGCTTGCTGGCTCATGTGCTGCCTGCCTTCGAGGCGCGCACCAACAGCAAGGTGCACGTCATTTCGGTCGGCACCGGCAAGGCACTGGAGCTGGCGAAGAATGGCGACGTGGACGTGACCCTGGTCCATGCGCGCGCGGCGGAGGATAAATTCGTCGCCGAGGGCTGGGGCGTCGACCGGCGCGATGTGATGTATAACGATTTCATCGTGGTCGGGCCGGCGGCCGATCCATCCGGCGTCAAGGGCGGCAAGGATGTGCTGGCGGCATTCCGCAAGCTGGCGGCCGGGCCGGCGCGCTTCATCTCGCGCGGCGACAATTCTGGCACCGACATCATGGAAAAGGCCTATTGGAAACAGGCCGGCGCGCAGCCTGTGGGAGCGCAGTATGTGTCGGCCGGGCTTGGAATGGGCGAGGTGCTGAATATGGCGGCTGAGATGGGCGCATATACGCTGACCGACCGTGCCACCTACGGGGCTTACCAGGCCCGCACCGGACTGGCAGTCATGGTGGAGGGCGACCAGCGCATGTTCAACCCTTATGGCATCATTGCGGCCAATCCGGCCAAACATGCTGGCGTGAATTACAAGGGTGCGCGCCAGCTGATCGAGTGGCTTACCTCGCCCGAGGGGCAGGCAAAGATCGCGCAGTTTCGGCCAGCGGGACAGCAGCTGTTCTTCCCCAATGCGGGCCAGTTAGCCGCGCAGTAACCAGGCCAGCAGGGCTTCGCCCACGGCTTCGGGCGCTTCCCGTTGCGGGAAGTGGCCGATTCCGGCCAGCAGCACGCGGTGGTAAGGGCCGCTGAACAGGTGCTCGCGGTGTTCCGAAGTCTGCGGACTGTTGGCGCCATCCTCGCTGCCGTGCAGGGTGAGTGTCGGGATGCTGATGACGGATTCGCGCCGCAGCCTGTCTTCCTGTATCGCGTAATGCGGGTCGGGGAAGGCCAGGCCCCAGCGGTGGCGGTAGGAGTGGATGGTGACGTCGATCCAGTCCGGATTGTCCCAGGCATGCATGGTGTCGTGGAAGACGCCCTCGCCGAAATGCCAGGAGGGCGACCAGGTGCGCCACAGCAGGTGGGCGAACTCGCGGCGCTCCTTGCGCAGGGCCTCTGCGCCGCGGTCGGTCGACATATACCATTGGTACCAGTAGTTGCGGGCCTGGTGCAGGCTGAGGGCCTGGCTCGGGTCATTGGTGCCCCAGCCGACGGAGAGCGCCATGCAGCGCATCACCCGTTCCGGCGCGAGCAGGGCGGCGTTATAGGCGGCGCGCGCGCCCCAATCGTGGCCGATTACATTGAACCGTTCGATGCCGAGCGCCGTGGCGAAATCGAGCAGGTCTTGCGTCAGGGCGCTCAGTTGGCCGCTGCGCGGGGTGGCGTGGTCCAGGAAGCGGGTTTCGCCGAAGCCGCGCAGGCTGGGCACGATCAGGCGGTAGCCGCCTTTGGCCAGCACCGGCAGCACGCCGTCCCAGGTATGCAAATCGTCCGGCCAGCCGTGCAGCAGGAAAATCGGCTCGCCTTGCATGTTGCCATGCTGGCGAAAGGCAATGCGCAAGCGGTCGGTGTTCACGAATTCCATGATTCCCCCATGCAGGCGAAGCGTGCCCTCGGGATTATATGCCTGCGTTATACTGCAATGCATGGAAAACCTGCATATCGTCTGCCCACACTGCGACGCGGTCAATCGCGTCCCCTCGGTGCGCCTGGAAGAAGGGCCTACCTGCGGCAAATGCCAGCGCGAGCTGTTCACCGGCCAGCCGACCGATTTGTCGACATCGCGCTTCCTCAAGCATATCGAGCGCAGCGATCTTCCGGTGCTGGTGGATTTCTGGGCGCCCTGGTGCGGCCCCTGTCGCACCATGGCGCCGTTCTACGAGCAGGCGACCAAAAAGCTGGAGCCATACTTCCGCGTGGTGAAGGTGAATACCGAGGCCGAGCAGCAACTGGCCGGCCGCTTCGCCATCCGCAGCATTCCTACCCTGGCACTGTTCAAGGGCGGGCGCGAAATGGCGCGCCAGCCGGGCGCCATGGATGCCAACAACATCATCGCCTGGGTACAACAGCAACTGCGCTGAGATAAATAAACATTTTCGTTTACTTATCCGTGGCGGCGGCCTATAGTGGAGGGCATGAACAATTTCCTCCTCATCGCGGCGACCTGCCTGCTTGGTTTGCTGTCCACCACGGGCGCTTCCTTGCCTTACCCGATCCTGCCGCCGCTGTTCGCGGCGGAGGCGCACAACTCCCTCAATAACTTCCTTGGCCTGCCGCCCAAGCTGCTGTTCGGCATTGCGTTGACGGTCAATCCGATCGGGCTGGTGATCGGCTCCGCCTTGCTGGGGCCCTTGTCGGACCGTTACGGACGCCGCCCGATCCTGCTGGCGACTGCACTCGGAGCTGCGGCCGGCCATGCGCTGACCGCGCTGGCGCTGGTGATGCAGTCCTTTCCGCTGTTTATCCTGGCGCGTTTCGGCACCGGGCTGCTGGAAGGGAATGGCGCGGTGGCGCGTGCGCTGGTGGCGGAAAAGCTGGAGGGGGCGCAGCGCCTGCGCGCACTGTCGCTGGTGAATGGCTCGCTGCATCTGGGCTGGCTGGTGGGGCCGGTGCTGGCGGGCTTCACCTTGGTGTATGGCATCACGGTGCCGTTCTGGGTGGCCGTGGCGGCGCTGGTGCTGGCGGCGGCGCTGGTGGCGTTCACCGTGCCGCGCGCGGCCAGGGCGCCAAGCGACGGCGCGTCCTGGTGGCAGGTGGCGCGCAGCCATCACGCCATGAATCTGCTGCGCTTCCCTGAACTGCGCACGCTGTTCATCGTGCAGTTGGCGCTGACCTGCGGGATTACGGGCTTTTACGAGTATTACCCCTTGTGGCTGGTGGAGCAGGGCGGCTACGATGCGCGCGGCATCGCCACCATCAATATGGCGATGTGCGCCATCATGACGCTGGCGGCGATCATCGCGGGCCGCCAGAGCCGGATGGAACCGCTGCACCGCGCCAGCTGGCTGGCATTCGGACTGGCTGCCAGCGTGGCCGGTGTCGCGCTTGGCAACCTGTGGGTGGGCATGGTGGCGATATGCCTGTTTGGCTTGCCGAATGCCTTCTATAACGCCACGGTGCAGTCGTGGGCGGCGGACCGTTTTGCGGCGCACGGCCAGGGCTCGGTCATGGGCCTGCTGTCGATGACCTTCTGCTTTGCGAACATCATCATGGCGGCCATCGGTTCGGTATTGACGCTGGTCGATACGCGCCTGATCCTGCTGCTGGGCGCGGTGCTGGCGGCATGGGCCGGGTGGCGTTTGCGCGGCTGGCGCAACGAACTGGCGCCGGCCCGGCGCGCGATGCCGGAGGGGGCCAGCGTATGAACACCGCCGACCAGATCCTGTTCCTGCTGAAGACGCGCGGTCCGCGCACTGCCCAGCAATTGGCTGAATTGCTTGACCTGACTTCGATGGGCGCGCGCCGCCATCTGGAAGCGGCGGAAGCGGCCGGCCTGGCGCGGCATGAAGACGTGGCGGAGAAAGTAGGCCGTCCGTCACGGCGCTGGCTGCTGACCGAAGCTGGCCACGCGCGCTTCCCGGATCGCCATGCGGACCTGACGCTGCAGCTGATTACCCAGGTGCGCAGCCTGTTCGGCGAGGAAGGCATGGACAAGCTGATCTCGGCGCGCGAGAAGGTGACCGAGGCTGCTTATCGCGACGCGGTGGGCGCGGCCGGCGGGCTGGCGCAGCGCGTCGAGGCCTTGGCGCTGGCGCGCGATGCCGAAGGCTATATGGCCGAAGTGGAGCAGGCCGAAGATGGTTCGCTGCTGCTGGTGGAGAACCATTGCCCGATCTGCGCCGCCGCGCGCGAGTGCCAGAACTTCTGCCGCTCCGAGCTGGAGGTATTCCAGCGCGTGCTCGGTCCCGGCGCCAGCGTCGAACGCGCCGAACACCTGCTGTCCGGCGCGCGGCGCTGCGCCTACCGTATCAAGCCGGTTTAGGCACGGACAGGGTGCGCTGCCATGCCATCACAAAGGCCAGGGCAATACCGATAAAGACCAGCAGGCGGAAATATTCCAGCTGCGCCAGCAGGGCCGCCTGCTGGTTCAGCGTCTGCGCCAGCTGGCTGAGCGCCAGTTGCGCGGCGGCTTGCGGCCCCTGGGCGGAACTGAACCAGCCGGTCAACTGCTCCAGCTGGCGACCCATTTCCGCATCGCCGCTGACAAAGCGGCGGTTCAGCACCGCATAGTGTTCCGCCGTGCGCCACTGCAGCAGCAGGTTGGCGCCGGCCACGCCGAGGGCGGTGCCGAACTGCGCCAGCATATTCTTGACCTGCTGCGCGTGGAAAAAGGCCACCGGGTCGTCCTGGAATTCGGTGAAACCGTGGATTGCCGTCGTCGCCAGGATCATCACGATGAACATGCCGAACAGGCCAATCGATGGCAGCACATGGCGCCACAGGTTGGCATCCAGCGTCAGGTTCGACAGCAGCCAGCCGAACAGCGCGAGCGCGATAAAGCCGGCAACATAGAATTTCTGCGGGCTGGGCGAGGTCTTGATAATGCGCAGCTTGATGAAGAACACGCCGATGCTGGCCGCCAGGCCAATGGCCTGGATCATGCCGGCGGTGTGCCAGGAGAATCCCAGCGCGCGCTGCATCAGCGCCGGCAGCATGGTGTTGTTCGCGCCCAGCACCATATAGCCGATGGTGAACACGCCCAGCGCCGCCATATAGCGCCGGCGTGCCAGCTGGCGCAGGCGCAGCAGCGGGCGTTCGTGGGAATGCTGGTGCCAGGTGAACCAGGCCAGCGCCGCAACGCCGGCCGCGCCCAGCGCGAGCAGGTAGGGCAGGCCGCTGAAGAAATCGTACAGGGCGCGCTGCGCCGCAAACAGGGCCAGGAAGCTGCCGATTGCCATCACCAGCAGTGGACCGAAGTGGGCCTGGGTGTGGCTGTCCTCCGGCAGCGGTTCGTCGGGCAGCGTGATGGCGGCCAGTAGCGCCGCCACCAGTGCCAGGGCGGCCAGCAGCACGAAAATGCCGTTCCACCAGTCGGCGCTGACGAATTCCGCCACCACCCACGGCGCGGCCGATACGGCGCTCGACAGGCCCACGGCGAAGGCGATGATGCCCTTGATGCGCGCCGGGCTGGGTGGGATCAGGTTGACCAGCATGCGGGCGCTGGTCATGAAGGCGGCGCCGCCCAGGCCCATCACCATGCGTCCCAGCAGGAATTGCTGGAAGCTGGTGGCCAGGGAGCTGATGCCGGCGCCGGTGATGAAGAAGGCGATCGAGAGCAGGATGAAACGGCGCCAGCCCAGGCGTTCGATAAACCAGCGCATCTTGGCGATGGCGGTGATCGCCACTGCGGCGTAGGCGGCGGTGACGATGCTGTACTCCTCTGGCGAGGCGTTGATCTGGCCGGAGATCGGCGTGGCGCCGAAGGCCAGCATGCCGGATTGCAGGAACTCGATCACTGTCAGCACGAAGATGGTCGACAGCAGGAGTTTCATGCGCGGGAATGGCGCCGGGGCGTTCATCACTGCACCCGCTGCGCGCCGACGCTGGCGGCGATGATGCGGGCGACCGCCTTGTCGGCGTCTTCCAGTTCATGCGCGAAGACGTCGGTCTGGTAGCCTTTGCGGCTGTCGATGGCGAGCGGGGCGGCCGGGCTGGCGGTATCCACCTGCACCCGCATCGACAGGCCGAGCTTGAGCGGATGCGCAGCCAGTTCTTTCGGGTCCAGCGCAATGCGCACCGGCACGCGCTGCACCACCTTGATCCAGTTGCCGCTGGCATTTTGTGCCGGCAGCAGGGCGAAGGCGCTGCCGGTGCCCGCCTCCTGCCCGACTACACGGCCTTTATAGCGTACGCTGCGGCCGTACACATCGGCCACCAGGTCCACGGACTGGCCGGCGTGGATATTGCGCAGCTGCGACTCCTTGAAATTGGCGCTGACCCACATCTGCTCCGGCGGCACGATGGACATGACAGCGCCGCCCGCATTGACGCGCTGGCCAATCTGCACATTGCGTTTGCTGATATGGCCGCTGACCGGCGCACGCACCGTGGTGCGGCTAGCGGCGACATAGGCGTCGCGCAGCGCGGCAACGGCGGCCTGCACGTCCGGATGGCTGGCAATGCTGGTCTGGTCCACCAGCGCTTGCGAGCTGGCCAGCTGCTGCTCGGCGACCGACATGGCCGCTTGCGCCGACTTGACCGCGTCTTCCGCATGGCGCAGGTCTTCGCCCGATACGGCGCCGCTGCTGGCCAGCTGCTGGCGGCGCGCCAGGTCGGACTGCACTTTGGCGAGGTCGGTGGCGCGCAGGGCGACATTGGCTTTCTGCTGGGTGGCGTTGGCGAACTGCACGCGGACCTGGCGCACCGCGCGCGCGAGCTGGGCCTCGGCGCGCGCCACCGCCAGCTGGGCGTCGACTTCATTCAGCTGCACCAGCGGCTGGCCGGCCTGCACGAAGTCGGTGTTGTCGGCGGCGATCAGGGTCACGCTGCCGCCCACTTGCGGTGTCACCTGCACGATATTGCCTTCGACATAGGCGTCCTCGGTGGATTCGCTGCGCGCTGCGCTGCCCATCATCCAGGCTGCACCAGCCAGGCCGGCAACGAGGACGGCTGCGGCGCCGGCGAAGATTTTCTTTTGCATAGTCATGTCGGTCACCTTTTAAAAACCGCCGCCGAGGGCGCGTACGAGATTCATGTCGAGGTCAAAGGCCCGCGCATCGAAGTCGATGCGGGTGCGCTGCTGCGCCAGCACCTGGCTTTCGGCCGCCAGCACCTGCAGGTAGTTGCCCAGGCCGGACTGGTAGCGCTGGACTGCCAGCTCGTAGGCCTGCTGCGCGGTGGCCAGGGCTTGCCCCTGATACGCCGAGCGCTCCTGCAGCCAGTGGATGGAAGTCAGCTGGCTCACCACATCGCGCAAGGCATCGACCAGGGTCTGGTTGTACTGTTCGACCGCCACGTCGTAGTCGGCATTGCGCAGGGCAAGGTTGTTGCGCAGGCGGCCGCCGTCGAAGATCGGCAGGGTCAGGCCGCCGCCCAGCGCGGAGACCTGGCTGCCGCCTTGCAGGAATTTGCCGAAGCCCAGGCTTTGCAGGCCGACCAGGCCGGCCAGGTTGAAGCTGGGGTAGAACTGCGCCTTGGCGGCCTTGATGTCCTGCAGCTGCGCTTCCACGCGCCAGCGCTGCGCCACCACGTCAGGACGGCGCGCCAGCAATTCGCTGGGCAGGCGGCTGGGCAGGCCGGCGGGGTGGACGGCCTGCAGCTGCGGGCGGGCGATGCCGGCGCCGCGGTCCGGGCCGGCGCCCAGCAGGGCGGCGAGCTGGGTGCGCAGCAGGGCCACTGCCTCCTGCGCTGCTGCGATCTGCTCGCGCGCCACGGGGATGGCGAGTTCGGCCTGCTTCAAGTCCACGCTGGAGTCCAGCTGCGCGGCGACGCGCTGACGCGTGAGCTCCAGCACATGTTCGCGCTGTTTGAGCACCGACTGCGCCAGGTCGAGCTGGGCATAGGCCTGGTACAAGCGCAGGTAGGTCTGGGTGACGCCGACTTCCAGCATCAGGCGGCTGGCCTGGGTGTCGACTTCGGCGGCGTTGCGGCGCCCGACTGCGGCGGCCACGGTAGCCTCGTTCTTGCCCCAGAAATCCAGCTCATACGAGAAATTCACG
Organism: Pseudoduganella sp. OTU4001; assembly: GCF_038440195.1. Taxonomy (NCBI): domain Bacteria; kingdom Pseudomonadati; phylum Pseudomonadota; class Betaproteobacteria; order Burkholderiales; family Oxalobacteraceae; genus Pseudoduganella; species Pseudoduganella sp. OTU4001. Next base: position 63,573 of record NZ_JASATG010000001.1, on the reverse strand, counting down.
GTCGCTTCGTTGGCCCAGCGCCAGCTGCCGGCCAGCGGCTTGGGCACGGTGCTGTTTTCGCTGTACAGCTGGCGCGTGCTGCGGGCGGCGGCGCTGATTTGCGGCGACAGGGCGGCTTCGGCCAGACCCTCAGCGGCTTGCGCCTGGCGCAGGCGCGCTTCGGCAATGCGCACGCTGGGGCTGCCGGACAGCGCTTCCGCCACCAGCTGGTCAAGCTGGGCGTCGCCGTAACGCTTCCACCAGTCCGCAGCGGGCCAGGCAGCGGGAGTGACGCTGGCATTGGCCAGGGTGCCGCCGGCAGCCAGGCGGTCAGGCTGGCCCATGGCCGACTGTGGCCGCAAGCCGCCGTCGCTGGCGCAGCCTGCCAGCAGGGCGGCGGCGGCCACCAGGCTGGCGAGGGGGATGGTGGATTTCATAGGCGGGTCCTCGGAATATCTCTGCCTAGGCAGAATTAAGGGCAAAAAAATTTAGCCGTGCAGGGTGTTGGCGGTAATCCGCTGCAGCAGGTTCTGGAGCTGTTCTTCTTCTTGCGGGCTGAAGCCCTGCAGCATGCGCTCGTGGACTTTCTTCACCGCGGCCATCAGCTGCGGGTACAAGGCCTGGCCTTCGTCGGTCAGCTCCAGGTTCAGGGTGCGGCGGTCGGCCGGGCAGGGCACGCGGCGGATCAGGCCTTTTTCCTCGACCCGGTCCAGCAGACGCTTCATGGCGCCGGTGTCATAATCGAGGTAACGGGCGAAGTCGCTCAGGGTATTGGCGCGCTTGTGCGCGATGCCGGCCACCACGCGGAACTGGGCGCAGGTAATGCCCATCGGCTCCAGCTCGACTGCGAGGTCGTTGAATGCGGCATTGCGGGTTTGGCTCAGCAGATAGCCGAGAAAGCCGCCGCGCAGGGTGTTCCAGGATGCGTCGTTCATGGTGGTTTCCTTCATTTGTGAATCAATTATACTGCCTAGGCAGAGAAAATCAAGGAATTCTTAACTGGTGTAGAGTGGGCCAAACACCGAGGAGAGCGTGATGGATGATGAAATCAGGCGGAAATTTGTCACCGAAGTGTGGCAACGCTATGTGGAGGTGCAGAAGTGGGCCATCGCCAATTGGCCGGACCGCGAGCATCCGCTCAGCACTTCTGACTTTGTGGAAGGGCGTAAGGAAATCCTGGGACTGGGCCTGCCCGCCAGCTTGCGCCTGGGGCATGCCCCGCCCGAGCCCGCGCCGGAGCCGGAGCAGGGCGGCCCGCAATATCAGGAAGTGACGCCGGCGCCCTGGCCCTGAGCCAGATGGTAGGCCGCGTAGCTGACCACCAGGCAGGCCACCAGGCCGAAGGACAGGTGCAGCGCGCTGCCGAACAGCAGCGGCGCCACCAGGCCGGACACCAGCGCGAACAGCATCATCTGCAGGAACGATTGCATCGACGCCGCCAGGCCGCTGTGGTTGGGGAACAGGTTCATGCCGGCCAGGGTCAGCGGCGGCATCGCCAGCGCCAGCGAGAACGAATACAGGAATAGCGGCAGCACAGCCCACGGCACGGTCGCCGCGAAGAACCAGTTATAGGCCACATTCAGCACAGCGGAAACGGCCATCAGCGCGAAGCTGCCGCGGATCAGTTTTGCCGGCGCGACCTTGTGCGCCAGCTTGCCGCTGGCGGTTGCGCCCAGCACGTGGCCGCTGATCAGCGGGATGAACAGCCAGGCGAAGGCGGTTTCCGGCAGCTTCAGGATATGCATGATGAAATAGGCGGCCGAGCCGATATACAGCGCAAAGCCGCCAAAGGCCGCCCCCAGCGAAATCGACAGCAGCAGGAAGCAGCGGTGGCGCAGCACCATCCAGTAATTGCGGGCGATGGCGCCCAGGTGCAGCGGGTGGCGTTTTTCTACCGGCAGGCTTTCCGGCAGCCAGCGCCATACAGCGATCCACATCAGCACACCGAAGGCGGTCAGGAACCAGAAGATCGAGCGCCAGCCGAAAGAAACCTGCAGCCAGCCGCCCAGCACCGGCGCAATGGCAGGCGCCAGGCCGAACACCATCATGATGTTGCCGAGGATTTTCTGGGCTTCCATCCCTTCGAAGCGGTCCTGCACGATGGCGCGGCCGATCACCGAGCCGGCGCCGGAGGCCAGGCCTTGCAGGATACGCGCACCAAGCAGGAAGCCGAAGGAGCCGGCGATGGCGCCGCCCAATGAGGCCAGCACATACAGCACCAGCGACCACAGGATCACCGGCCGGCGGCCGAAACTGTCCGACAGGGTGCCGTAGAACAGCATCATGAAGGCAAAGGTGAACAGGAACAGGCTCAGGGTCTGCTGGATCGCCATCGGGCTGGCGCTGAAGGTCTCGGCGATCGCCGGGAAGGATGGCAGGTAGGTGTCGATCGCCAGCGGGCCGACCATGGTCAGGCCGGCGAGCAGCAGGGTAAGCAGGATGTTCTTCATGTGGGCGTCATTGTAAGGGAATTGCGGCAACACTGCTTATGCGCTGGAGGCATAAGCTTGTGCGAACAGTTTCTTTCGTTTTTCGGCGCGTGCTCGATATGCTTGTGCCTTATGGCTAACGATTCTTACGGCGCCGCGAGCGGCGCAGCACGCTGGGACCTGGACGATGTCGTCCGCCAGCTGCGCGTGTCGCGCGAAGCGACCCACAACATCCGTCACCAGGGGCGCGTACGCGAATTGCCGTCGCGCGCGGAGCTGGTGCAAATCCTGGAAGGGCTGGCGGCCGCGCTGTTTCCCACGCATTACGGCCGTCCGAACCTGACTGACGAAAGCATCGACTACTTTGTCGGCGATACGCTGAATACGACGCTGGACCGCCTGCACGAGCAGGTGCGGCGCGGGCTGCAGTTCGGGGAAAGCGAGGAGCGCGATGCGCTGGCGATCACACGCGCGTTCGCCGCCTCGCTGCCGCAGGTGCGCTCGCTGCTGGTGTCCGACGTGCAGGCCGCGTATGCGGGCGACCCGGCGGCGACCTCGATTGCCGAAATCATGCTGTGCTATCCGGGCATGCTGGCGATCCTGCACTACCGCCTGGCGCACAGCCTGCATCGCCTTGGCGCACCGTTCATTGCGCGCATCATCAGCGACATCGCGCATTCGCGTACCGGCATCGACATCCACCCGGCGGCGCAGATCGGCGCCAGCTTCTTCATCGACCATGGCAGCGGCGTGGTGATCGGCGAGACCACCATCATCGGCGAACGGGTGCGCCTGTACCAGCACGTCACGCTCGGTGCAAAACGCTTCCCGGCCGACGAATCGGGTAAGCTGATCAAAGGTACACCGCGCCATCCTATCGTGGAGGACGATGTGGTGATCTATGCCGGCGCCACCGTGCTGGGACGGATCACCATCGGCGCCGGGTCGACTATCGGCGGCAATACCTGGCTGACCCAGGGCGTACCCCCGAACAGCAATATCTCGCAGGCACAGTTGCGCAGCGATTGAGAGGCTTTTATCGAAAAAGTCGATTGGTTGCGCGCATATTATGCGTTTTACACTGATCGGTTGTCGTCGCATAATGGTCCATCAATCCCACTTGGAGCTCTGACAATGAAAAAGCTGATCGCCTTCGCCCTCGCCGCTGGTTTCTCCCTCGCCGCATCCGCCGCGCCGGAGACCTACAATATCGACCCGACCCACTCCTTCTCCCGCTTCGAATACAGCCACTTCGGCTATTCGACCCAGGTGAACAAGTTCAATAGCACCGTCGGCAAGATCCAGATCGACCGCGCAGCGAAGACCGGCTCGGTGGAAGTGACCATCGACCCGAAGTCGGTCAACACCGGCTATGACACCTTCAACGGCCACCTGCAGGGCCCGGACTTCTTCGATTCCGCCAAGTACCCGGCCATCACTTACAAGTCCACCAAGTTCAACTTCGTCGGCGACAAGCTGGTGTCGGTGGACGGCAGCCTGACCATCAAAGGCGTGACCAAGCCGGTCAAGCTGGAAGTGACTTCGTTCCATTGCATGCCGCACCCGATGCTTAAGAAGGACGCTTGCGGCGCCAACGCCAGCGCCAAGATCGTGCGTTCGGAATTCGGCGCCGGTAAATATGCCCCGCACGTCGGCGACGAAGTGACCCTGGGCTTCTCGATCGAAGCAATCAAGGAGTAAGGCCATGGCCCGCCCGCTCCTGGCCGCAGCCTTGATGGCTGCCTCGCTGTCGCATGCCTATGCGACGGACATGATCATCACCAATGGCAAAGTCGCCACGATGACGCGCGAAGGCAGCTTCGCGCAGGCAGTAGCCATCAAGGGCGGCATCATCACCGCAGTGGGCAGCAATGCCCAGGTGCTCAAGCTGAAGAAGCCCGGCACGCAGGTGATCGATGCCGGCGGGCGCACGGTCATACCGGGCCTGAACGACTCCCACGTCCACATCATCCGCGAAGGCCTGAACTACAACGCGGAGCTGCGCTGGGACGGCGTTACCTCGCTCAAGCGCGCCATGCAGATGCTGCGCGAGCAGGCGGCGCGCACGCCGGAGGGCGCGTGGATCAAAGTGGTGGGCGGCTTCAACGAATTCCAGTTCGAAGAGAAGCGCCTGCCGACCCTGGAAGAAATCAATGAAGCGGTGCCGGACAAGCCGGTCTTCATTCTTTACCTGTACGGCCTTGGCTACCTGAACCGCAAGGGTATTGAAGTCCTGGGCTATGACAAGGATACGAAGTACAAGGACGGCGTAGTGGAGCTGGGTGCGGACGGCAAGCCGACCGGCCTGCTGGTGGCCAAGCCGAATGCGATGGTGCTGTATTCCACGCTGGGCAAGACCGGCGCGCTGCCGCGCGAACAGCAGCTGAACTCCACCATCCATTACTACCGCGAGATGAACCGCCTGGGCGTGACCAGCGCCATCGATGCGGGCGGCGGCGGGCAGGCCTACCCGGACGACTATTCCATCAGCCTGGAGCTGGCCAAGGACGGCAAGCTGACCGTGCGCACCTCCTACTACCTGTTCGCGCAAAAGCCGGGCAAGGAGCTGGAGGATTACCAGCGCTGGCTGACGCTGACGAAGCCGGACCGCAACGACCATATGTTCTATGCGAACGGCTACAACACCGAAGGGGCAGGGGAGAACCTGGTCTGGAGCGCGGCCGATTTCGAGAACTTCCTGGAACCGCGGCCGGACATGCCGGCGCACATGGAAAGCGAACTGGAACCGGTGCTGCGGCTGCTGGTGAAAAACCGCTGGCCCTTCCGCATCCACGCGACCTATGGCGAATCGATTGAGCGCGACCTGGCGGTGATCGAGAAGGTGAACCGCGAACTGCCATTCAACGGCTTGCGCTGGTTCTTCGACCACGCCGAAACCATTACCGACGACCAGCTGGCGCGCGTGAAGAAGCTGGGCGGCGGCGTGGCGGTGCAGGACCGCATGTACTTCCAGGGAGAGCATTACTGGAAGCGCTACGGCGCGCAGACGCGCCAGATGCCGCCGATCCGCAAGATGCTGGAGATGAAGATCCCGGTCGGGCTGGGGACGGATGGCACGCGGGTGTCCAGCTACGGGCCGTGGCCGGCGATCTATTGGGCGGTGAGCGGCAAGACTGCCGGCGGACTGTCGATGTGGCAGGCGAAAGACCGCCTGACCCGCTACGAAGCGCTGAAGCTGATGACAGCGGGCAGCGCCTGGTTCAGCGGCGAGGAGAAGGTCAAAGGTCAGATCGCCAGCGGCCAGTATGCCGACCTGGTGGTGCTGCCGAAAGACTACTTCAGCATCCCGGAAGCCGACATCAAGACACTGGAGAGCGCGCTCACCGTGGTCAACGGCCGCATTGTCCACGCCGGACCCGACTTCGGCCGTTACGCCCCCGAAGCCCCGCCCATCCAGCCGGAGTGGAGCCCGGTGAAGCACTACGGCGGCTACCAGAACCGCTAACACAGCCGAGCTCGTGTCCACCTTGGGGTCAGGCTCTTTGGTAGACACGGGCTCTGCCCATGTCTACCAAAGAGCCTGACCCCAAGGTGGACACGAGCTGGGCTGTTAGGTGTTGCGGGGGTGGCATTGACTTCTTTGATTTCTGGTTAATACTTCCTTGACCGCCCATCCCGCCCGAAGGTGTCCTATGGAATTGTTGCACCACACCCCCCGCGCCGATGTTGCGCGTAGTGAAATCGTTGATCGTGGTATCGAAGTGCAAGCCAGCTTCAGCACCCTGTGTGCGGTGGAGTACATGAAGTCCCACAATATCCCGCCCGCCATCATCCAGCGCGTCTTGCTGCAGCCCGCCAAACGGCGCTCAGCTGCTCAGGTTATGCACAAGAATTAACGAGAAGTAACGCGCGACTTTAATTACTTAAAGATTGCGTGTGATAATTCGTGAGTTTGTAAGTGCTTGATTTTGAACGTGCTTTTTTCTGCACATTGAACGGGCAGTTTGTTGGAAATGGCGTCGTTGAGGGCTGTTTGCCTTGTCAAGACCCCCTTATCAACAAAGATATCCACAAACAATGTGGATAATGCAAAAAGCCCTTTTCAATCCGCCACTTAGCGCGGGTTGGCCGAAATTAGAGGCTAAATGGAGGTAAAATAACTACTGTAAATGCATACAGTAGTTATTTGATGATGCGGCCGGAAGCGCTGAAACTGCCCGGTTCCGCCCCAGGCTGGACCTGGATATCCACAGTTGAGGCAGGCTGGCCGATGACCAGCTGGCCCGACCATGCTTCACCCTTCTGCAAACCCTTCAGGATGCTGGCGAACAGTTCGCGGTGCTGGTTGTATTTGGCCAGCTGGGCTTGCAGCTGCTGCAGGTCGGCGTAATTGCGCAGCGAGGAAATCACCGTCGTGAACAGCTTGCGCGTGGTGAGGTCGGTCTTGCACCAGAAATCGTTGATGTCGTAATCGAGGATGATGCTGTGCTCCAGCGCCTGGCCGGGCTGGCCGGTACGCAGGACAATGCGCACCAGTTCATTCTTCAGCTCGGAGCGGATCTGGTTGGCGACACGCAGGCCGGCATCGCTGGTTTCCATGATCACGTCCAGCAGCACCAGCGCCACGTCGGGATTGTTGCGCAGGGTGGTGAGCGCCTCTTCGCCTGAGTAGGCGTGGAGGAAGCTGAGGCGGCGTCCCATGAAGCACGCATTGCTAAGGGAGAACTTGGTGACGACGTGGACGTCGACATCATCATCAACGATCAGTACCCGCCATGGCGCAGGAGTGGCGCCAGCCGCCTGTTCAGCTGAGCCGGCTTGCGCCTCATCGTCAATCATCCAACCTTCTGCTGCGTCGTCCTCAGGAACATTCACGTCCATGCATTTTCCCTTCATCCATTGTGGACACACTATTCTGCGGCAGGGCTTTTGTCAAAATATTTTCCAACAGCCCAGTGAGTTGCAAGAAAGCATATGCCTGCACTCGCTAAGTCATTGATTTTATTGAGTCTAGCGTCTTGCCAAAGAATTGGGCAATTTGTTGAAAGCCGCGCCGTTACAGGCGAAACAGGCTGTCAAGACCCGCTTTTCCACACGTTTATCCACAGTGAAAGTGGATAACTAGAAATTCGTCTTTAAAAACTTCGTATTAGAGCAATTTTATCATCTGGTCTATGAGGCTGCGTCCTTTAGCCGGTTCAGCTCAGCAAGAAAACGCTCGCATGCCAGGCCCGGCGGCCATGGTTCCCAGGCCCTTTCACCGTATAAGACATGCAACGGATCTTCATCCAGGGGCACGGCCGTGATCTTCAATGTGCGTTTGACTTCTTCACCGCTCCAGCCCACCACATGCACCGCTTCACTGGCCGCCGCCAGCCGGTCGGCGCGCTTGTGCACCTGGTAATCCTTGGGCGTCCAGGCCGGCAAGCCGTAGCGCAGGAAGACAGCTTGTTCCAGCCGTTTGCTCAGCTCGCGGAAGCTGTCGCCGAGGAAGGGCTTGAGCACGGAAATACAGTCGAAGCCGAGCAAGCCCTCTTCGGCGTCGTGCAGCAGTTCGCGCAGGGAGGACAGCGGGTCCAGCGGGGTGGGCGACCACATGCGCCGCAATTGCAGCACGGTGATCGAATGCTGGGCGACGGAAAGCGGCAAGGGCCAGGCGGAGTGGCCGCCCCAGCGATAGGTGCGGGCCAGGCCCAGCGCCAGGTCGGAATCGTCCCAATCGAAGGGCGTGGGGTCCAGCAGGTCCAGCCGGCGGCCGGAAGGCATGCGCACCCAGGCGCGTTGTGTCGTCATGCCGCTATCGTATCGTCGCGCCGCAGGTCGGCGCAAGCTTGCAGGATGTGGGTCTCGAGTTCCGGCAACAGTGCGGCCGCCGCTTGCAGGTCGCCGGCGGCGCTGGCTTTTTCCATCTGGTGGCACAGGGTGTGCAACTCCGGCGCGCTCAGGTAGCCACAACTGCCTTTCAGCGCGTGGAAGGCGCTGGTGGCGCCTTCGCCGTCGCCATGCTGCAAGGCCAGCCGGCCTTCGTCCAGGCGGCGCGGCGCTTCTTCCAGGAAGGCTTGGGCGATGCGCTGCTGGTGGCGCGGCGTCATGCCGCTGAGCGGCAGGATGTGGATCGCCGTGCTGGCGGGCTCGACGCCGAACATATCATCGAGTTCGGCCAGCGTCGGTGCAGTGCGCGGCAACTGGCGGCCACGCGCCAGCAGCTGGGTGATGGTCTTTTCCAGCTGGTCGTACAGCAGGCGCTCGTCGACCGGCTTGCTGAGGAAACCGTCCATGCCGGCGGCGCGGTAGCGCGCGCGGTCCAGGTCGGTGCCGTTGGCAGTGAGCGCAATAATGGGCACCAGCGGGTCGCGTACCGGCAGGTCGAGGCTGCCGCCGCGGCGGATCAGGCGGGCGGCCTGTTCGCCATCCATCTGCGGCATGCGGCCATCCATCAGCACGATGTCGAAATCCTCGCTGTGCAGGGCGCGCAGGGCTTCCAGGCCGTTTTCCGCCACCACCACCTCATGGCCCATGCCTTCCAGCAGGGTGGTGATGATGATCTGGTTGGTGCGCACGTCTTCGGCGCACAGCACGCGCAGGCGATGGGTATGGCGCAGGTGGGCCGGCACATTAAGCGGGTCGCGTTCTGGCGGGCCGCCCAGGGCCAGCGGCAGCGTGAAGCGCACCGTGGTGCCCTTGCCGAGGCGGGTGTCGGCTTCGATGTGGCCGCCCATCAGGTCCACCAGCTCCTTGCAGATGGCCAGGCCCAGGCCCGGGCCTTCGGTGCGGCGGGTGGAGGACAGGTCGGCCGGCTCGAACTTGCGGAACAGGCGCGGCAGCATTTCCAGCGGAATGCCAGGGCCGGTATCGCTGATGCTGAAGCCGATGCGCGCCAGGCCATCGGCAGTTTCGCCCGAGGCGCGCAGGCGTACCTCGCCGCGCTCGGTGAACTTGATGGCGTTGCCCAGCAGGTTGAGCAGGATCTGGCGGATGCGGTTGGGGTCGCCCTGCACATGGCGCGGCAGGCCCGGCGCCAGCTCGCAGCGCAGCAGCAGGGCCTTGGCGTCCGCTTGCGGGCGCAGGATGGTGATGGCTTCGTCGATGACGTCGATCAGGTCCAGGTCCTGGGTGCTGATGGAGAGCCGGCCGGCGTCGATGCGCGAGAAATCCAGCAAGTCGTTCAGCATGGCCAGCAGGGCTTCGCTGTTCTTCAGGCCGATGCGCAGGTACTCAACGGTGCGGTCGGCAATGCTGCTGTCGCGCAGGGCAAACTTGAGCATGCCGATCACGCCGGCCAGCGGGGTGCGGATGTCGTGGCTCATCGCAGCCAGGAAGTCGATGCGGTGGCGGCCCAGCTTTTCGTTTTGCAGCTGGAGCTTCTTTAATGTGGCTTCGCTGTCGGACAAGCGCCGGCGCAGGCGCCAGTTTTGCCAAAGCAGCAGGATAAGCGCCGCCAATCCCGCGATTATTATCAGGGATGCCGGATTATCAAATAGCGAAGCAAACGAAGAAAACAATTTTGAATGATCTCCTCAGTAGCAATATTGTAATGGACAACGGCGACATTTGTTATTGGTGTATCATCCTTGCTCCCTAATTTCACCTTGAAAGTCCACGGTGTTGATATCTCCAGAACAAGGGCTGGCCTTCCTGGCCGCCGCCATGCTGATTACTGTTTCCCCCGGTCCCGATAACCTGATGGTGTTAAGTATGGGCATGTCGCGCGGGCGCAAGCAGGGCGTCGTGTTCGGCCTGGGCTGCGCCCTCGGTTGCCTGAGCCATACGATCCTGGCGGCGCTGGGAGTTGGGGCGCTGATCGCTGCCTCGCCGACGGCATTTACGGCGCTGAAGGTTGCTGGTGGACTGTATCTGATCTGGATGGGAATCGGCGCACTGCGCAGCAAGGGCGGAGCGCAGGTGGGGCAGGCGGCCTTGCCGGAAGAGTCGCTGGGCAAGCTGTTTGCGAAGGGGCTGTTCGCCAATGCGATCAATCCCAAGGTGGTGCTGTTCTTCCTGTCCTTCCTGCCGCAATTCGTTGTCGCGGGCCGGGGCGACGCCAGCTGGCAGACTGCCCAGCTGGGCTTGCTGTTCACCCTGCAGGCGTGCTTGCTGTTCGGCGCCCTGGGCTATTTCTCGGGCGCGGTGGGCAAGTGGATTAACCGAAATCCACGTGCGGGACTGTGGCTGGACCGTGGTGCCGGGGCAATCTTTGTTGGCCTGGGTCTGCGTCTTATCGTCGCGCGCTGATCGCGAAACGCAGCTCCAATTCATCCTTCACGGCCAGCGCGCCGCCGAACACGGAAAACGGGGTGATGCCGAAGTCGCTCTGTTTGACGGTGAAGGCGCCACGCGCCTGCAGCGCGCCGCCATCCTCGCGCAGGTCGACCGGCACCTGGTAGCGGCGCGTCACGCCATGCAGCGTGATGTCCGCCGCCAGCGTGCCGCCTTCAAGCGCGGCCCGTACCAGCACCCACGGGTGCGCTTCGGCCTGCAATACCTTGCTGAACATATTCCTGCGCGTGCCATCGATGGCATCGGCCGATGGCTGGGTTTCCAGGCCGGCTTGCTTGCGCAGGTCGGGCTCATCCACCGTGAGCTGGTCGAGGCGGAAGCGCAGCTCGGTTTGTCCTTTGGCGGTATCCACAAATCCCTCCAGCTGGCGCGTGGCGACCACGTGGTCGTGGCCCATGCGCGCCAGCGGGCCGCTGCGGCGCACCGTGATGGCGACCAGTGATTCGCCGCTGACGATACGGTGGGCCTGCTGTGCGGCCGAAAGTTGCGGGGCTGGCGCCGGCGCGGCGGGCGCTTGCGGTGGCTTGGTGGTGCAGGCGGAAATGGCCAGCGCGCTAATCGCAAGCGCGAAGTAAATGGTCCATTTACAAATTTTTTCCCGCATTGTGACTATTGGAGAGTTTCTATTATAAAAATTGTACTATCTTATAGGAAGTTGTGATATTTCAGATTTAGCGATTTGAATATCACCCCCTTGCACTTTCAAATCTCTCCCGATTTGAATCCCTTCACCCGCGCTCGTCGCGGGTTTTTTTTTGCCGCGTAAATATTTTGTTTCTTAATGAACTCCTAAGCCTTGAGCAAAGGAAAGGTGGCAAAGTAGTTCCATAGCGTACAGCAAAGCTGTGCGCCGGGTTGCCGGATTCCTCAATCCGGCACGATTTCTTTCTTCTATCCCCGCGCCTTAAAAAGCGTTTTTCACCGGCCCCCTCCCAATCGGCCGGTTTTTTTTTGCCTGCTGTGTTATCTTTTTCCGATGATCGACCTGTACACCGCCGCCACGCCGAATGGCCACAAGATTTCCATCGCGCTTGAAGAACTGGAACTGCCCTATGAATTGCATGTGCTGAACCTGGGGCAGGGCGAGCAGAAAGAGCCGTGGTTCAAAGCCATTAACCCGAACGGGCGCATCCCCGCCATCATCGACCGGGCCAATGACAACTTTGCCGTGTTCGAGTCGGGCGCCATCCTGGTCTACCTGGCGGAAAAGACCGGGCGCCTGATGCCGCAGGACTTCAAGGCGCGCTCGCTGGTCATGCAATGGCTGATGTTCCAGATGGGCGGCATCGGACCCATGATGGGCCAGGCCAATGTGTTCTACCGCTATTTCCCGGAAAAGATCCAGCCGGCTATCGACCGCTACCAAGGCGAGTGCCGGCGCCTGTTCAAGGTGCTGGACGCGCGCCTGGCCGACCATGAATTCCTGGCCGGCGAATATTCGATTGCGGATATCGCCAACTGGGCCTGGGTGCGCACCCACCGCTGGTCCGGCGTGGAGACCGAGGGCATGCCGCACCTGCAGCGCTGGATCCAGCAGATCCGCGCGCGTCCCGCGGTACAGCGCGGCATCGAGCGCCCGCCCAGCGAGGTGTTGGTTCGCCCCGACAATGCTGAAAAAGCGGAGCAATTTGCCGCCGAGGCGCGCAAAATGCTGGAAACCGGTCAATCCGGCCGCCCATCATCAGGAGACTAAATGAAGCTGTACACCGCCCCACGCGCCCCCAACCCTCGCCGCGTCGCCATGTTCATGGCGGAGAAGGGCATCCGGATTGACCAGCAGATGGTCGACCTGGGCGCCGGCGAGCATCGCAGCGAGAGCTACCTGGCGGTGAACCCCTTCGGCCGGGTACCGGCGCTGGAGCTGGACGATGGCCGCATCCTGTGCGAAACGCGCGCTATCTGCACCTACCTGGAGGGCCTGCACCCGGCGCCCAACCTGATGGGCGAAGGCCACGAAGAACGCGCCTTCATTGAAATGGCCGACCGCCGCATGGAACTGCACCTGTTTGCGATTGCCGCCAACTGCATCCGCCATTCCCATCCTGGTTTCGCATCGCTGGAGAACCCGCAGTTCCCCGACTTCGGCACGTCGCAAGGCGGCAAATTCCGTGAGAACGCCCAGTGGCTGGATGGCGTGCTGTCGCGCCAGGCCTACGTTGCGGGCGATCGCTTTACCATCGCCGACATCACCGCCTTCTGCGCCATGGAGTTCGCGCGCGGCTTGATGAAATTCCGTCCGGGCGAGGCCGGGCTGACCGCGCTGCAGGCCTGGCGCGACCGCATCGCCGAGCGTCCAAGCGCCACCGCCGGGACCTGAACCATGGACCTGGCCCGGCGTCGGCGCCTGCTTGCCTGCCTGCCAGGCTTGCTGGCGCTGGGCGCCGCGCCGCATGCCGCCGCCGAACGCCGGCCATTGCGCGCTGCCGTGATGCAGATCGAACCCTATGGCGTGATCGATTCCCAGGGCCGCGTATCGGGCGCCTTTACCGAAGTGTTCGAAATGCTGGGCCGGAACCTTGGCCGCCCCACGGAAGTGGTGGTGGCGCCGTATGCCCGCACGCTGGCGCTGCTGCGCTCCGGCCGGGTCGACATGCTGCTGGCCATGCCCAGCCCCGCCATCTCGGAAGTGGCGGTGCCGGCGGGCGCGGTGTGGTCGCTGGAGACCATTGCCATCGGCCGCGCCGGCACTGACCTGCACCGCATCAGTGACCTGCATGGATTGACCGTGGCGCGCATACGCGGCACTGATTACGGCCCCGAGCTCATGGATGACAAGGCGATACGCCATTACGAAGTCACCGACCACGTGCAAGGCTTCCAGATGCTGATGGAAAAGCGCATCGACGCCATCGTCGGCGGCCGGCCGGGGGTTCTCTATGCGATGCGCAAGCTGGGCATCCGCCGCAACCAGCTAGGCGCCTCGTTCGTGGTCAATGTGCGCGAGGTGCAGCTGCACTTGTCGCGGCGGCTGGTCGATGAGCAGTTTGCGGCCGAACTGCGGCGCGGCATGGCTGCGCTGCGCGCCGAGGGCCGTATCGAAGCTGTGATCGCTAAGTATTCGGCCGGCCTGCCGCGCGATTGAGCCTGCCCACGATCCCGCTCGGGAAAAAATAGATGGCGAGGATGAACAGGATGCCGAGCCACAACAGCCAGCGGTCCGGATGCAGGGCCGCTTCCAGTACCGGTATGCCGGCCAGCGCGCCGCCGGCCTTGGCCATCAGGGCTTTCAGGTAGTTGTTGGCGAGGATGAAGAGCACGGTGCCAAGCACCGCGCCGTACATCGTACCCATGCCTCCGATCACCACGATCAGCAGGATGTCGGTCATCACTTCGAAGCCCAGGGTGGTGCGCGGACCGACATAGCGCAGCCACAGCGCCAACAGCGCCCCCGCCAGCGCTGCGGCCAGCGCGCCGATGCAATTGGCGGCAATGCGGTACAACACGGTGCGGTATCCCAGCGCCTCGGCGCGGAATTCGTTTTCGCGGATGGCTTGCAGCACGCGGCCGAAGGGCGAGTTCACCACCCGCAGCAGGGCCAGGAAGATCAGCGCGGCGCAGAAGAACACGATGTAGTAGGTGAGTACCTTGCCGTCCACGATACGGCCCATGAACTCGCCGAACTCGTTGGCGGGCGAAAGCAGCTCCGGCACGTCGAAGGTTTTGCCGTCCTCGCCGCCGGTCCAGTCGGAAAGCTGGGAGGCCAGCACCGCGAAGGATGAAGCGACGGCCAGCGTGATCATGGCGTAGAAGATGGCGCGCACGCGCAGGGCAAACAGGCCGATGACCAGGGCCAGTACCAGGGTCAATACCAGCGCGGCCGCCAGGCCGATCGCAGCTCCGCCCCAGGTGGGCGTCATGCCGACGAAGCCCAGCCCGACGCCGTAGGCGCCGATGCCGAAGAACATGGTGTGCGCGAACGAGACGATGCCGGTGTAGCCAAGCAGCAGGTCGTACGACGCCACCAGCACGATATAGATGCAGATGGTGGCGGCGGTATTCAGCGGCCGCGCGCCGGTGGTGATGAAGGGCGCCAGTGCCAGGCCAAGCACCACCAGGGACAGCAGGATGCCGAGCGTGCGGCTGCGCGGCAGGTCGCCGGAGAACAGGGTATTCAGCATTATTTCCTCGACAGGCCAGCAGGGCGCCACAGCAGGATGGCGATCATCAGCACGATATGGGATACCAGCGCGAACTTGGGCGCCAGGAAGCCGGCATAGTTGGCGGTCAGCGCCATCAGCATCGCGCCGATGAAGCAGCCGCCCACCGAGCCCAGGCCGCCGATGATGATGGTGATGAAGATCATGACCATCACTTCGCCGCCCATGGTGGCGGTCAGCGTTTCCTTGTACAGGCCCCACATCACGCCGCCCAGGCCGGCCAGCGCGGAGCCGGCCGCGAACACGGCGATGAACAGGCGGCGGATGCGGTAGCCGAGGGCTTCCACCATTTCGCCGTTTTCCACGCCGGCGCGGATCAGCAGGCCAAGCTTGGTGCGGTTCAGCACCAGCGTCAGTGTGACGAACACGATCACGCCGACGGCGACCGCCAGCAGGCGGTACTTCTCGATCGCAGCGTCGCCCAGCACGATGGCCCCGCGCAGCGCGGTCGGCAACGGCATGGGCTTGTGGTCGGCGCCCCAGATCACGTGGATCAATTGCTCCACCACGATCATGCCGCCCATGGTGATCAGGATCTGTTTCAGGTGCTGGCCGTAGACCGGCATGATGATGACGCGTTCGAAGATCCAGCCCAGCACCGCCGTCACCGCCATGGCCACGGCGATCGCCAGGCCCAGCGCGGCCAGGTTCACGCCGAGCGAGTCGGCTTCCAGCCAGCCTTGCATCGGCACCAGCACCAGGGTGGCGGCGAAGGCGCCGACGGAGACGAAGGCGCCGTGGCCGAAATTGAGCACGTCCATCAGGCCGAACACCAGTGTCAGGCCGCTGGACATGATGAAGATCATCATGCCCATGGCCAGGCCGGCCACGGTCAGGGTAACCCAGGTCGGCAAGCTGCCGACCAGCGGCAGCATGGCCAGCATGAGCGCTGGCGCCAGCAGCATGGGAATGTAGTCGCGAGGGACCGAAGGTAGGGTGGTTTCGCTCATTTTGCTCATTGGTGGGAATCGAGGGCCAGGCCGAGCAGGCGTTCCTGCAGGGCGCGGTCGGCGGCCAGTTCGGCCATGGCGCCGCTGTGGACGATGCGGCCGTCATCCATCACAGCCACGGTGTCGCCCAGCTGGCGCACGAAGTTGAAGTTCTGCTCCACCAGCAGCACCGTGGTCTGGCCTTTGAGCTGGCGGATGGCGTCGGCCAGGCTCTGGATGATGGCCGGGGCCAGGCCCTTGGTCGGCTCGTCGATCAGCAGCAGCTCGCGCGGCTCGATAATGGCGCGTGCGATGGCGACCATCTGCTTTTGGCCGCCGGACAGGTTGCCCGCCGGGTAGTTCCAGAACTTCTTCAGCGCCGGGAAGAAGGAGAAGATCCATTCCAGCCGGGCCGTGTCCATCGGCCCGCTGCGGGCGGCCAGGTAGAGGTTTTCGCGCACGGTCAGGTCGCTGAACACCGCCATCGATTCCGGCACGTAGGCGATACCTGCCTGCGCGATATCCGGTGTGCGCAGCTTGCTGATGTCGCGGCCATTGAATTCGACCTTGCCGGCACTGGCCTGCCACAGGCCCATGATGGTGCGCAGGGTGGTGGTCTTGCCGGCGCCGTTGCGGCCAAGCAGCACGGCCAGGCCGCCGCGCGGCACGGCCAGGTCGACCCCTTGCAGGATGTGGTATTCGCCGATGTGCGTGTGCACGCCGGACAGTTTGAGCAGGGCGTCAGTCATAGCTTGCAGTCCCGAGATAGGCTTCCTGCACGATGGCGGAGGACATGACGGCGGCGGGTTCGCCATCTGCCACCAATGCGCCATGGTGCAGCACGATGATGCGGTCGGCCAACGCGCGCACCACGTCCATCTTGTGCTCCACCAGCAGCACGGCCTTGTTGCGTTCAGCCTTGACCTGGTGGATCAGGTCCAGCACGACGGGCACCTCATCCACGCTCATGCCGGCGGTGGGTTCGTCGAACATCATCACGTCCGGCTCCAGGGCGAGCAGGATCGCCACTTCCAGCTTGCGCTTGTCGCCGTGCGACAGGGCGGCCACCGGGGTGTCGCGCCGCGCCGCCAGGGATACGCGCTCCAGGTAATGGTCGGCGCGCTCGATCAGCTCCGTGTGGCTGGACCAGATCGACCATAGCTTCATGCCGGCGTTGGCGCGCGCCTGCACCGCCAACCGCACGTTTTCATGCACGCTTAAATGCGGGAACAGGTTGGTCAGCTGAAAGGCGCGGCCGATGCCTTTGCGGGTGCGCATTGCCGGGCCGTTGCGCGTGATATCCACGCCGCGCAGCAGCACCTGGCCGCCGGTGGCGGGCAGCTGGCCCGACATCAGGTTGAAGTAGGTGGTCTTGCCGGCGCCATTCGGGCCGACGATTACCGTCAGCTGGCCCGCATGGAAATCGGCGCTGACGTTATCGACGGCCGTGTGGCCGCCGAAACGGATCGTCAGTCCGCGTGTAGACAGCAGAGGGGTCATGGTTCAGCGCTTGTTCTTGACAGGGACGGGCAGCTCGGAAGCCGGGATTTCGCGCACCAGTTCCAGCAGGTCCCATTCATTCTTCTGCTCCTTCTTGATGCGGAAGTGGTACATGGGCTGCATGGCCTGGTGGTCTTCCGTGCGGAATTGCATGCGGCCTTTCGGGGTGTCGAATTCCATGCCTTCCATGGCTTCGATCAGTTTTTTGGTATCGCCGCCGCCAGCCTTGGCCAATGCCGTGACCACCGCGCTGGCTGCGGTGAAGCCGCCGGCGGTGAACATGTCGGGCGGCGATTTGTAGCGCTTCATGTGTTCGGCCACGAACCAGTCGTTCATCGGGTTTTTGGGGAAGGCGTAGTAGTAATAGATGGTGCCTTCGGTGCCGCCGAAAGCCTTCCAGGTCTTCAATACCGGCAGGATGTTGCCGCCCGGCGCCAGCGTGATGCCGTAGCGTTCAGGCTTCATGTCGGCGATCTTGTTCATCGGGTTGGGGCCGGCCCAGATGATTTGCAGGATGCGCGGCTGCGGCTTGTCTTTCAGCTTGTCGAAGATGCGCTGGGCGGAAGCGGTGAAGTCGGTGGCGTTTTGCGGCGCGTATTCCTCGTGCACGATATTGGCCTTGGAACCGGTCAACGCCAGCGCTTCGCGCGCGGCTTTCACCGCATCCTTGCCGAAGGCGTAGTCCTGCGCCAGGAAGGCGACGCTGCCTTGCTTGAAGGTCGAAGCGGCGGCCAGGCCGTCCTGCATCGAGTTGCGTGCGGTACGGAAGATGTACTTGTTCCACTTCTCCCCGGTGATCGCGTCGGCCACCGCCGGTTCGACGATCAGCACCTTCTTGTATTCGGCGGCGATGGGCAGCATGGCGATGGCCGAGCCGGAAGAACTGGTACCGACAGCGATATCGACCTTGTCGTCGCCATAGGCCTCGGCCAGCATGGTGCGGCCCAGGTCAGGCTTGCTCTGGTCATCCTTGACGATGACCTTCAGCTTGCGGCCTTTGATTTCCATCTTACCCTTGGTAAGGTATTCAAGGCCCAGCATGAAGCCGGCTTCGGTCTCCTTGGCATAGGGCTCCAGGATGCCGGTCTTGCCCGTGATCAGCGCGACCTTCAGTTCCTGCGCCGGCGCGAAGGCAGGCGCGAGAGCGAGGATCAGCGGTAGGTATTTTTTCATTCAGTGTCTCCGTCTCCGCCCAATATAGTTCAATCCACGCTATCGAGGAAGCTGCGCAGCGCTTCCTGTGCGGCGGGTTCGGACAGCATCGGAGCGTGGCCGATGCCGGGTACTTCGGCATACAGCATGCCCGGCGCGGCGGCGCGCATCGCATTGGCCTGTTCCGGCTCGATCAGGTCGGACGTACCGCCGCGTATCAGCATGGTGGGACGGCGCCGCGCCAGGCGGCGGAAGGCGAAGTGCGCGGCCAGCGAGGTGGCTTTAAGCTTGTTGGCGCGGATCGGTACCGCGATATTCGGGTCGTAGCGCAAAGCCAGGTGGCCGTCGCGGTCCTCGCGGAAGGCGCGGCGCGCCCAGCGCTCCCATTCCTGCGCCGTGTTCCCGGGGAAGGCCACCGCGTTGATGCTGCTCATGTAATCCGCCGCCTGCTGCCAGCTGGTGAACGCCTCGCCCTTGCCGGTGTAGCTGCGGATGCGCGACAGGCCGCGCTCGGAAAGTGCGGGCCCCACATCGTTCAGCACCGCTGCCGCGATCAGGCTCGATTTGCGCACCGCCAGGGTCATGGTGATCAAACCGCCCATCGAGGTGCCGATGAAAACCGCGCGCTCGATGCCCAGGTCGTTCGCCAGCTTGACCACGTCGTTGGCGTAGACGGCTGGCGTGTAGCGGTCCGGCTTGGGATCGTAATCGGAGTTGCCGCGGCCGCGCACATCGACCGCGATCACGCGCCGGCCTTGCGCTGCAATCCATGGCGCGACATCTTCGAAGTCGGCCGAATTGCGCGTCAAGCCGTGGATGCAGATGACGGGCAGGCGCGCGGCGCCGCTGGCGGCAGGATAATCGCGCGCATACAGGCGCAATCCATCGTCGCTGATGTAGCTGATCTCGGAATACATAGGCCTCGTTGGCAGCGTTGCAGGAGCGTGCAGTGTGCAAGAAATGCATCGAAGCTTGAACTGGTGGCGGCGCCCACCGTGTGTGCAATTTTGCACAGCAACACTACAACGCCGGAAAATGATGCACAATACGCCGCATGAAAACACTGCCCGAATGGACTGACCTGCGTTTCTTCCTCGAGCTGGCGCGTGCCGGCACGCTGTCCGGCGCCTCGCGCCGGCTGGAAGTGGAGCACACCACCGTATCGCGCCGCATCGACCGCCTGGAGCAGCAGCTGGGCGCCACGCTGTTCGACCGCTCGCGTGAAGGCTATGAACTGACCGAGATGGGGCATGCCGTGCTGCCGCATGCGGAAGCGATGGAGAGCGCCTTGCTGGCCGCACAGGGGCAGCTGTCGGGCACCGAAGTCGGCATCCGCGGCGTGGTGCGCCTGGGCGTACCGGAAGCGCTGGGTGTGCGTTTCATCACGCCGCTGTTGGCCGGCTTCCTGCAAAACTATCCCGAGCTGGCGGTGGACCTGCTGGTGCAGCCGCGCTTTGCCAACCTGGCCAGCCGCGAGGCCGACCTGGGCGTAACGCTGGATGCGCCGAATACCGGCCGTTACATGGTGACCCGCCTGGCTTCCTTCCGCCTGTACGTGTACGGCTCGCCGGACTACCTGGCGCGCCATGCGCCGATCAAGAAACGCAGCGACCTGGCGGGACACGACTTTGTCGATTACGTGCAGGACCGCCTGGCCAGCAACGAGCTGAACTTCCTCGACGAACTGGGCGTGAACCCGCGCCGCCGCCTGTGCTGCACCGGCATGCTGGCGCAAGCCGAAGCCGCAGCAGCGGGCCTGGGCCTGATGATGGCGCCGCCGTACATGGCAACCGACGGCCGGCTGGTGCCGGTTCTGCAGGATGAAGTGTATGTGGAGCGTGCGTACTGGCTGGTGGCGCCGGTCGACCTGTACCGCCTGCCGCGCGTGCGCACCGTGTGGAACTTGCTGAGGGAATTTGCGGAAACGCAGCCAGGGCTGTTCGCCCTGGCTGGTTCTTGAAGCTTAGAACTTATAGGAAGCGGTCAGCTTGTAAGTGCGCGGATCGCCATAGTAGGTGGTGATGGTGTTGAAGAAGCCACCGAATGCATAGCCTGCCACTTTATAGCGCTTGTCGGTCAGGTTGCGGCCGTGCAGGCCGATTTGCAGGCGGCGGTCGGCACTGGTCCAGACCAGGCCCGCATCCCACAGCCCGAAGGCGCCTTGCGCCAGCATCTGGTTCTGCGGCACCAGCGCATCCAGCGAGGCGACGCCGGTCGGACGCACGATTTCGGCCTGGTACACCTTGTCCTTGTAGGACAGGCTGTTGTTGAAGCTCATGCTGCCGCTGCGGCCCATGACGTTGACCGGCCATTCGTAAGTAGCGCTCAGGTTGGCCGACATCTTCGGCGTGTTCTGGATTTCCGCGCTCTTGGCGATGTTGACCAGGTTGGCGCCGCTGGCGACGATCCACTCCTTGTACTCGGCATCGATGTAGCTCAGCATGCCGTTCACGGTCAGAGCATCGGTCACGCGGGCAATCGCTTCCAGTTCCACGCCCTTGATCTTGGCCTTGCCGGCGTTGGTCAGGGTGCCGGCGAAGCCGCTTACCTGGCCCTGTGCGTTGTAGGTCGGGATCGAACCGGCGATCTGGACGTTCTTGTAGTCGGTGTAGAACAGCGCGGCATTGGTCTGCAGGCGGCCGCCGTTCAGCGACGATTTCAGGCCCAGTTCAACCGTGTCGACTTCCTCCGGACTGACGCCCTTGCGCTTCTCCAGCGAGGCCGGGGTGTTCGGGCCGCCGGTTGCCGCCAGGTCCATGCGCGGATCGTACATGCCGCCCTTGAAACCGCTCTGGTAGGTACCGTAGACGTTGTGCTCCGGCGCCACCTTCCAGCCGAAGCCCACTTTCGGGGTGAACTTCTTGTCCTTGCGGTGCAGGTCGCCCTTGCCCATATCGGTGTTGGCAGCCAGGCCCACGGCTGCCGGATTGCCCAGGTTAGGCGAACCGGCCAGGCCCAGGTAGGTACGCTTGAAGATCGCAGCTTCGCGCTCGTCGTCGGTCCAGCGGCCGCCGACGCTCACGTTGAAGCTGTCGGTGACGCTGTAGCTGGCGTCAGCGTAGACCGCCCAGGTCCTGGAATCGATATCGTCGCGGGTCAGCAGCGACAGGCCGCCGGAGGCGTTATACAGCACGTCGAATTCGTTGAAGGCGTTGGTCTTCATATAGAACAGGCCTGCCACCCCTTGCCACTTGGAGCCGGCGTAGGTCAGCTGGAACTCCTGGCTGTCCTGCTTGTCGCTGTAAATTGCCGGTGCTTCCCACAGCGGCGCGTTCAGCGAGTCGAAGTCGATCGGCGCGTAGGACTTGGAGGAGCGGTGCGCGGTAACCGATTTGAACATCAGCTCCTGGCTGATGTTGTAGTCGATCGTCAGCGAGACGCCCTTGGTGGTCACTTCCTGGTCGTGGCCATTCACCTTGTACAGGTTGGCGCGGGTGTCGTAGTCGCCGGCCAGCGGCGGCTCGTTGCCAGGCGCCGGGCCGTTCAGCAGGCGATAGCCTTGCTTCGGCTGCGAATCGTCCTTGGTGTAGTCGCCGGCCAGGCGGATGAACAGGTCGCTGTTCGGCACCAGCTCGGCGCTGACGCGGGCTGCACCGACATCCTTGTTGTAGTTTTCGCGGCCGTTGATCACGTTCTTGCCGAAGCCGTCGCGGTTGAAGGTACCGACGGTGGCGCCGAGGCGCAGGATATCGCTGACCGGGGTGCTGCCTTTCAGGACCAGGTCATGCTGGCCATAGTTGCCCACGGCGCCCTTGATTTCAAAGGTCGGGTTGGGCGACAGCTTGCGGGTCACGTATTTGACCGCGCCGCCGATGGTGTTGCGGCCATACAGCGTGCCTTGCGGGCCGCGCAGGACTTCGATGCGCTCCAGGTCGTAGATGTCGGTCAGGGCGCCTTGCGGGCGGGCCAGGTAGACATCGTCCAGGTAGATGCCGACGCCTTGCTCGTAGCCGGCCACCGGATCCTGCTGGCCGATGCCGCGGATGAAGGCGGTCAGCGTGGTGTTGGTGCCACGCGAGGCCTTGAGGGTGGTGTTCGGCACGATATCGGTCAGTGCTGTGATATCAGGCAGCGCCTTCTTTTCCAGCTGTGCGCCGGAAAGCGCAGTCACCGCGCCCGGCACGTCCTGGATCAGCTCCTCGCGTTTGCGGGCGGTCACGATGACCCGGTCAATCGCGCCTTCAGCCTTTTCCCCGCCGGCGTCTTGCGCCAGGACAGGTTGGGCGTAGATGGCGGGCAGGGTCATCATCACTGCCGCCACGGAGCGGCGCAGCATGAACTTGTGTTTCGACACACGCATCAAAGTCTCCTTGGGTTTTGTTATGCGAGGAGTGTGCATGTTTTGCCAACTGTGCGAAACTGACAGGGTTGCACTCACGTTGTGCAATTTTGCACACGCCGTCAGGCAACCCGTTTGTACCAGGATTGGCTAGGGGAGAGGGGCTGGTAGGCGGCGGAAAGGGGATCGGACGGGTCGAGTTCGCGGTCCAGGCCGAGGGTGCCGAAAGAGTAGGGGTCGTGTCTGACATTCGGACATACCTCCGGCCTTATACATGGAAGCGGATTCATTGTCGCTTTCGAGAGTTTCCCTTTTTTCTTGACCAGCTCAATTACTGAAAGACATACTTGGCAGATTTCTTTTTGTATAAGACGAAACATGAGCCGATACTGCGATCTACCGATAACTTCAATTCTGGCTGCAGCCGAACGCTGGAAGCAGCGCTGTTTGACGGAAGGGCTGTCCATTTTCACTGACCTGTCTGTTTGGTCGACATCCGCATTCGATGAACTGAAACGCTTGTATATCGACGCACCGGATATGGGCTCAGGGAATTTCTACGACAAGTTGAAGGGGCAGTTGGCAACCGCTTCGGACGAGGCGAAATGGCTGGCGGTTGAGGTGACTTGGGTGTTGTATCTGTTCCCTGCAAAGTTAATCGGCATCCAGGGTAAACGCAAGAATCTTGAACTAATCTGCAGTAACGCTGGGCTGCAACTTCCTAAGGATCATTGGGCGCTGCAAGATAAGGTGCTATCAGGGGTTGGGAACCCCGGAACATACTTTAATACGGGATTTTGGGTCGAACTTTCATATACGCTTCTGGTGTTTCGGGCGCTTATCAGGCTTCCTCGAGAGCAGCGCGAAGCGGTGCTGCAAGAAGACGATCTTTTCGTTAGCTGGATTGATTCGCTTGCCGATGTGCTGGAATCGGACAAAGTTATGAATCCGCATAATCGACAGGCGAGGCATATCTTTCTATTCCTGCTCCAGCCGGACTTTCACGAACGGATTGCTTCATCAACTCAAAAGCGCAATATCGTCAAAAAGTTGGCAAACCGTGCTGGTCTTAGACCAGATGTTGGTTCGCCTAGCGCCATTGATAAACAGCTGCTGGCGATTCGAAACCATTTCGAATCGGTCTATGGGACGACGGAGCTGGACTTCTATCGCTCCCCATTGTATGAGTTATGGAATGAGGAGAAATCTTTGGCTGTCGAGGAAGCATCGAGCGAATACATGGTGGGCCAAGCGGCGGGAACGGAGCCCGAAACTGATGCCGGCCTGGATTTGGGAGCATTCCCCCGCAACGTAATTTTTTACGGGCCGCCTGGGACGGGCAAGACGTGGACCCTAATGAATCAAGTGCTGTCAGGTGGGCACTATGTGTCTCCTGCTGGGCCGCATGCCAGTGGCGAAGTCGAAACCCGCTATACATTTGTTACTTTTCATCCCTCCTATTCGTATGAGGATCTTATCGAGGGCTTACGCCCAGTTGAGGTCCAATGCGCAGATGGTAGGACTGAAATCCAAATCAAGACACGGGACGGGGCATTGAAGGCACTTTGCAAGCGCGCCATTGCGGATCCCAAAAAGCGATTTGCGCTGGTAGTTGATGAAGTGAATCGGGGAAATATCGCAAAGATCTTCGGCGAACTGATCACACTTATGGAATCTGATAAGCGGCTGAGGTTCGACAAAAGCGGCAAGCCAAAGTATGAGCCAGGTCGCTCAGTAACGCTGCCGACGTCGCAAGAATTTTTCGGCATTCCCGAGAATGTCGATATCTACTGCACAATGAACACGGCGGATCGTTCGATAGCTCTGGTCGATATCGCCCTACGTCGCCGCTTCGTTTTTCGTGAATTGCTTCCCAATCCTGGTGTCATTGCGGGGGAACAGGAAACTGGGTCCATTCCATCCGATGATGACGGTGGTCGGATTGATTTGCGGCGATTGTTGTTAGTGCTGAATGCCCGCTTGACAGTGTTACGTGGTCGGGATGCATGCATTGGACACGCCTACTTCTGTAAGGTCACCTCGATTGATGATTTGCGTTCGACTTTCCGAGACCGCGTCATCCCGCTTCTACAAGAGTATTTCTATGAGGATTGGGAGGGAATTTCGTTGGTATTGGCAGTAAGCGGCGGTGCCAAAGCCTTCGTTGAAGCAACGCAGACAAACTTGGAAGGGTTGTTTGGTCCTCAATCGAGAGAGGTCGTGAAACTATCTGAAGCACCGGTATGGCGCATCGCCCGCTCGTTGCGTCCAGATGCCCCGGATGATGAACTATTCCCGGCTTCCTCATTTCGGGCCCTTTACGAGAGCGTACCGTTGGCAGCTACGGACCTTTCCTAGAGCGGGGGGGAGAGTGCGCCATCTCATCGTCCGTGAGCACGAACGTGTTCACGTTGTAACTAGCCCCATCTCTGGCAAGTACATTACACAGCAGGAGCTGGAAGAACTTTTCCGTGTTTGCGAAGAACACGCGGTTTCACCATTCGTGCCTGGCTATCGATGCATCAAGTTCTCGCATTTTTGCGGCCTTATCCAAGCTGGCGACCTGTCGATAGAGATCTTGCCAAAGGTTTCCGACGATTATGGGTATGAGCGCGGCACTTTATTGAGAATGCTGGCAATCGCTTCGGAATTCCCAGTTCGCAGCATGATGGGGGACAAGATGGATTCACAATCGCATAGCTTGCTTGCGGTGCTCGCACGCTGGTTTTGTGATGAAGTGTATGCGTTATGCCATCGAGGATTGGTCCGTCGGTATGTCACGCATCAGGATGATCTCCCGGTTGTTCGTGGCCGTTGGCATCCCGCGACCGACTTACAACGATTCCCTGGGCGTCGGGACCGTCTGCATTGTGAATTTGATGAACTGACAGCCGACAATCCTCATAACCGCATTTTGAAGGCCGCTCTACGAAAGCTGAAGGCACTTTTTGGCGGGCATGCAGCTATACGGCGCGATTCGGAAACGCTGCTGATTTGGTTCGGCGAAGTAGCTGACGTGGGAGTGACACGAAATGAATTACTTCGCCTAAGCACAGATCGCTTGGTGGCACACTATAAACGTGCCTTGATGATGGCCGAATGGTTTCTCTGTGAAAGAGCTACAGATTTTGGCTCTGGGAGAAATGAAGGCTTTACACTACTTTTTGACATGAATGCGCTCTTTCAGGCGGTTACTGAAAAGCTCATACGGAAAGCGCTTCCCTCTGGCTTTGCATTGCGCGAAGAGGGACCTCGCTATTTCCTGACGAGGGCCATAGATGGTAGCTCGCGCTTTCAAATGAGACCTGACTTCTGCCTCCTCCAGGGAACCAGGATTCACGCCATTATTGATACGAAGTGGAAGCGTCTCGAACCGGAGGACAAGGATGGAAAGTGGGGCGTCAGTCAATCGGATGTCTACCAGTTAAATGCTTACGCCAACGCATACGCATGTCCGCATGTTGTCCTGCTCTACCCTGGGCATTCTGGGTTGGGAGAAGATGCTAGCCGCCCTTGCTTCAGCTTTCTTACGCAAGGTCAGGCGGAATCTGGCGCGAAACTGCTTGTCGACTGGATTCCTTTGGGATTCAATCGGGAACGGATCAATTGGTTGGCAAGTTTGCAGAAAGAGGTCACCTCAGTTCTTGCCCGAGTCAATGTTGCTAACTAAATTTCATAGCGCGGCCTATTAAGCAATCCGCTTATACCAAGCCAGTCCCTGTGTGATGGACTGGTAAGCCAAGTTCAGTGGGTCGTTTAGGTCGAGTTCGCGGTCCAGGCCGAGGGTGCCGAAGGGGGCGAGGCTGTCGTGGAAAAGCTGCAGCACGCGCTGGCGCAGCAGCGGGCCGAAGTCGGGCAGGGCGCGCTGGCAGGCGATCAGATTAAACTCGTTAAACGATGCGTCGGTGACCAGGTTGTACTGGGCCCAGGTGATATGGCTGCGCAGGGACGGCGCCAGCACGGCGCGTCCCGATTGCAGCTGGAAGTGGTCGGCCAGCCGGCCATGGCAGCCGGCTTGCAGGTAGGCGGCCTGCGCGCGTTCCAGTTCGGATTCCGGCAGCCAGGCGCCAGCCGCTTCCTCCAGCATATCGTCGCTGGCGACGGTGGCGTGGATTTCCGCATGCGCCAGCAGCCCAAGATCGGCCAGGATGGCGGCCAGCGTCCAGGCCTGGCCCGCGCCGGCGCAATCGGCCAGCCAGATGCGGGGCAGGGCGACGCCGCGCAGCGAGTGCTCGGCTGCGGCGCGCAGCATCATGGCTTCCGCAGGATCGTCGAACAGGGTGGCGGGCGGCACGTGCAGGGCGCGCAGCAGGCTGCCGGCGGTGGCTGCGTCGTGCAGCACCTGGTCCTGCAGCTGCGACAGGGTGGCAAGGCCGCGCTGCTGCATGAAACCAAACAGCTTGCGTTTCAGCAGCGCGCGCTCGTGCAAGCGGAAGTCGAAGCCGAAGCGGCGCACCACCGCCTCCAGCAGCAATTCCAGCTCAAGCTCCTCCAGTTCCGGCGCCGTGTTGCGGCGCAGCTCCTCGTTGGCGCCCATCAGTGCAGCCAAACGCGCATCAGGGACAACAGCTGCGCCACATCCACCGGCTTGGTGATGTAGTCGGAAGCGCCGGCGGCAATACACTTGTCACGGTCGCCCTTCATCGCCTTCGCCGTCAGCGTGATGATCGGCAGCGAACGGAATTTCGGGATGCGGCGGATGGCGCGCATGGTGTCGTAGCCGTCCATCTCCGGCATCATGATGTCCATCAGGACGATTTCGATGGTCGGGTCGCGTTCCAGCACCTCGATCCCATCGCGCCCGTTTTCGGCGAACGAGACCTGCATCTGCTGGCGTTCCAGCAGCGAGGACAGGGCGAAGATGTTGCGCAGGTCATCGTCGACGATCAGCACCTTGCGGCCCGCCAGGCCGGCATCGGCGGCATGCACCTCCTCCAGCATGCGGCGCTGCGCCTCCGGCAGGTTGGCCTGGGAACGGTGCAGGAACAGCGCCGTTTCATCGAGCAGGCGTTCCGGCGAGCGGGCATCCTTGATGACGATGGTCTTGGCGTAGCGCTTCAGCTTCGCCACTTCCTTGCGGTTCAGCTCTTTGGCGGTGTTGATCACGATGGGCAGGTCGCGCAGGCGCTGGTCCTTGCCGATCATGTCCAGCAAGTCGAAGCCGCTGATGTCGGGCAGGGTCAGGTCCAGCACCATGCAATCGAAGTGGGCGGCATGCAGGGCTGCCAGCGCATCCTGGCCGGTGCCCACCGCCGTGATGTCCACGTCCGACTCGCCAATCAGCTTGACGATGGCGGCGCGCTGGTTTTCCTCATCGTCCACCACCAGCAGGTTGCGTTTGCCGCCGATCAGGAAGCGCTGGATGCGCGTGAATTCCTCGTTCAGGTCTTCCTTGCTGACCGGCTTATTCAAATAGGAGATGGCCCCGCTGCGCAGCGCGCGTTCGCGTTCGCGCATGCTGGACATCACATGCACCGGGATATGGCGCGTGCTGGGGTCGCGCTTCAGCCGTTCCAGCACGGTGAAGCCGTCGATATCCGGTAGATCCAGGTCGAGCAGGATGGCCGATGGCAGGTAATCGCGCGCCAGGCTCAGGGCCCAGTCGCCCTGGTGCGTCACGATACCCTTGAAGTTCTTCTCGCGCGCAAAGTCCAGTACCACCTTGGCGAAACGGTCGTCGTCTTCGATGATCAGCACCGAAGGATCGCCCGGTGCGGTCAGGCCGCGGTCGTCGATGGTCGAGCCGTAGATTTGCTCGTCCCGCTCGGCCGCCTGGTCCTGCTGCGCCGGCGTGTAGACCACGGCCGGCGTCGTGATGATCGGCTGCGTGGCCGTTGCGGGGGCGGGCAGGCGCGGCATGGCCGGCTGGCGCGCGGTTTCGTAATACACGAAGCCGGAACGGTTATATGGCAGGAACAGGGTAAAGGTCGAACCCGAGCCGACCACAGACTCCACGCGGATCTCACCGCCAAGCAGGCGCGCCAGTTCGCGCGAGATGGACAGGCCCAGGCCGGTGCCGCCGTATTTGCGCGCGGTGGAACCGTCCGCCTGCTGGAAGGCCTCGAAGATCAGCTGCAGCTTGTCGCTCGCGATACCGACGCCGGTATCGCTGACGGCGAAGGATAGTACCGCGTCCGCATTGCCCAGGTTCGGGTGGTCGCTGCTCCAGCCGCTCTGTACCAGGGCGATGTTCAGCGAAACCTGGCCATGGTTGGTGAACTTGAACGCGTTCGACAGCAGGTTTTTCAGAACCTGCTGCAAGCGCGTGGTATCGGTCATCAGCGAAGCGGGCAGGTTGTCGCCCAGTTCCACCGTGAAGCCCAGGTGCTTGGCTTCGGCCATGTGGCGGAAGGTGCGTTCCACATAGCTGCGCAGGTTGGCGAAGCGGTACTCGGAAACGTCCAGCGTAACGGTACCGGACTCGATCTTGGACAGGTCCAGGATGTCGTTAATCAGCGTCAGCAGGTCGGAACCCGAACCGTGGATGGTCTTCGCGAACTCCACCTGCTTGCCGGACAGGTTGCCCTCCGGGTTGTCGCCCAGCTGCTGCGCAAGGATCAGCAGCGAGTTCAAAGGCGTACGCAGCTCGTGCGACATATTCGCCAGGAACTCGGATTTGTACTTGGAGGACAGGGCCAGCTGGGTCGCTTTTTCTTCCAGCGCCAGTTTTGCCTGTTCCACCTCCCGGTTTTTGCGTTCCACCTCGATATTCTGCTCGGACAGCAGGCGGGCCTTTTCCGCCAGCTCCTGGTTGGTCTGCTGCAGCTCCTGCGCCAGCGACTGCGACTGCGTCAGCAGCGACTCGGTTCGGCTGTTTGCCTCGATGGTGTTCAGCACCACGCCGATCGATTCCATCAGCTGGTCCAGGAAGGACAGGTGGGTTTCAGTGAAGCGGTCCAGCGATGCGATCTCGATCACCGCCTTCACCTGTTGCTCGAACAGGATAGGCAGCACCACGATATTGGTCGGCGGCGCCGCGCCCAGGCCCGAACTCACCACGATATAGTCGCGCGGCACGTCGGTCAGCCAGATACGCATCTTCTCCAGCGCGCACTGGCCCACCAGCCCCTCGCCCGGCAGGAAGGAGGTCGGCAGCTTGCGCGAGGAACGGTAGCCGTAGCTCGCGATCATGCGCAGGCGCGCATCGGCCAGCTGCGAGTCCATCATATAGAACACGCCGTGGTGCGCCGACACCAGCGGCGCCAGTTCGGACAGGATCAGTTTCGTCACCGCCTGCAGGTCGCGCTGGCCTTGCAGCAGGCGGGTGAAGCGCGCCAGGTTGGTCTTCAGCCAGTCCTGCTGCGCGTTCTTCTGCGTGGTTTCCTTCAGGTTGCGGATCATCTCGTTGATGTTGTCCTTCAGGTAGGACACCTCGCCGCGCGCCTCCACCTGGATGGAACGGGACAAGTCGCCGCGCGTCACGGCGGTTGCCACCTCCGCAATCGCGCGCACCTGGTTGGTAAGGTTCGCCGCCAGCTGGTTCACGTTCTCGGTCAAGTCCTTCCAGGTACCTGCCACGCCGGACACGTTTGCCTGGCCGCCCAGCTTACCTTCGGTACCCACCTCGCGCGCCACGCGGGTCACTTCCGATGCGAAGGAAGACAGCTGGTCCACCATCACGTTGATGGTGTCCTTCAGTTCCAGGATCTCACCCTTCACGTCCACCGTAATCTTCTTCGACAAGTCGCCGCGGGCCACCGCGGTGGTCACCGCCGCGATATTACGCACCTGGCCCGTCAGGTTGGACGCCATGAAGTTCACGTTATCGGTCAAGTCCTTCCAAGTGCCGCCGACGCCCGGCACGTAGGCCTGGCCGCCCAGCTTACCCTCGGTACCCACCTCACGCGCCACGCGGGTCACTTCCGACGCGAAGGATGACAGCTGGTCCACCATCACGTTGATGGTGTTCTTCAGCTCCAGGATCTCGCCCTTCACGTCCACCGTGATTTTCTTGGACAGGTCGCCGTTCGCCACCGCCGTGGTCACCTCCGCGATGTTACGCACCTGGCCCGTCAGGTTGGATGCCATGAAGTTCACGTTGTCGGTCAAGTCCTTCCAGGTACCGCCGACGCCCGACACGTTAGCCTGGCCGCCCAGCTTACCCTCGGTACCCACCTCACGCGCCACACGCGTCACTTCCGACGCGAAGGAGTTCAATTGGTCCACCATCACGTTGATGGTGTTTTTCAGTTCCAGGATCTCGCCCTTCACGTCCACCGTAATCTTCTTGGACAAGTCGCCGTTTGCCACCGCCGTGGTCACCTCCGCGATATTACGCACCTGGGAGGTCAGGTTACCCGCCATCGAGTTCACCGAGTCGGTCAAGTCCTTCCACGTGCCCGCCACGCCTTTCACCTGTGCCTGGCCGCCCAGCTTACCTTCGGTACCCACCTCACGCGCCACGCGGGTCACTTCCGATGCGAAGGAAGACAGCTGGTCCACCATCACGTTGATGGTGTTTTTCAGTTCAAGGATTTCGCCCTTCACGTCCACCGTGATTTTCTTGGACAGGTCGCCGTTTGCCACCGCCGTCGTCACCGCCGCGATATTACGCACCTGGCCCGTCAGGTTGGACGCCATGAAGTTCACGTTGTCGGTCAAGTCCTTCCAGGTACCGCCCACGCCCGGCACATAAGCCTGGCCGCCCAGCTTACCCTCGGTACCGACCTCGCGCGCCACGCGGGTCACTTCCGAAGCGAAGGAACGCAGCTGGTCCACCATCACGTTGATGGTGTCTTTCAATTGCAGGATCTCGCCGCGCACGTCCACCGTGATTTTCTTGGACAAGTCGCCGTTTGCCACCGCGGTGGTCACCTCCGCGATATTACGCACCTGGGAGGTCAGGTTACCCGCCATCGAGTTCACCGAGTCGGTCAAGTCCTTCCAGGTACCGGCCACGCCTTTCACCTGCGCCTGGCCGCCCAGCTTACCCTCGGTACCCACCTCGCGCGCCACGCGGGTCACTTCGGAGGAGAATGAAGTCAGCTGCTCCACCATTGTATTTGCCGTCATCGCGGCCCGCAGGTACTGGCCTTTCAGCGGATGGCCGTCGACCTCCAGCGCCATGGTCTGCGACAGGTCGCCTTTCGCCACGGCGCCGATCACGCGCGCCATTTCTGTGGTCGGCCGCACCAGGTCATCGATCAGGGTATTGACCGCGCTGATGATGGTCGCCCAGCCGCCGGAGACGTGCACTGTCGCGCGCTGCGTCAATCGGCCCTCGCGGCCCACGACGCGGCTAACTTCCGTCACCGACTTCACCATACGTTCGTTGGTTTCGATGATGTCGTTGAGGGTATCGGCGATCTTGCCCGAGACGCCGGTCCAGTCAGACGGCAGGCGCGCCGAGAAATCACCTTTCTTCAGGGCCATCAGAGTGGACAGGATCAGTTTGAGGTCCAACTCTTCCGGCAGTTCGGTCATGTCATTCATCGACGCTACCTCAGGTATGAAGGTGGAAAGCGGGGGAAGGCTTAATTTACTCCTGCGCCTGCGACAGTCAATCACAAAGTGTTAAAAAGCTTCACTTTGTTAATAATGCAACACGCCAGGCAACACTTTCTTAAGCATAACGAGCCCCACCTTTCCCCCGCGCACGATTGGTCAAAGTCAGTGCCAGGTCTGTCAAATGAACGGGGCACCGACTCTTACTTCAGCTGTTTGAGGAGGAAGGCGTAGGTCAAGGCCCACATTTGGGCTTGCTGGTCGTTATTGGCCGCGCCGGCGTGGCCGCCTTCGGTGTTCTCCCAGTACAGCACATCGTGCCCCTGTTCCTTCATCTTGGCGACCATCTTGCGGGCGTGGCCGGGGTGGACGCGGTCGTCGCGGGTGGAAGTCGTGAACAGAACGCGCGGGTAGTGCTTGTCCTTGAACACGTTCTGGTACGGCGAGTATTTGCTGATATAA
Organism: Pseudoduganella sp. OTU4001; assembly: GCF_038440195.1. Classification (NCBI taxonomy): domain Bacteria; kingdom Pseudomonadati; phylum Pseudomonadota; class Betaproteobacteria; order Burkholderiales; family Oxalobacteraceae; genus Pseudoduganella; species Pseudoduganella sp. OTU4001. Next base: position 31,004 of record NZ_JASATG010000001.1, on the reverse strand, counting down.
GACCACTGCTTCGGATCATCCGGATCGCCATATTCCCCCATCCACGACGCACCGGCCAGCAGCTTGCTATAGCGCTGCATGTCCAGCAGCGGGACCTGGCACACCACGGCATTGAACAGGTCAGGACGCTGGGTCAGCGCGGCGCCAACCAGCAGGCCGCCATTGCTGCCACCCATGATGCCCAGGTGGCGCGGGCTGGTGATCTTGCGTTTGATGACGTCCTGCGCGACGGCGATAAAGTCGTCGAACGCGCGCTGGCGGTTTTCCTTCAGCGCCGCCTGGTGCCAGCGCGGGCCGAATTCGCCGCCGCCGCGAATATTGGCCAGCACGTAAATACCGCCTTGCTTGAGCCATGCTTCGCCGGTGGTGCCGCTATAGAAGGGCTTCATTGAAACCTCAAAGCCGCCGTAGCCATACAGCACGGTCGGATTCTTGCCATTCAGCTTGGCCTTCTTGTCCATCAGGACGAAGTAGGGCACCTTGGTGCCGTCCTTCGAGACAGCCATGTGCTGCTGCACGGTGTACGGCTTGGCGTCAAAGAAGGCCGGCAGGGCCTTAAGCGCCTTGCGTTCATCGCTGCCCGCCTGCGCCAGGTACATCGTGGTGGGATTGAGGAAATCGGTCACCGTCAGGAAGTACTGGTCGGACTCGATCGGTTCCAGCGCCTGCACGGCCAGCGTGCCGAAGGCAGGCGCCTTGACGTCGCGCTGTTGCCATTTTCCGTCCACATGGCGCAGTTCGACCAGACGGTTCTTCACGTTATCCAGCACGTTGAGCAGCAGCGCGCTGCGGGTAGCGGTCACGCCGTCCAGGGAGCTGGTTGGCGTTGGCGTGAACAGCACTTCGAACTGGCGGTCGCCGGCCATGAAACGTTTGAAGTCCGTCGCCAGCAGCGAACCTTGCTTGTAGGTGGCGCCGTTGACTGTCCAGTCGGAGCGCAAATCGATCACCAGCTGGTCGCGCACGGTGTAGGCGTTGGCGTCGTCCGGCTTGTCGACTTTGGCCAGCGTATCGCCCATGCGTACAAACAGCTCGCTGGAGTAGAAGCCGATCTGGCGTGTAATGAATTGGTAGCTGTGGCCCTGCGTGAAGTCCTTATAGGCGCCCACGCCAAGGTCTTCGTTCTTCGCTTCGTACAGGGTCACGGCCTGCGCCAGCGGAGCGCCGCGCTTCCATTCCTTGACGATGCGGGGATAGCCGGAGGTCGTCATGCTGCCGGCGCCAAAGTCGGTAGAGACAAAGATGGTGTCGGCATCAATCCAGCCGATATCGCTCTTGGCCTCGGCCAGGTTGAAACCGTCGCTGACGAAGGCGCGTTTGGCGACGTCGAACTCGCGCACCACATGGGCATCGCCGCCGCCGCGCGACAGCTGCACCAGGCATTTCTCGCCCTGCGGATAGAGACACGAAACCCCATGCCACACCCAGTTTTCGTTTTCGTCCTTGGCCAGCTTGTCGATGTCGAGCACAGTCTCCCACTGCGGCTCGGCCTTCTGGTACTGCTCAAGCGTGGTGCGGCGCCAGATGCCGCGCGTATGCTCGGCGTCGCGCCAGAAGTTGTAGTAGTACGCGCCGTGCTTGCTGACGTAGGGGATACGTTCTTTGGAGTTCAGGATGGTGCGCAGGCGTTCGTGGATGCCGTTGTAGCTTGGATGCGCTTGCAGTTCCTTCAGCGCGACGGCGTTCTGCTCCTTGACCCAGGACAGGGGCTTGTCGCCGCCCACGTCTTCCAGCCAGAGATACGGATCGGGCTTCTGCGCGTATGCGCCGCCCACTGCCGCCAAACCAAGCACTACGCCGGATGCCATTTTTCGATACGAGCGCATTCCCACTCCTCTAAAAAAGAATGCGCTTAATCTACACTAAAGCTGGCGGGCCTCAAAGGTATTGCACTGGGCGATTTCGCCGGATTCGATGCCGCGGTTGAACCAGCGTACGCGCTGGGCGGAACTGCCATGGGTGAAGGAGTCCGGCACCACCTGGCCGCCGGCCTGGCGTTGCAATGCATCGTCGCCGATGGCGGTGGCGGCAGCCAATGCGGCTTCTACGTCGCCTTTTTCGATGATGCTGCGGGCGCGGTTGGCGTGGTAGGCCCAGACGCCGGCAAAGCAGTCAGCCTGCAGCTCAAGCCGCACCGACAAGGCGTTGGCCTGCCGTTCGGAGGCGTTGCGCTGGGCGTTGTGCACCTTGTCGCTCAGGCCCATCAGGTTTTGTACGTGGTGGCCGACTTCATGGGCGACCACATAGGCTTGCGCAAACTCGCCTGGGGCGTGGAAGCGGCGCTCCATCAGCTTGAAGAAATCAAGGTCGATGTAGATGTCCTGGTCGCCGGGGCAGTAGAACGGGCCGGTGGCCGAGCGTCCAGTACCGCAGGCGGTCTGGATTGCGCCGCTGAATACTTTCAGCTTGGGTACCTGGTAGTTGCCGCCATTGCGGCGGAACAGGTCGCCCCAGACGTCTTCAGTATCGGCCAGCACAACCTTCATCAGTTTGTATTCGCGGTCCGTGGCTTCGGCGCGCGGCTGGCGCGGTTGCTGCTGCTCGCTTACCTGGACCGGGCCGCCGCCGCTCAGCAGCCCGAGGATGGTGAGGGGATTGATGCCGAATACCCAGCCGCCAATCAGGGCGAGGACAATGGTGCCGATGCCGATCGAGCGGCCGCCGAAGCCGAAGCCCCCGCCGCCTCCGCCGCCATCGCCACGATGGTCCTCGACGTTTTCACTTTCACGGTTGCCTTCCCAGCGCATTTTTCTAACTCCTTACTAGTTTTCGCTAAGTGTAACGCATTGGTGTGGGCCGCTGGCGCACGTACAATGCTGGGCATGAGAAAACGAATCTTTGTGGCGCTGGCCGCCCTTGTGGCTGTTGCGCTGGCGACGGGCGGCGCCTGGTATTACAAACGGCAGCAGGAACGCGGCAGTTTGCCGTGCGCGCAGCAGCCGCCTTCCCAATTCAGCCCCTATTGCCTGGCCCAGGCGCAGGCAGCGGCCGGGCGCCGCGATCGCGCGGCAATGATGTCCCTGGTCGAGTATTTTGAAAAGCGCCAGCCGGCCGAAGCGGTGCGCTGGACCCGCGCGGCGGCGGCGCTGGGTGAACCGCGTGCCATCAGCCGGGTCCTGTCCACCTGCGGCGAGGGCAAAGCGTTCACGTTGGCCGAGGCGCAGGCATTGCTGCCACAGGCGCCGCAGATGGAGGTATTGAATTTCCAGTTGGGAGGTTCCTGCGCTGGCGCGGATTTCGCGGTGGTGCGTGGCCTGCATCCGGCGCAGATGCTGTCGGAGCCGGATAGTGCGGGGCTGTGCAAGGTGGCAGTACGCTATGGCTTGCTGCGCCTGTCGCGCGACGGCGCGCAGCTGGATTCCCAGGCGGCGCAGCAAATGCTGGCCGAGTGCGAACGCCGCCCTCAAATTTCACCAACGGCGCGCAGGCAGGCGGAGTCGGTGCGCCAGATGCTGGCGCGCGAGATCCGGCCAGTCCATATCAGCGTTGATTGACCCATACCGGGGCCGACCAGAGCTGCCTTCCGTCGTCCTGTGTGATGCGGGCGTAATAGAAGTGCGGGCCTGGCGCCGGTGTGAAGCGGTGCTGCAGGGCGCTCACTCCGGGGAGCGGGCGCACCTCGCCCTGGCGGCCGGGGATGCCTTCCATGATTTCCAGACTGGCGATGCCGCGTCCTGCGGCGCTGGTGAAGTGCACTTGTAGTGTGAGCTCGCCGCTGTTGTCGATTTCGCTGCCCATCATGGCGCCGTTGGCGGTGAGGGCAATGGCGCTTTGTTTATCCATCGTGGCGAATACGCGGCGAGCGCGGATGGCGTTGAGCAGGGCTTGCGGCGATGCGGCTTCGTTTTCCGGCAGCAGGATGCCGGTGCGGTTGCTGTAGGCGGCGCCCCAGTTGGCGCAGTGGTTGTCCTGGTTGCTGCTGAAGGCGAGGCGGTAGCCGGCTTCCAGCAGGCGGTTACAGGCGTCTTCAAAGAAGCTGTGACGGGTTTCGCCTTCATCCAGGCGGGTGGAGAAGGCGTTGCTGTTCATGATTTCGCACAGGGCCATGGCGTTTGCTCCGTCTTCGCTGAAGGCTAGGGGCTGGCCGGCAATGGGGAAGTGGTCGCGCTTGGGGTGGTTGAACTGGCCTAGCCAGCCCTGGTCTTTCATTAGCTTGTATAGCGCGGCGTAGTCGTTGCGTGGGGTGACCACGTCGGCAAACGGTTGGCCGTCGGTGTTGCGCTCCCAGCCGAGCAGGGCGGGGCTGTTAAGGATGTTGAGGTGGCCTCCGCCGCTGATGACGCCCCATTCCTGGCCGTACATGGCGCTGAAGCCGGGGGTGGCGGTGTTGAAAGACTCGGCGCGGTCGAGGCCCAGCCGATAGAGCTGGCGGGCGGCCAGCGGGTCGGCGTTGGGGACGCTGCCTTCGCTGCCGTCGTACATGTGGTTGTGTTCTGAGGCTAACAGGAAGTCCAGGCCGTGCTGGTGGGCGAAGGTATAGGCGTCTTCAGGACCGAATGGGGCGGATTGCGGCTCTTGCGCTCCGCGACAGGTGGCCGGGTCGCCGCCGCCGTCGCTGTGGTTGGTTTGGCTGTGCAGGTTGCCATAAAAGATGCTGGAGGGGAGGCCGGGAAGGCGTTGTGGGCCGGTTGCCGGCACGTGGGCACGGGCGGCGGAATCGCGTGGCGTGGCGGAGGCGGATTGCGCTGTGGCGGCTGCGGGCGGCACTGCGGCGGCAACCAGCGGGATGGGGTGGCCGACGGCGATCGGGCGGCGCTGGGTGGTGTCGCCGGCCTGGAGGCGCAGCTCGTAGATGCCGGCTGGCAGCGTCGGGGCGGCGCGCCATTGCACTTGCACGCGGCCGTTGCCGCGCAGCAGGGCGTGGCGTCCGCGCCACTGGCGCAACAGGCGGCCATCGGGACGGTGCAGGTTGAGTTGCCAGTCGATGGGCAACGCCGCTTTTGCACCCGGCAGTGTAAAGTGCAGGATGAAAGCCCTCGTCCGGCCTGGCGCGGGCGCCGTAAAAACAGCTTCCAGCATGGCGTCAAATTCCTGGTGTTCCAGTATTGGCGCGGGTGCTGGCGGCGGGGCGGGCGGGGCGGCGGCGCTCGCTCCGGGACTAAGGCAAAATGCCACCATTTGTGGAATGACTATCAGACCCCGGCGCATCCGGTATGCCGGTAAGATGTGGAATCCGTTTTTCATGGTCAGCCCTCCTGTTGGGCTTTAGACCAATGGCCAAGGATTTGGTTCCGTTCCGGGCTGCTTTAATAGTATGCTGCTTAAATGCAAGACTTTTCTCATTGGATTAGACGTAAGCTGAGGAGCCTGGCTGCCGGGCGAGCCCTGCTATGGCTGCTGGGGCTGTCGCTGGCGGCGGCGGTCGGCACCACCTTGTACGCCACCACGGCCAATACGGTCGAAGACCAGGCGCAGCTGCGCTTCGACAATATGAACCGCGCCACCCAGTACAGCATTTCGGCGCGCGTGAAAGCCTATTCGGATGTGGTGCGCGGCCTGGTGGCGCTGTTCCAGACGTCCGACCATGTGAGCCGCCTGCAGTTCCGCCAGTACGTCACAACGCTGGACGTGGGCAAGCATTTCCCCGCAATCGAGGCGATCAACTTCGCGCCGGACGTGCAGCAGGAGCAGCGCGATGCCTTCGTGGCCGCCGTGCGCGCCGATACCAGCCTGACGCCGGAGGGCTATCCCAAGTTCGACATCAAGCCGCCGGGCAAGCGCGCCCATTACTCTCCGCTGACCTATCTGGAGCCGATGTCGCTGCTGATGGAGAAATTCGGCGTCGACATCACTGCCAACCCGAACATCGACCGCGCCATGCAGCTCTCGCGCGATACAGGCCAGATCAGCGCCTCCGGCCAGCCGGTGGTGGTCAAACAGCCGGTGCCCCACATTGGACTGGGCATGCGCCTGCCGGTCTACAAGCGCGGCATGCCGGTCCATGATGTGAACAGCCGCCGCGCCGCTTTTCTTGGTTCGGTCGGTATCGGCTTTTCGGTCGCGAAGCTGATCCAGGGCGCCATCGATGAAATGGCGGACCGCCAGGTGCACATGATCCTGTACGCGGACGCTTCGGTCGACCCTGAAAAGCGCAGCCTGGTCATCGAGAAGGAAGACCGCCTGCTGTTCAACGATAACGGTTCGATCGACAAGCCGGCCGCGCTGCCGGGCGATCCGGGGGACTATTTCATTTCCGTGCTGCCCATCGATTTCAACGGCAGCCTGTGGAAGGCCCAGTTCTACGCCCGCAAGGACGCGATGATCGTCGGTTTCGACCGCTGGATCCCGTATATCGCGCTGGTGACCGGATTTTCCGGCACGCTGCTGATTTACGGTTACTTCTTCACCATGTACTCGCAGCGCCGCAATGCGCTGGAGCAGCGCCGCCTGCTGGACAGCGTGCTCGATAACGTCGATGCCCACGTCTATATGAAGGACCAGGAGCGCCGCTACATCTACGTCAACGCCAAGATGGCGGAGGTGATCGGCCGTCCGGTGGAAGACATCATCGGCAAGTATGACCGGGAAGTGATGAACGCGCGCGAGGCCGACGAAGCCTGGCGCGAGGACCGCGTGGTGCTGTCCGACGGCCAGCGGCGCTCGGGCGAGGCAAGCTACACCGACCGCCATGGGGTGGTACACCATCTGTGGACGGTGAAGGCGCCGGTGCGGCTGGACAAGGAAGTGTCGGTGGTGATCGCACTGTCGACCGACGTGACCGAACTGCATATGCTGAAAGAACAGGCGCGCGCGGCCAACCAGGCCAAGAGCGATTTCCTGTCCAATATGAGCCACGAGATCCGCACGCCGATGAATTCCGTGATCGGCATGGCGCACCTGGCGCTGAAAGGCGCCACCAATCCAAAGCAGAAGGATTACCTGCAAAAGATCTACCACTCCGGCCAGCACCTGCTGGGCATCATCAACGATATCCTCGACTTCTCCAAGATCGAGGCCGGCAAGCTTGACCTGGAAGTGCTGGACTTTGCGCTGGAATCGCTGCTGACCAATATTTCCAGCCAGCTCGGCGATGCGGCCAGCCGCAAGCAGCTCGAGCTGGTGTTCGAGATCTGGCCTGGCCTGGCGCACCAGCTGCGCGGCGACCCGCTGCGCCTGGAGCAGGTGCTGCTGAATTTCACCAGCAACGCCATCAAGTTCTCGGAGAACGGCAAGATCTATATCCGCGCGCGGCCGGTGGAAGACCGCGACAACTACACCGTGGTGCGCTTCGAGGTGCAGGACAACGGCATCGGCATGACGCCGGCCCAGGTATCCAACCTGTTCCAGTCCTTCCACCAGGGCGACACCTCGACCACCCGCAAGTACGGCGGCACCGGGCTTGGCCTGGTGATCAGCAAGCAGCTGGCGGAGCTGATGGGCGGCACCGTGGGCGTGGAGTCGGAGCCGGGCCATGGCTCGACCTTCTGGTTCACCGCCAAGCTGCAAAAGGGCACCCACCTGCTGCAGGCGACCGACAGCAACGCGCTGCAGCCGGATATGCTGGCGCCGATCCATGGCGCCTCCATCCTGCTGGTGGAAGACAATATCTTCAGCCAGCAGGTTGGCCAGGAGCTGCTGGAGGATGCCGGCGCCACCGTGGTGGTGGCCAACAACGGCAAGGAAGCCATCGACCTGCTGCTGAAAGAGCATTTCGACTGCGTGCTGATGGACGTGCAGATGCCGGTAATGGACGGTTATGAGGCCACGCGCCTGATCCGCGCCCATCCGAAACTGGCCGGCACCCTGATCATCGCCATGACCGCCAATGCCGGCCGCGAAGACCAGGCGCGCTGCCTGTCGGCCGGCATGGACGAATTCGTGACCAAGCCGATCGCGCCGAACCTGCTGTTCTCGGTGCTGTCCAAGTGGATGAGCCAGCGCGCTGCGGAAGGCCGTGTGGCGGAGGTGCGCAGCACCACCACGCCGGGCCAGCCGGTGGCGCCGGCCTTGTCCCTGGTGCCGGCGCCTGAGCCGGTGGCCGCGGCTGGTCCGGAAGCAGGCGGCGACGCCGAACTGTTCGACCTGCGCGCCCTGGCCCAGACTTTCGGCAACAAGCCCGAGAAAATGCGCAAGTATGCCAATATGTTCGTCGATTCCGCCCAGGATGGCCTGCGCGAAGTGCAGGCGGCATTGGAGGCGGGCGATTTGGTGCGCCTGTCGGAACTGGGCCACCGCATCAAGTCTTCGGCGCGCGCGGTTGGCGCCATGAGCTTTGCGGAGCTGTGCCTGGCGCTGGAGAAAATGACGCCGGCCGATGGCATCGAGCGCGCCCGCGACATCGTCGGCCAGATGCAGCCCTTGCTGGACCGCCTGCGCGAACACATAGCGCAGGAAATGAACGTGAATATTCCCGGATAGGCCGCTTGCTGCGATAATTGCGGCCATATGGCCCAAAGCATCCAACCCGGACTCCTCATCCTGCACGGCAACCAGCTCGAAGAGCTGCGCGGCGCCGTCTTCCAGTGGCTTCGCAGCCATCCCCTGGCGCCGCTGGAGCAGGAAATCTTCCTGGTGCAATCGAACGGCGTGGCCGAATGGCTGAAGATTGCGCTGGCCGAGGAAACAGGCCTGTGCGGCGCCACCCGCGTGGCGCTGCCGGCGCGCCTGCTGTGGGAAATCTATCGGGGCATGCTGGGCCATGCCCGCGTGCCGCCCATCTCCGCATTCGACAAAGGACCTTTGACCTGGCGCCTGATGCGCCTGCTGCCGCAGCTGCTGGCGCAGGACGCGTTTGCGCCGCTGCGCCATTTCCTGCGCGACGGCGACCCTGAACGCCGCCTGCAGCTGGCCGAACGCCTGGCTGACCTGTTCGACCAGTACCAGGTCTACCGCGCCGACTGGCTGGAAGACTGGGCCGCCGGGCGCGACCAGCTGCGCAATGCGCGCGGCGAGCCGGTGGCGCTGGCGCCGGACCAGCGCTGGCAGGCCGAGTTGTGGCGGGCGGTGGCGGCCAGCGTGCCGCACGAGGAACGCGGCCTGGGCCGCGCCAGTGTGCATGCGGCCTTCGTGGAAGCGGTGCAGCGCGGTGACGAGCCGCTGGGCCGCCTGCCGCGCCGTATCGTGCTGTTTGGCGTGTCGGCGCTGCCGTACCAGACCTTGCAGGCCATGGCTTCGCTGGCGCGCTTCACCCAGGTGGTGATTGCGGTGCCCAATCCTTGCCAGTACTACTGGGGCGACATCATCGAAGGGCGCGACCTGCTGCGGGCGGCGCGCCATCGCCATGCTGCGCGCAAGGACATCGACCTGTCGGCGGTGCCGCTGGAGGCGCTGCATGCGCACAGCCACCCGCTGCTGGCGAGCTGGGGCCGCCAGGGCCGCGACTATATCCGCATGCTCGATGAATTCGATACCGCCTCCGACCTGGCGGGGCGCGATGACAAGCTACGCGTGGACCTGTTCAGCGAAGGCGAGGGCGAAACCCTGCTGGCGCAGGTGCAGGCGGCGGTGCGCGACATGCTGCCGCTGGCCGAGCATCCGGCCGCACGGGGCGCTGCGCCGCCGGCGGCGCAGGACCGTTCGATCGAATTCCACGTCGCCCACAGCGTACAGCGCGAAGTCGAGGTGCTGCACGACCAGCTGCTGGCCATGTTTGCCGCCGATCCGGGCTTGCGGCCGCGCGACGTGGTGGTGATGGTGCCGGATATCGATGTCTTCACCGCCTCGATCCGCGCCGTGTTCGGCCAGCACCGCCGCCACGACCCGCGCTTCATCCCGCACGAAATCGGCGACGTCAACGACCGCAGCGTCAACCCGGTGCTGGTGGCGCTGGAATGGCTGCTGCGCCTGCCGCAGCAGCGCTGCCGCCAGAGCGAGGTGCGCGACCTGCTGGACGTGCCGGCCCTGGCGCGCCGATTCGGCCTGGCCGAGGACGACCTGCCGACACTGGGACAGTGGATCGAGGGCGCGGGCGTGCGCTGGGGACTGGACGCCGGCCACCGCGCCGGCCTGGGCCTGGCGCCGGCCGGCGAGCAGAATGCCTGGATGTTCGGCGTGCGGCGCATGCTGCTTGGCTATGCCGCCGGCAATGGCGCGTCCTTCGCCGGCATTGAACCGTATTCGGAGGTCGGCGGGCTGGATGCGGCACTGGCCGGTTCGCTGGCGCAGTTGATCGAGGCGCTGCTGGCCTGGCGCGAGCGCCTGGGTGCTGCGCGCCGGCCGGAGGAATGGGCCGAACAGGCGCGCCTGCTGCTGGCGGCCTTCTTCAGCGACCGCGATGAAGCCGACCGCCTGACCCTGGCGCGCCTGGACGATGCGCTGGACAAGTGGCTGGAAACCTGCGAAGACGCGGGCTTCGACGAGGCAGTGCCGCTGGCCACCTTGCGCGAGGCCTGGATGGGCGGTCTGGATGAACCATCGCTGGAGCACCAGTTTGTGTCCGGCGGCGTCACTTTCTGCACCCTGATGCCGATGCGGGCGGTGCCGTTCCGCGTGGTGTGCCTGCTGGGCATGAACGACGGCGACTTCCCGCGCCGCGCCAGCCGTGCCGATTTCGACCTGCTGGTGTTGCCGGGCATGGCGCGTCCGGGCGACCGTTCGCGCCGCGACGACGACCGCTACCTGATGCTGGAAGCGCTGCTGGCGGCGCGCGACAAGCTGTATATCAGCTGGGTGGGCCGCAATGTGCGCGACAACAGCGAGCAGCCGCCGTCGGTGCTGGTGGCGCAGCTGCGCGACTACCTGCAGGCCGGCTGGCAGCTGGACCTGCACGCGCGCACCACGGAACATGCGCTGCAGCCGTTCAGCCGCGCCTATTTCGAGCGCGGCGGCCTGCTGACCTTTGCCGGCGAGTGGCGCGCGGCGCACGATGCGGAGGCGCAGCCGGCTGCCGAGGCCGAGCTGCCGCCGTATGAGGTGGAAGAGGGCTTCCGCCTGCGCCTGTCGACGCTGGCGGCCTTCCTGCGCCAGCCGGTCAAGCATTTCTTCCGCCAGCGCCTGGGTGTGTTCTTCGGCGAATCGGCGGTGGTGGGCGAGGACGAGGAGCCGTTCCAGCTCGATGGCTTGCAGCGCTATGCGCTGGAAGACCTGATGCTGGCCGATGGCGGCGAGCCGGAGGCGCTGGACGATGTACGCGCCAGCCTGCAGCAGCGCGGCCTGCGCCTGCGCCGCCAGGGCATGCTGCCGATTGGCCTGATCGGCGACCGCGTGCTGGACGAATTGGTGGAGGAACTGGTGCCGGTGCGTACTGCCTGGCTGACCTTGTGCGGCACTTATTGGGAGCCCGCCCCCAAGCTGGCGATCCATCTGGAGCTGGGCGGGCTGGCGCTGGAGGACTGGGTGGACCAGTTGCGGCGCGCGGGTGAGGCTACGGCCTGGCTGATGCAGATGTCGTCGCGCATGTGCGACAAGGCCGGCGCGCCGCGTGGCGAGAAACTGATCCCGATGTGGCTGCGCCAGCTGGCTGCGGCGGCGCAGGGGCAGCCGGTGACCGGTTTCCTGGTGGCGCGCGATGCGATCGTCATCATGGATCCGCTGGAGCCTGCGGCTGCGCGCGCGACACTGGCCGGTATCGTTGAATTGTGGCGCGCCGGGATGGACCGGCCTTTGCCGGCGGCCTGCAAGACCGGCCTGGCGCTGGTGATGGACGGCGATCCGCGCAGTACCTATGACGGGGGATTCGAGCTGTCCGGAGAGAATGAAGATCCATGCCTGGCCCGCTTGTGGCCGGAGTTCGCGGCGCTGTCGGCGCAGGCCGGCTTTGCGGAAACCAGTCGCGCGCTGTACCAGCCGCTGGCGGACTGGCTGGCGCAGTCGGTGAATGTGCAGGCCATTGCCGGCGACGAGGAGGGCGCGGAATGAGCACTGCCCTGAAGCCGCTCGATTTCCCGCTGCATGGCTCGCGCCTGATCGAGGCCAGTGCCGGTACCGGCAAGACCTGGACCATCGCTGCCTTATATGTGCGCCTGGTGCTGGGACATGGCGGCGTCAATGCCTTCCCGCGGCCGTTGATGCCGTCCGAAATCCTGGTGATGACCTTTACCCGCGCGGCGACGCGCGAGCTGTCAAACCGGGTGCGCGAACGCCTGGTGGAGGCGGCGGCCTACTTCCGCGCGGAGGAGGTCCATGCGCCGGACGCGTATCTGGATGCCTTGCTTGAAGAGCTGCCGGACCAGAGCCTGCGCATGCAGGCAGCGCACCGTCTGCAACTGGCGGCGGAGACGATGGATGAAGCGGCCATCTTCACCATCGACGCCTGGTGCCAGCGCATGCTGCGCGAGCACGCTTTCGACAGCGGCAACCTGTTTGATGAAGAGCTGCTCAGCGATGAGGGCGCGCTGTACGAGGACGCCGCGCATGACTACTGGCGCCAGCAAGTCTATCCGCTGGGCGAAGAGGCGCTGCGCGTCCTGCTCTCCGCCTGCCGCGACGTCGAAGCCCTCAAGCGCAGCGTGCGCGACCTGGCCCGCCGCCCCGGCGCCGCCGAGGGTGGCGGTGCGGGCGGGCGCGGTGACGAGGCGCTGGGCGTCCTGATCGCGCGCGTGCGCCGCGAGCAGCAGGCCACGCTGGCCGCCTTGAAGGAAGGCTGGGCCGAGCGCGCCGGCCGTATGGAAGCCTGGATCGCCGGCCAGCGCGAGGCCAACGCCAAGTGCTTCAACGGCACCAAGCTGCGCGCCGACTCCGTCGCCAAATGGTTCGCCGCCCTGCGCGACTGGGCCAGCGACCCGGCGCTGCACGAGCCGGACATGAACGCCACGCCCTGGTTCCGCCTGACGCCCGCCGGCATGATCGACGCCTGCGCGAAAGGCTTCGCGCCCGACATCCCCGACGATTTCGACGCCATCCTCCCGCTGCGCCGCGCGCTGGACGCTATCGAACCGCTGCGCCACCACGTGCTGCGCCACGCCGCCGCAACCATCGCCGCCCGCATGCAGCAGCTGAAAAGCCAGCAGCGCCAGTTCGGTTTTGCCGACATGCTGGAACGCCTGCGCAGCGCGCTGGAAGGCAGCAACGGTCCGGCCCTGCGCCAGCGCATCATCACCCAATACCCGGTGGCGATGGTCGACGAGTTCCAGGACACCGCCCCCAGCCAGTACCGCATCTTCAACCTGCTGTACCGGGTGGCCGACAACGACCCGAATCTGGGCCTGTTCCTGATCGGCGACCCCAAACAGTCGATCTACGGCTTCCGCGGCGCCGACATCCACAGCTACCTCGATGCGCGCCGCGCCACTGAAGGCCGCCATTACCAGCTGGGCACCAACTTTCGCTCCACCGCCCAGGTGGTGGCCGCCGTCAACCAGGTCTTCCTGCACGCGGAGGGTGTGGCCGGTGAGGGCGGCTTCGCGCGCGGCGCCTTCCGCTTCCGCACCGGGCAAGGCAACCCGCTGCCATTCGACGCCGTCGGCGCGCGCGGCAGGGCAGAGCGCCTGGTCGGCCCGGACGGCGACATCCAGGCTATGACCGCCGGCTGCACCCTGGAGCAGCTGGGCGCCGATGCCTACCGCGAATACTTCGCCGAGCAGTGCGCCGAGCATATCGCCTGCCTGCTGAACGACCCGCTCACCGGCTTCCAGGGACCGGAAGGATTCAAGCGCCTGCAGCCAGCCGATATCGCCATCCTGGTGCGCGACCGCCGCGAGGCCGCCGCCGTGCGCAAGTCGCTGCAGCGCCGCCTGGTGCCCAGCGTCTACCTGTCCGACAAGGATTCCGTGCTGTCCAGCGACGAGGCGGCGGACATCCTGCGCTGGCTGTCCGCCGTCGCCAACCCGCTGGACGGCCAGCTGGCGCGCACCGCCTTTGCCACCCGCAGCGCCAACCTGCCGCTGGCCGAGCTGGCGCAGTTCTCGGCCGACGAACTGGCCTGGGAGCGCCGCGTCGAACAGCTCAAGGAACTGCATGTCGTCTGGCAGCGCCAGGGCGTGCTGGCCATGCTGCGTCGCTTCATCCACGATCTCGGCCTGCCGGCCCAGTTGCTGGCGCGCCCGGGCGGGGAGCGCAGCCTGACCAATATGCTGCACCTGGCCGAACTGCTGCAGCAGGCCAGTCGCCAGCTGGAAGGCGAACAGGCCCTGATCCGCTGGCTGGCCGAACAGATCGAAGACGAAACCGACGGCGGCGACGAACGCGTGCTGCGCCTGGAATCGGACGCGGAGCTGGTCAAGGTGGTCACCGTGCACAAATCCAAGGGCCTGGAATACCCGCTGGTCTACCTGCCGTTCGCCGTCACCGTGCGCAAGGTCGACAAGCGCAACCGCGTCTTCTTCGAGTACACCGACGCCAGCGGCGAGCGCCGCATCGACATGAAGCTGTCCGATGAAGGCCAGGAAGCCGCCGAAGCCGCGCGCATCGAAGAAGACTTGCGCCTGCTCTACGTGGCGCTGACCCGCGCCCGCCATTTCCTGTGGCTCGGTGTGGCCGCGCTGCCATCGCGCAAAAAAGACGAGAACACCCTGCACGAATCGGCGCTCGGCTACCTGCTGACCGGCGGCGACCCGCTGCCGGCAGGCCAACTGCTGGAAACCTGGCAGCGCCTGCGCGCCGATTGCGACGCGATTGCCGTCGCCACCCTGCAGCCGCAAGCGCCCGTGACCCGCCTGGCGCGCGCGGTGGAGCGCCCGCCGCTGGAAGCCCCGCTGGCGTATGAAGGCGACTTTGAGCGCGACTGGTCGGTCGGCAGTTTCAGCTCGCTGGCAAGGCGCAGCGGCGAAGCGCTGCCGGCCCCGACGCATGCCTCGCAGGAAACCCTGATGGAAGGCGAGGACGCCGCCAGCGCCTTGCGCATCGAAGACACGGCCTGGCACCGCTTCCCGCGCGGTTCGGTGCCGGGCAACTTCCTGCACGAACAGCTGGAAGCACTGGCGCGCGAAGGTTTCGCCGCCGTCCACCAGGAGCACTACGCCGAACGCGCCGCGCGCCAGATCAAGCGCGCCGGCTGGGGGCACCGCGAGGCCGACACCCTGGAATGGCTGCGGGTGATCGCCACCACCGAGTTGCCGCCGCTTGGCAATGCCTTGGACGCGGTCAGCCAGCTGCTGCCGGAAATGGAATTCTGGTTCCCGAGCGAGCGCATGGACACCGCCCAGCTGGACCGCCTGTGCCGCCAGCGCCTGCTGGACGGCATCGCGCGCCCGGCGCTGCCGCAGCGCGAGCTGCACGGCATGCTGAAAGGCTTCTGCGACCTGGTGTTCGAACACGAAGGCCGCTACTGGGTGCTGGACTATAAATCGAACGCGCTGGGCGGCGGCGATGCGGCCTACCACAAGGCGGCGCTGGCGCACGGCATGGCGGCCCACCGCTACGACGTGCAGGGCGCCATCTACATGCTGGCCCTGCACCGCCTGCTGCGCACCCGCCTGGGCGAGGCCTACGATCCCGCCACGCAGCTGGGCGGGGCCATCTTCTACTTCCTGCGCGGCGTCGGCAACGAACAGACGCGCGGCTGCTACGTGCTGCCGCCGGACGCCGAGCTGCTGGACGGACTGGACGAGCTTTGCCAATGAGTTTTTACGAACATATCGATATGCTGGCCGAAGGCGGCATGCTGCGCCGCCTGGGTCCCGTGTTTGCGCGTTTTATCACCGCGCTGGCGCCGCAAGGCAGCGCCGCCGCCGGCACGCCACTGGCGTTGGCCTGCCTGCTGCTGTCCGAGCTGGAAGGCCGCGGCCACAGCTGCCTTCAATTGGGTGCGTTGGCCGGAGACCCGTCTTCCATGCTGGGCTGGAGCGACGACGACTGGCCGGGCCTGTGCGCGGAAGCGGGCGAGCTGCCGCAAGGTGCGGCCGGCTGGCAAGCGTATTTGCAGGAATGCCCGCAGGTGCTGGCCTGGCCCGGCGGCACGGACAGCGGCCAGCCGCTGGTGCTGGCCGGCGGCCGCCTGTACCTGCGCCGCTACTGGTCCGATGAAAACACCGTGGCCGACGCCGTACGCGCCCGCACTTGCGAATCGGAAAAACAGGGACGTAACACGTTTTCCGAGCACGGCGAGGAAAACGTGTTACGTCCCCGTTTTGCCGCTTCGCAAGTGCGCCACTGGCTGGACCAGCTGTTCACCCACGCCACGCGCGAGGGCGGCGCCGACTGGCAGAAGATCGCCTGCGCCATCGCCACGCGCGGCGGCCTGGCGGTCATTACGGGCGGCCCCGGGACCGGCAAGACTTATACGGTGGCGCGCTTGCTGGCGCTGCTGTTCGCAGTGGAGGGCGAGCACGCCGGCCAGTTGCGCGTCGCGCTGGCCGCACCCACCGGCAAGGCCGCCGCGCGCCTGAAACAGGCCATCGACGACGCCCTGGAAAAGCTGGAGGAAAGCCTGCACGGCGCCTTGCCGCTGCGCGCGCTGGCCGAGCGCATGGGCGGCGCGCGCACCCTGCATTCGCTGCTCGGTGCACGCCCAGACACGCGCGCCTTCCGCCACAACGCCGGCAACCCGCTCGACGTGGACGTGCTGATCGTCGACGAGGCCTCGATGGTGCACCTGGAAATGATGGCGTCCCTGCTGGATGCCTTGCCGCCCACCGCGCGCCTGATCCTGTTGGGCGACAAGGACCAGCTGGCATCGGTGGAAGCTGGCTCGGTGCTGGGCGACCTGTGCCACGACGCCCAGGTTGGCGGCTACAACGCCGCCACCGCCGCTTTCGTGCAGGCTGCGTCCGGCCAGGAGCTGCCGCCGGAATACCTGGGTAACGCCGGCGCGCTGGCACAGCAGACCGTCATGCTGCGCCAGAGCCGCCGTTTCGGCGGCCCGATCGGCCAGCTGGCGCTTGCCGTCAACCAGGGCGACGCCGAGACCGCACGCGCCGTGCTGCGCGCCGACAGCGGTGGCCAGTTGCACTGGAACGAAGCCGCCCAGCAGGAAGACATGCTGCGCCTGGCAGCCGAGGGCTATCGTCCTTTCCTGGAACTGGTGCGGCAGGGCCGCGGCGCCGCCAGCCACGACGAATGGGCGGCCAGCGTGCTGCAGGCGTTCGAAGGATTCCGCCTGCTGTGCGCGGTGCGTGAAGGCGAGTGGGGCGTGTCCGGCCTGAACGACAGCATCGCCCAGCGCCTGGAAGCGCAAGGCCTGTTGAAGCGGCGCGGCGAATGGTATGTCGGCCGCCCCGTCATGGTCACGCGCAACGACTACGCCACCGGCGTGTACAACGGGGACATCGGCCTGGTGCTGCCCGATCCGGAACGCCCGGCGTCGCTGCGGGTGTATTTCTCCGACGCGGGCCAGGTGCGCAGCGTCCTCGCCACCCGCCTGCGCAACGTGGAAACCGCCTTCGCCATGACGGTGCATAAATCGCAGGGCTCGGAATTCAGCCACACCGTGCTGGTGCTGCCGCGCGAAGCCTCCAGCGTGCTGGCGCGCGAACTGGTCTACACCGGCATCACGCGCGCGCGTCAGCATTTCACGCTGCTGACGCCCAACCCCGGCGTGCTGCCCGATGCGATCCGCCGCCGCACTGAACGTACCAGTGGACTACGCAGCCTGCTCGCCTGACCCTTCCGAAGACTGCAGGTCGGCGTGGATGGCCCGCAGCACCGCATCCAGCACCGGCGCCATGCGCGCCAGTTCCTCGCTTGCCGCGCCGCCGTTGCGCAAGGCATTCAGCACTTCCGCCGCAGCCTGGCGCAAATCCTCCATGCCCAGCTGCGCCGACATCCCGGCCAGCGTGTGGGCCAGCCGCTGCGCGCGTGGGCGGTCGCCCTGCGCCACCGCATCGGCGATGGTGGCGTGCAGGGCCGCCTGGCCCTGCAGGAACTGGCCCAGTACTTTGCGCAGCTGCATGCCGTTGCCTTTCAGGCGCGCCAGTGCACCGGCGACGTCGGCGCCGCAAGCACTCAGGGCCGGGTAGGCGGTGCGCGCGGCCGCCTGGGCCTCGGCGCTGGAGGTGGCGGCCGGCAAAGCATGCTGGAACAGGGCTGTAAAGATGAAGCGGTTGCCCTGCACCGGATCGCTTTCCAGCATCAGGTGGCCGCCCAGCATGGCCGCCAGCTGGCGCGCCACCGACAGGCCCAGTCCCGCCGCGCAATCGCCTTGCGATACCGGCTCGAACAGCTGGATGGCGGCATCGCGCGCGGCGCCGGTATCGCGCACTTCGCAACGCAGTGCGGTGGCGTGCTGGCTGCCTTCCTCGCGCTGCAACAGGAGTACCACCTTGCCTTGTTCGGTAAACCGCACCGCATGCGCCAGCAAATGCTGCAGCAGCTGCTGCAAGCGCGCCGCGTCGCCCACCAGCTCCGCCGGCACCGCCGGATCGACCGTGCATTCCAGCAGCAAGCCCTTGGCCTGGGCCGCCGCCTGCCATGCCGCGCAAGCCTGCTCGGCCGCCTGGCGCACGCTGAATACGCTGGGGTGCATTTCAACCTTGCCCGCCTCGATGCGCGAGTAATCCAGGATGTCGTTGAACATGGCCAGCAGGCTGGCCGCCGCACCATCGACCTGTTCCAGGTAGCCGCGCTGGCGCGCATCGAGCTGGCCTTGCAGGGCAAGCTGGGTCAGGCCGATGATGGCATTCAGCGGCGTGCGGATCTCGTGGCTCATATTGGCCAGGAAGGCGCCCTTGCTGCGGCTGGCGCTATCCGCCGTTTCGCGCGCGGCGGCGACGGCGCGTTCGGCCTGGCGCAGCTCCGTCACGTCGATGCCGAAGGAGAGCAGGGCAATCTCGCCTTCGTCCAGCACCGTGTGGCGCCAGGCGATGCGGCGCTCGTCGCCGGACATGGTCTGGATCATGTGTTCCTGGGTCGCCGGCATGGCGCGCAGCTGTTCGGCGTGGCCGCCCGCCGGCCACAGGGCGGTGGCGGACATTGGCAGCAGCGGCAGATCGCGCCACACGCGGCCCATCACGCTTTCACGCGCGCAGCCGCTGACGCGCGCAGCGGTGTCGTTGAACAGCAGGACTTCGCCATCGTGGCCCAGCCCCACCACCAGCACATCGGCACTGTTCAAAAGCTGCTCCAGCAGCTGGCGCGTGTGTTTCAGCTTGCGGCCGGCCGCATCGCGCGCGGCGGCGGCAGTGGCCAGGTCGTTCTGCAAGGCGTGCAGCGACAGTAGCAGTTCGCCGGTCTCGTCATGGTAAGGCTCCGGCGCCGGTGAACCGAGGTCGCCGCTGCGCATGCGCTGCGCCACCGCCAGCGCTTCGGCCAGCGGCTGCGTGATACTGCGGCTGATCAGCCACGCCACGCCGATGGCGGCCGCCAGCGAGCCGGCCAGGATGGCCAGCAGCAGCACCGAATCGTTTTCCACGCGGTCGGCCGCCTGGCCCTCGGTAAAGCGCGCGCGGCTGGCTGCCAGCTGCACCAGGTTGTCCACCACGCGCCGGTGCTGTTCGTAATGGCGCTTCATGGACAGCAGGGCGTGTTCGGCGCGTGCACGGTCGCCCAGGTCCAGGCCCGGCACCAGCTCGCCGAAGGCTTCGCGGTAGAAGGCCGCCGCGTGCAGGTTGCTTTGCTTGAGCGCCTGGGCCAGGCTGTGGTCCAGCTCCCGGCTTTGCCAGTAATGCTCGCGCGCCAGCTGCTGCGCGTGCAGGGTGCGCAGGCGCTGCGCCAGCTGGTCGCGTTCGACCTGGTTGCCGGCGGCGGCCAGCTGCTGCGCCACCAGGAAGGATTCGATGATGTACAGCGGCGGCGGCAGCACGTCCGCAATCAGGTCCTTGCCCTGGATGACATCGTTGTACAGCGGCCCGTTGACGCGCAGTTCATCGAGCGTACGGAACGACCATAGCCCGTACAGCAGGAAGCCGCCGGCGAAGATCCCCACAAGGATCGCCAGGCGGCGCGCGAAGCGCAGGTTGCGCAGCAGGTCCATGGTGCCTCTCGGCAGCGAACCCCGTCAGGTCAGGTGCGGCGGCGACGGCGTTCAGTGGTGCGCGCAGCTTTCTTGCGCGGGCTGGATGCTTTCATCACCTTGGGCTCATTGCCGCCGGCCAGCAGGCGACGGATGTTCAGGGCATCCATCAGGCGCGCGGAATTGCCACTGGCGTTCAGCAGGACCAGGGTGGCGTTGCGGCCGGCCTCAGTGATGCGCATGATGAGGCAGCGGCCCGCTTCTTCTGTATAGCCGGTCTTCGACAGGCCGATATCCCAGCCCTTGGCGCCGACCAGGCGGTTGGTGTTGTGGTATTCGACCTTGCGGCCCTTCATGGCGATGACTTCCTCGGTATCCGTGGTCATGCGGCGGATTTCCGGGTACTTGGCGGCAGCGGCGGCCATCTTCACCAGGTCGGCGGCGTTCGAGGTGTTGTTGGGCGACAGGCCGGTCGGTTCGTCGATGCGGGTGCTGCTCATGCCCAGCTGCTTGATCTTGGCGTCCACCGCAGCCTTGAAGGCGGTCGGCCCGCCGGGGAAGGTGCGCGCCAGCGAGGCGGCGGCGCGGTTGTCGGAGGACATCAGCGCCAGTTGCAGCACGTCGCCGCGCGAAATGCTGGCGCCTACCGGCACGCGCGAGGTGCTGTGCTTGAGGGTGTCGACGTCTTCGCGGTCGATGCTGATCTGCTCCTCCATATCAAGCTTGGAGTCGAGCACGACCATCGCGGTCATCAATTTGGTCAGGGACGCGATCGGAACAACGGCAGTGGCGTTCTTCTCGACCAGCACTTTGCCAGTCTCATCCTCTACGACAAGCACGGATTGCGAGCTCAAAGGAGCTGCAAAAGCGGCTGCGGAGATCGACATCAGCAGGGCTGCGGTGATTTTCTTTAGCATGGTTGAAAAGTAATATTCGGTCAGGGCGGAATATTGCTGGATTAGGGGCAATATTCTAAATTCCGAAGATATCACTTATGGGTTAACTCGTCCACCTATCGTCAACCATGCGCAACTCAGGAATAAAAAAAGCCGGCTTGGCCGGCTTTAATAAGTTCATTTAGACGAATAAATCTTGTCAAACTCGCCGCCGTCGTCGAAGTGCTTCTTCTGCGCCGCACGCCAGCCGCCGAATACCTCATCCACGGTGAACAGGGAAATCGGTTTGAAATTGGCCGAATATTTCTTAAAAATAACATCCGAACGCGGGCGCAGGTAGTGTTTGGCGATAATCTCCTGGCCGGCGTCCGAATACAGGAAATTCAGGTAGGCGGTCGCTTCCTTGCGAATATTCTTTTTATCCACGACTTTATCGACCACGGCCACCGGCGATTCAGCCAGGATCGAGGCCGATGGATAGACCACCTCGAAGTTGTCGCCGAATTCCGAGCGCACCAGGTTCACCTCGTTCTCGAAGGTCACCAGCACGTCGCCGATCTGGCGCTGGGTGAAGGTGGTGGTGGCGGCGCGGCCGCCGGCATCCAGGATCGGCACGTTCTTGAAGATTTTGGTGACCAGCTCGCGCGCCTGCGCTTCGCTGCCGCCTTTCTTCAGCACCGAACCCCACGCCGCCAGGTAGGTATAGCGGCCATTGCCGGCGGTCTTGGGATTCGGGATGATCACCTGCACGCCCGGCTTGGCCAGGTCGCCCCATTCCTTGATCGCCTTGGGATTACCCTTGCGCACCAGGTAGACCATGGTGGAATAGGCCGGCGCGGCATTGTTCGGGAATTTCTTGGCCCAGTCCTGCACCACCAGGCCGCGGTCGGCCAGCATGTCGATGTCGTTGGCCTGGTTCATGGTCACCACGGAAGCTTCCAGGCCGTCCGCCACAGCGCGCGCCTGCTTGGAGGAGCCGCCATGCGACTGCTTGATGGTCACCTCGGTGCCGCTGCTCTTTTTATAGGCAGCCGCGAAGGCCGGGTTGATGTCTTTATACAGCTCACGCGCCACGTCATAGGACACGTTCAGCAAGGTCACTTCTTCGGCCTGCGCAAGGGGTGCAAACGCGATGCAAGCCGCCGTCAGGGCAAATGCGAATTTGTTATAAGTCATGGCAATCTCTATTGTGAAAACAGATATGCATGGTCTAGAATTCGGCGCCGAAATGAAACTACTTATTCGTCATAAGCTTAGATCGGGCGGCCGCCAACGGGGATTTTGCCGCTGGTGTATATTCCGCCTGTGAACTGATTTTTATTGAGCACTCATGAGTTTTGAAATCCGCCGCGCGGAAGCGAACGACGCCACGGCAGCCTGTGAGGTGCTGCGACGCTCGATCGCTGAATGTTGTGTGCTTGACCATAAAAACGACCCCGCCATCCTGGATGCATGGCTGGGCAACAAGACGCCGGATACGGTCGCGTCCTGGTTCGTCTCGCCCACCAATTACTCGCTGGTCGCCACCGAGAACGGCGCGGTAGTCGGTGTCGCCCTGCTGACTGCGGCCGGCAAGCTGGCCCTGTGCTACCTGCTGCCGGAAGTGCGCCAGCGCGGCGCCGGCAAGGCCCTGCTGGCCTGCATCGAGCAGCAGGCGTGCAGCTGGGGCGTCAAGGCCCTGCAGCTGCACAGCACCGCCAGCGGCGAGGAATTCTTCGCGCGCCAGGGCTACCTGCGCGCCGGCAATGTACGTTCACCCTACGGTGTTGACACCGTCTTCTTCTGGAAGCAGCTGGACGGTACCGTCTGCGACGCCTCCAAACCCAAACGTTTCTGCGGTTGTAACTGACACTGTACGCGTCCTAATGTACCGTGCAGTTTGGACACAAATGCTATAGTGTCTTCTCGACAATCTTCGTGCGGGGTTCACTATGCTCCAACCGCAGAACAACCAGACTGATGCATTCATCTCGACAGGTATCGCCGGGCTGGACACCATCCTGGCCGGCGGGCTGACGAAAGACCGGCTTTATCTGCTGGAGGGCAACCCAGGGGCGGGCAAGACCACCATAGCTTTGCAGTTCCTCCAAGAGGGAGCGCGCCAGGGCGAACGGGTGCTGTACATCACCCTGGCCGAAAACGAAGTGGAATTGCGCGCGGTGGCGCGCTCGCACGGCTTTGCCATGGATGGCGTCGACGTGCATGAAA
This sequence comes from Pseudoduganella sp. OTU4001, assembly GCF_038440195.1. Classification (NCBI taxonomy): domain Bacteria; kingdom Pseudomonadati; phylum Pseudomonadota; class Betaproteobacteria; order Burkholderiales; family Oxalobacteraceae; genus Pseudoduganella; species Pseudoduganella sp. OTU4001. Next base: position 8,198 of record NZ_JASATG010000001.1, on the reverse strand, counting down.
TCATCCCGGCCGAGAGCGTGCTTGATCCGGATGAGCAGTACACCATTTTCCACCCCTCGGAAGTGGAACTGGGCGAAACCAATCGCCGCATCCTGTCCCGTATCGACCAGCTCAATCCCAGCCGCGTGGTGCTCGATTCGCTGTCCGAATTGCAGCTGCTGGCGGGGAGCCCGCTGCGCTATCGCCGGCATGTGCTCGCGCTTAAACAGTACTTCGCCAAGCGCGCGTGCACGGCTTTGTTCCTGGACGATAAAACTGCCGCGGGCGGCGACCAGCAAGTACGCAGCATCGCCCACGGTGTGATCTCGCTGCATCAGCATGAATCGGGATACGGTGCGGAGCGCCGCGTCCTGCGCGTGCTGAAGTACCGTGGCATCGATTACCGGCGCGGGCCGCACGATTATGTGATTGTGCGCGGCGGGGTGGTGGTGTTTCCGCGCATCGTGCCGTCGGAGTCGCGCGAGATCGCGGCGCGGAAGCAGATCGCGAGTGGTATCGCGGCGCTCGACGCGCTGCTTGGCGGGGGCATAGAGGAGGGCTCCAGCACCCTGATCTCGGGGCCGCCCGGCACCGGCAAGTCGAGCCTGGCCGCGCAGTTCGTCAAGACCGCGGCCGAGCGGGGGCAAAGGGCTGCCATGTTCGTGTTCGAAGAAGCGTTGAATACCTTGCTCAATCGGGCCGATGGCATCGGCATGGACTTGCGTACGCCGCTGTCCAACGGCATGCTCAGCGTGCACCAGATCAATCCGGCGGAACTCTCGCCCGGCCAGTTTTCACACCTGGTGTGCCAGGCGGCCGACGCGGGTGCCAAGGTTGTGGTGATCGACAGCTTGAACGGCTACCTGAACGCGATGCCGGAAGCGCGCTTCCTCACCAGCCATTTGCGTGAGGTGCTGACCTACCTGGGCCAACGCGGCGTGGCGACCTTCCTGGTCGGGGTGCAGCAGGGCATGATGGGCCCGATGGGCAGCAGTGTCGATGTCAGCTATCTCGCCGACAACGTCCTGATGCTGCGCTATTTCGAAGCGTCCGGCGCCGTGCACAAGGCGCTGTCGGTCTTCAAGAAGCGCGGCAGCGAACACGAAACTACACTCCGTTCGTTCGACATTACGCGCGCAGGACTCAAGGTGGGACCGGTGCTGGCCGACTTCCGGGGCATCCTGACCGGCGTTCCCGTGCGCGAGGGCGCCAGCGATGGCGGAGCAAAGCATGAATGACCTGGAGCAGCGCATTGTGGTGTTTGCGCCGGTCGGCAAGGATGCGCGGCTGATCCAGGAAGTGCTGCGCTACGCGCGCCTGGAATGCGAAATCTGCGCGCTGCTGGACGACGTGGTGCAGCAGCTGCAGCGCGGTGCGGCGGCCTTGTTTGTGATCGAGGAAGGTTTCAACCCCGAATTCCTGGCGGAGCTCACGGGCTTCCTGGCCAGCCAGCCCACCTGGTCGGATTTGCCGGTGGTGGTGCTGACCAAGCAGGGGCTCGATTCGCCGGCCATCCGCAAGATCTTCGAACAGGTCGGTAATGTCACGCTGCTGGAACGGCCGGTGCGCCGCGCCACCCTCGTCAGTGCTGCGCTGTCGGCACGGCGCGCGCGCCTGCGGCAGTATGAAATGCGCGAAGTCGACCGCCGCAAGGATGAATTCCTGGCGATCCTCGGCCATGAACTGCGCAACCCGCTGGCGCCGATCCGCACCGCGATGGATGTGCTGAATACCATGCCCGACACCAATCCCCAGCTGCGCCGCATCACGCAGATCGTGGAGCGCCAGGTCAAGCACCTGACCCGCCTGGTGGATGACCTGCTCGACGTGGCCCGCATCACCAATGACAAGGTGGCGTTGAAATGCGAGTGGGTGACCGTGGACACGGTGCTGCAGCATGCGGTGGAGATTTGCCGCCCGCAGATGGAGGCCGCCGGCAACGCACTGGACCTGCACCAGCCGTCAGCCAGCGTGCTGCTGGCCGGCGACCGCGCGCGACTGGTGCAAAGCCTGGCCAATGTGCTGGGCAATGCCATCAAGTTCTCGCCGCCCGGCTCGCCGATCCAGCTGCGCGCGGAAGTGCAAGGCGCTGACATTGTATTCAGCGTGCGCGATTTCGGCGTGGGCATGGAGCCGGAAACGCGTGACCGCATCTTCGACCTGTTCGTGCAGGGCCAGGCCGGCCGTGCCAGTGCGCTGGGCGGCCTGGGAATTGGCCTTAGCCTGGCGCAGCGCTTCACGCGCATGCATGGCGGCACGGTGCAGGTGCTCAGTGCGGGTAAGGACAAGGGCTGCGAGTTCGTGCTGCGTATGCCGATTGTGGTGGAGGAGCGCCGCCGGCGCCCGCGCCGCGACGCGAAAGGCCCGGCGGCCGATACCGAAGGGCCGATGCGGGTCATGGTGGTGGACGACAATATCGACGGCGCCGACATGCTGCAGGTCATGCTGGAAATGGACGGCTATATGGTCGGCAAAGCCAACGACGGCGAGGGCGCCATCGCATTGGCGCAGCGCTTCCATCCGCACGTCGCCCTGATGGATATCGGCCTGCCCGATATGCAGGGCTACGAAGCGGCGCGCCGCATCCACGCCCTGCGCGAGGACGACGACACGGTCTTCATCGCCATGACGGGATGGGGGCATGAGGAAGCGCGTCGCCTCGCAGCGGATGCCGGCATGCAGCATTACCTGGTCAAGCCGGTGGACTTGAGCGCGCTGCGCCGTCAACTGGCGGAGATCCGCGGCCGGGTCCGGGGCGCGGACTAGGCGTAGACTGGCAGCGCTGCCGCTTTCGTGGTAGCGTTGCCAGCCATGAAGCGACCACTCCTGATTTTTGCCGCCAGCGTGCTCGCGCTGGCCGGCGCCTGCGCGCAGGCGGCCCAATTCAAGGTCCTGGTGTTTTCCCGCACCGCCGGTTGGCACCACGATGCCATTCCCGCCGGCGTCGCCGCATTGCAGGAACTGGGCAAACTGCACGACTTCACCGTGTTCTGGACCGAGGACCCGAACCGCGCCTTCAATGACGCGGAGCTGCCCAAATACCAGGCGGTGGTGTTCCTGCTGACCTCCGGCGACGTCCTCGACCCGCAGCAGCAGGCAGCGTTCGAGCGCTATATCCGCGCCGGCGGCGGCTTTGTCGGCGTGCACAGCGCCGCCGATACGGAGTATGGCTGGCCATGGTACACGCGGCTGGTGGGCCATATGTTCGACCACCACCCCGCCATCCAGAGCGCCGTGCTGAAGGTCGAAGACACAGGTTTCCCCGGCATGGAACGCTTCGCACCGCGCAACCTGGTGACGGAGGAGTGGTACGCCTTCAAGCCCGCCAGCGGCAAGCTGCATTACCTGCTGACGGTGGACGAATCGACCTACCAGCCAGGCCCGCAAGGCATGGGCGCTTTCCATCCAGTCAGCTGGTACCACCACTTCAACAACGGCCGCGCGTTTTACACAGGACTGGGCCACTTGCCCGCCACCTATGCCGACCCGGTGTTCCGCCATCACCTGTACGGCGGCATTTACTGGGCAGCCACCGGCCGCGGCGCTTCCAATAAAGGATCCCCATGACCCGACTCCACGTGCTCGCGGTCCCGCTGCTGTTGACCTGTATTGCCGCGCAAGCCGCGTCGCCCGAAGCGGCCAAGGCGGACCGGCTGGTGGCGCGCTGGACGAAAGCTGGCGCGCCGGGTGGGGCGCTGGCGGTCTACAAGGATGGCAGGACGATCTACCGCAAGGGCTTTGGGCTGGCCAACCTTGAACACAAGGTGCGCAACACTCCGGCCACGCCATTTCACGTCGCTTCGGTTTCCAAGCAATTTACCGCCTTCGCCATCCATCTGCTGGCCGACGACGGCAAACTGTCCCTGGATGACGACGTGCGCAAGTACGTGCCCGAGCTGCAGGACATGGGAAGCACCATAACCTTGCGCCATCTGCTGCACCACACCAGCGGCTTGCGCGACCAGTGGGGCTTGCTGGCGCTGGCGGGATGGCGGCTGGAAGACGTGATCACCGACGACGATGTGATGCGCCTGGTCAGCCGTCAACAAGCGCTTAACTTCGCCCCGGGCACGCGCTTCAGTTACAGCAATACCGGCTATATGCTGCTGGCGCGGGTAGTCGAGCGTGTGTCGGGCCGCTCGCTGGGGCAATTCACCAGGGAGCGCATCTTCGATCCGCTGGGCATGAAGCACACCCATTTCCAGGAACGCTACGGCACCGTAGTGCCCGGGCGCGCCGCTTCCTATGAGGCGGACGGCGAGGGCGGCTACCGCTACATTGCGCTGTCATATTCGACGGTTGGCCCGAGCAGCTTGAGCACCACGGTGGATGACCTGGCGCGCTGGGAAGCCAATTTCCTCAAGCCGGTGGTCGGCACGGTGGACACCCTGGCGCGCATGGAACAGGGCGTCACCCTGGCGAATGGCAGGCAGCTCAATTACGCTTCCGGCATCGCCCATGGCAGCTATCGCGGCTTGCCCACCATCTCGCATAGCGGCGCCGATGCGGCATTCCGCAGCGTCTTGCTGCGTTTCCCGAAGCAGCGCCTGGCCGTCGCCCTCCTGTCGAACGACGCCGGGACGCAAGCGGAGGAGCGCGCGAAGGAGGTGGCCGAAATTTACCTGGGCGCCGCGATGGCGCCGCACACCAACGCTTCAACGCGCGCGCCGGCACACGCTGCGGCGGCAGCGCTGCCATCCGCGAACCAGCTGGCGGCGTTCACTGGCCGCTATGGATCGCGGCAAATCACCCTGAACTTCCTGGTCGATAACGGGCGCCTGCACGCCCAGTCGCCGGAAGTGCCGCGCACAGAATTGAAAGCGGTCGGCGAACGCAGCTTCCATTCGGAAAAGCATAACGCGCGCATGGAATTCGAGACCCCAGGCCCCGATGGCGTGGTTGCAGGCGGCACGCTGACGATGAACGGTGGCGAGATCCCGCTGCGCCGCTTGGCCGACGAGGCGCTGGACGAGCAGGCCAGCCGGCGTTATGTGGGCGACTACTACAGCGACGAACTGCGCGTGCTCTACGCCGTATCCTACCGCGATGGAAAGCTGCTGGTGGACCACCCGCGCGGACGCGACGAACTGGCTCCGCTCAAGCAGGGCAGCTTTGCTGCTGGCTACCCGCTGGGTGATATTGAGTTCCAGTGCGTAGCGGCAGCTTGCCATGGCTTTGTCCTGAGTCATGACCGCCTGCGCAACCTCCAGTTCAGCAAGGTGGATATCGCCGGCAAACTGCTGCCGGCGCGCCAGGACCGCGCACAGCTGTTTGCGACCGTACCGCTTTACCTGCGCGGCAGCATGAATGGCTGGGCGATGCGCGACCGGCTGCAGCCGGCCGTGGATGGCAAGCGGCTGGAGGCCACGCTGCTGCTGGAAGCCGGGCGGCATGAATTCAAGATTGGTTCCGCCGACTACAGCAAGATCGACCTGGGCGGCAAGCTGCAGGCGCCGCAGGCCCATGCCGGGCAGGCGCTGCAGCTGGCGGAGCAGGGCGGCAACCTGCAACTGGAAGTGCCGGCCCGCGCCGTCTATCGCTTCGCCCTGGACGTGGCCGACCCGGCTGCGCCGTCACTATTGGTGGAGCTGGCGCCAGTCGCCGCGCGCTGAAGCTTAACTGGCGTTGGCCTTGGCCTTGGCCTTGGCTGCCGCAGCGTTGGCGCGCAGCGTGGTCACGTTGTCGTAGCCGATGCCCCAGTTATCGGTCTCCACCTCGTCGATGATGACGAAGGTGGTGGCCGGATTCTTGTTCAGCACGCGCTGCAGCAGCTCGGTGGCGCCCTTGATCAGTTCCAGCTTCTGCTCGGCGGTCACGCCTTCCTTGGTGACGCGAAAATTTACGTACGGCATGGTGAATCTCCTTCAGGTTGAAAAACTTGGTGCGGGGCGATGCAGTGCAAGGCCAGCAGGGCGGCAAGCAGCAGTAGCAGGCTGGATACGGCCAGCGCGATCCTGATGCCGTGCATCGCAGCGCCGGCATCGACGCCGCCAACCAGCGCGCCAAAGATGGCCACGCCCATGGCGCCGCCGAGCTGGCGTGCGGTGTTCAATATGGCCGATGCGGCGCCGGACTGGCTGCGCTCGACCGCCGCCAGGATCGACGTGGTCATCGCCGGCACCGCCAGGCCCATGCCGGCCGGGATAAGCGCCAGCCCTGGCAGCATCATGAGGAAGGTCGCCTCGGCGCCGATGCCGACGGCACCAAGCAGGGCATAGCCGCAGGCGCCAACCACGCCACCGATGATCATCGGCAAGCGTGAGCCGCTGCGTGCCTGCAGCCAGCCGCTGGCGATATTCGAGAAGATGAAAGTGCCCGTCAGCGGCAGGAAGATCAAGCCCGCCTGCAGGACCGAAAAGCCGCGCACCTGCTGCAGATAGAAACTGAGCACGAAGATCACGCCGTAGTAGGCGAAATTGACCAGTACCCCGAACAGCACGGCGCCGGAGAACGCCCGGGTAGCAAACAGATCGAGGGGCAGCATAGGCGCGCTGGCCCGTCGCTGGCGGCGGATGAACAGCACGCCGGCCGCCGCTGCCACCAGCAGGGCGCCATGCACCAGCGGGCTGCTGATCCCAAGCGCATGGCATTCAATGACAGCGCCGACCAGGGCGGTCAGCGCGACGATGGCGAGCACCTGGCCGGCAGCATCGAATCCGCGCGCACCGGCCTGGGCGCCCACGGCCGGCACGGCGCGCAGCGTCAGCCAGAAGCCCAGCAGGCAGATCGGGATATTGACCCAGAAGATGCTGCGCCAGCCCGCAAAGCTCATCAGCAAGCCGCCCAGCACCGGCCCGGCGGCGATCGACACGCCGCCCGCCGCCGTCCACCAGGCCACAGCCTTGGCCAGCAGCGCACGGTCATGGCCATAGCCGGCATTCAGGATCGCCAGCGAGCTTGGCACCATCAGCGCCGCCCCGACGCCTTGTGCCGCACGCGCCAGGTTCAGGGCCAGCACGCCGGGCGCAATGGCGCAGGCCAGCGAAGCCGCCGTGAACAGCGCAAAGCCGCCCAGGAACACCCGGCGCGCGCCAAAGCGGTCGCCCAGCACCCCCGCCGACAGCAGGAATACGGCAAAGCCCAGCGTGTATGCATCCACCACCCATTGCAGCGCACTGACGCCGGCGCCCAGTTCGCGCCCGATCGCGGGCAGCGCCACATTGACGATGGTGACGTCGAGCTGGACGATGATAAAAGCGAAGCTGGCGGCGAGCAGGATGGCGGGTGATGGCTGGTTCATGGCGAAGGCTCCTATAGCCTGAACTATAGAATCCTTCACGCATCATTAAAAATGAATAATAATGAAGAAGACCATCTCATATGGAGAACTGAATGGAACTCTCCTCACTGCGTATTTTCAAGACGGTAGCCGAAGAGGGCAGCGTGACCCAGGCGGCAGCGCGGCTGCACCGCGTCCAGTCGAATGTCTCGGCGCGTCTGACCCAGCTGGAAGAATCGCTGGGCGTCACGCTGTTCCACCGCTCCGGCCGGCGCCTGCTGATCACGCCCGAAGGCACGCGCCTGCTGGAATACGCCGACCGCCTGCTGCGGCTCGCCGATGAAGCGCAAAGTTCGGTGCGCGGCGGCCAGGAGCCGTCCGGTACGCTGCGTATCGGTTCGATCGAGACCACGGCCGCCGCCCGCCTGCCGCGCGTGCTGGGCGCATTCCACCGCAAATACCCGCAGGTCGAACTGGTGCTCGATACCGGCCCGACCGACTACCTGATCCAGGCGGTGCTGAACCACAAGGTCGACGTGGCCCTGGTGTCAGCGCCGATCGAGCGCACGGAACTGGTCCAGATACCGGCTTTTGTGGAGGAGCTGGTGCTGCTCACCGACGCCCTGCAAGGCCCCGTCAGCGGGCCGGCCGATGTGGCGCGCCGCAGCCTGCTGGCCTTCCGCAGCGGCTGCTCCTACCGGCGCCGCCTCGAGTGGTGGTTTGCCGAAGCCGGCATCACGCCCACCCGCATTTCCGAATTCGGCACCTTCGAAGCCATCATCGGCTGCGTTGCCGCCGGCATGGGTGTCGCCATGATGCCGCGCGAAGTGCTGAAGCAGCGCAGCCTGGGGCGCACGGTCCAGGTGCACACGCTGCCGCCGGAAGTGGCGGAGGCGGAAACCATGCTGGTCTGGCGCAAGGACATCCCGCAGCACGTCGCGCGCGACGCCTTCGCCGCCAGCCTTTGAAAGTCGTGAAAGTCGGGGGGGGGGGGGGGGGT